>CBFHXO010000018.1:0-32911 GCA_965659815.1 Pseudomonadales bacterium
CACCAATCATCAAAAAAACTACAGCTCCCCCTCCGGCCACCCAAAAATCAACCCCCTTTCCTTACAAAACTCCTGAGCAAAAATATTCTTCCCATTAAACTGCTTCGCTTCTGCCTCAGTGCATAACCACTGAATCACCTTTGCCGGCACCGTCACTGGCGCAGGTATTACACCCATTTTTTCTAATTCCGAAGTCTCACCCATCACCGCAACCATAGACTCACTCGCTACCAACCCAGGCTCAAGATTAAACGCCTGTATCCCCTGATCGCCATACTCTAGCGCGAGTATACCCGCCATTCTATGCAAGGCCGCCTTAGTTGCCCCATGAGCAAAACTCCACCCACCCTTGGCAAGCTTCATCGGTGGTGTGGTCATTCCCGCCGCCGAGGTTAAGTTAACAATCGTACCCGACCCGCGCGCCAACATATCCGGCAATAAAGCACGCACAATATACGCCTGCGCCAGCACATTGCCATTAAAGGTTTTTTCCAAATCCTCAAATGCACCATTAAGAAAATCGGCCATTAAACCTGGCCCCTGGTAAATCGCATTGTTAACCATAATATCGATTTGCCCAAAGTGCGCTTTGGCCTTGGCAATCGCATTATCGATACTGCCATAATCCAATAAATCGAGCGGCACACTAATCGCATCGCGCCCCAAGGCGCGCACTTCGCGCTCAGTCTGCTCAAGTGTACCTGGCAGCCGATTGCCATCGACACCTAACACATTTTCACTGGGGCACTGGCTATCACTAACCGTGCGGGCCGCCAATACCATATCAAAACCGGCTTCGGCCAATGCCAACGCCGTCGCTTTACCAATACCGCGACTGGCACCAGTGACCATTGCAACACCTGAACTGACTGTTTTACTCATAGTTACTCCTCCTGGCCACATGATAAACTATCCATTCACAGCTTAAATTCAATATTGGTTAACAAAAAAGCATAAGCCCGATAATAGGCAGAAAATATGAGCGCGAAAAAACTTCAATTAGGTATTGCCGTTAAGGATTTAGACCACGCGGTTGAGCGCGCAGAAAATTTATTTGGCATTGGCCCTTTTCGATTTTTGGATGTACCCGAAGCCGGCGTCAGGGCAGCAGTCGCCGACTGGGCCGGTGTTGAACTTGAGTATATTGTGGCAACCAATGAACAAACAAAACAAAATCACGACCGCTTGCTGCAAAAGCGCGATGCAAAACTCACCCATATCGGCGTCTACGTCGACGATAAAGACAGTACTGTTAAACACTATCAGTCATTGGATGTACCAACCGTGTATGAAGATATAGGCACAGACGAGCTGCGCACGGCAATGGTAGATTTGCGCAACGATGCCGGTTTTTTATTAGAGATTCTGCAGCCAATCATACGCTAAATTATTTTTATCCCGGCAACGACTGTTGTCTCGCAAATTAATTAAAACGACATTGATATGAAAATCGATTACACAGGAAAAATCATTATCGTCACCGGTGCCGCCAGCGGCATCGGCCGCGCCAGCACCGAGCTATTTGCCCGCCTAGGTGGCCAGGTTGTGGCAACCGATTTTAATGCCGAAGGGCTTACGCAGGTTGTTGACGGGATCAACAAGGCAGGCGGCACCGCCGAAGCGAAAGTGGCCGATGTCACCGACCCCGATCAGATTATTGCCGTGGTGGATTTTGCATTAGAAAAATTTGGCAAGCTCGACGTGCTGTTTAATAATGCTGGCGGTTCATTCCCCACCCCTATGGGCGATATCGATCGCAATGAATTTGAGCGTATACGCTCGCTTAATTTCGACGCCGTATACCACGCCTGCATGCGTGCACTACCGGCCATGGTAAGCAATGGCGGCGGCGCTATTGTATCGACCACCTCTGGCGCAGGTGCCGGTGCAGTGAACGGGCTGGCCGTTTATGGCGCAGCCAAAGCCGGTGTTAACAGCTTAATGCGCAGTATCGCACTGGAGTATGGCAAGCAAGGCATTCGTGCCAATACCATTGCACCTTCAACAGGCACGCCCGGTATGATTCAATGGTTAGAGACCTTACCCGGTGGCGTAGCGGCGTTTGAATCTAAGCAGCCCATGGGCCGACTGGGCCGCTCTGAAGAAATTGCCGATGTCGCAGCCTATCTCGCATCAGACTATGCCAGCTTTATTAACGGTGTAGTGATTCCCGTTGATGGCGGTATCGAAGCGATGCTGGCAACACCGGCAAATTAGCTGCGAGCGCAAGCGCGATATAAGCACTACGCTGGAATAAATTTTTTAATCGTGAATAAAAAATGAAAATTTTTTTTAAGTCTCTTGGTTTGGGCGCAGTTATAGTAGTCGGCTGTTTATTGCTGGCGATTTATATTGCAGGCACTGGCCGGCTGGGAAACTTTGACCCTGTCACCAAGCCCACCGGCCCCGCCGTCGATCACGCGATTATCCAGCAGCGCCAACAACTACCTGCATCAACTCTGACATTAGGCGATAAAGCCAACACTGAAATTTTATTTGGCGACTTGCATGTACATACCACTTACTCCTTCGATGCATTTACGCTAAGCCTGCCAACCACCAATGGCAATGTTGGCAGCCACCCGCCCGCCGATGCCTGCGACTTTGCCCGCTACTGCTCGGCGCTGGACTTTTGGTCTATCAACGACCATGCAGAGCAAATCACGCCGCGCATATGGTCAGAAACCATCGACGCGATTCGCGCCTGTAACGATGTTACCGATAGCAGCAATCCCGATCTGGTGGCGTTTTTAGGCTGGGAATGGACCCAAACCGGACAAACACCCGAAACCCACTTTGGCCATAAAAATGTTGTGCTACGCGATTTGGGCGACGATACCATTCCAATCAGACCGATCGCGGCCCCCGTACAAGGTATGCCAATACCGGGCACAATGGTGCGTGGCGCTATGGCTCTGCTCGCCAACGACCAGCGCACCCGCGACCTAATGAAGTACACCCAGGACCTCGAACAAACACCACGTTGTGAACTCAATGGCTCAGTGCGTGATCGCACCACAAACTGTATAGAAATTGCCGAAGACCCCAATATGCTGTTCGATAAACTCGATCAATGGGGCATGGAGGCCATGGTGATTCCGCACGGAACCACCTGGGGTATTTACTCACCGCCCGGCACCGACTGGCGCAAACAACTGGCCAGCTATCGCGGCGCCAAGTACCAGAACTTAATTGAAATCATGTCAGGCCATGGTAACTCCGAGCGCTATATCGATAATCAGGCCTACAATATCGATGCCAACGGCAATCGGGTTTGCCCAGCAGAAACCCCCAGCTATTTACCGGCCTGCCAACAGGCGGGAAGCATTATTCAACAACGTTGCGAAGCTGCGGGCGAGCCTGCCACTGTTTGTGAGCAAAGAGCTGCCGATGCCAGGCAAAATTATGTCGATGCCGGTCGCGCCGGTCACCTGACCGTGCCCGGCGTAGATATGTGGACCCAGTGGCGCGACAGCGGACAATGCCGCGACTGCTTTTTACCGACCTTTAATTACCGCCGCCGCGGCGCTGCACAATATATTCTGGCGATGACGGATTTTAGTGAGCCGCAAAACCCGCAACGATTTAACTTGGGTTTTATCGCCGCTAGCGATAATCATGGCGCCCGGCCCGGAACCGGTTACAAACAACTGGATATCAAACGCAACTCTGATATCAACGGCTTGATTCCGGTGCTAACCGCAGGTAATACCCGAAGCGCTGAGCAAGCCGCGGAGTCGATAAAAATTAACCTGGCCGATGCCAACAGCCAAAGACTTGCCGAGGCCGAGCGGTTTAATTCGTTTTGGTATACCGGCGGGCTTGTGGCGGTCCATGCGCCTGCGCGCGATCGCCATGCCATTTGGGGTGCACTACAACGCAAAGCCGTGTACGCAACATCGGGGCCGCGCATTAAGCTGTGGTTTGATGTATTAAGCGATGCAGGTGAGGCGCCTATGGGTTCAACCGTTGAAACAGCCAACAATCCAACGCTGCGGGTACGTGCATTGGGTTCATTTGAGCAAAAGCCTGGCTGCCCTACGTATGCCACTGCCGCACTTGGCGAACAACGGCTGGGTCAATTATGTGGCAACGAATGCTACAACCCCTCTAATGAGGTTAGGCCAATTACCCGCCTGGAAATCGTGCGCATTCGCCCCCAGCAATACCCTAACGAGCCGTTAGATTCGCTGATCGAAGATCCATGGCGCAGCTATAACTGCCCGGCCGGTAATAGAGGATGCGAATTTACCATTGAAGACGATGAGTTCTCAGGCGCAGGGCGCGATGCGATTTACTACGCCAGAGCCATTGAAGCGCCAATACCTACCATGAACGCCGATACGCTGGGCTGCGAATATAACGAACAAGGCGTGTGTATTCGTATGCGTGACTGCGGCAATAACCCCAGCGATGATTGCCTGGCACCGGCCGAACACCGGGCGTGGTCATCACCTATTTTTATCAACGCCAAATAAACGTCTTGTCAGGTAATAACAAGGCCGCCATTGGGCGAAATCGCCTGGCCGGTTAAAAAGGCACCCTCATCGCATGCTAAAAATAGCGCTGTGTGAGCGATATCGGCAGCCACACCTTTGCAACGCAGCGGCGTAGCCTTAACCTGGGGGTCAATAAATTTATCGGGTACCGCCTGAGTCATTGGTGTATCAATAACACCAGGGCAGATGGCATTGACACGAATATTGGCAGGACCCAGCTCGCGCGCTAACGATTTTGTCATGCCGAGTAAAGCCCCCTTGGCCGATGCATAGTGAACCGGACCGTGACCTACCAGCCCGGCAATACTGGAAAGATTCACAATAGAACCGCCGCCTGCCGCCATCATCGAACGAACGCAGGCTCGGATAAAATACATCGCACCCGATACATGAATCGCCATCATTTGGGTAAATGCATCGTCACTCATATGCAGCACACCAAACTCGCGCGCCTCCATCGCCTGGGCAAACCCGTCATTCGGCAAACTGGCAACACCCGCATTGTTGATTAAAATATCGATCTTGCCGTGCGCCTCTATGGCAGCGGCAACAACTTCATTAACGCGCGCACTATTTGTCACATCGCAGGCAAGGCCTAGGTGCCCACTCCCGCTTAAAGACGCGGCCGCTTGTTCGGCACCGGCTGCGTTTAAGTCGGCAATAACAAGCTGAGCGCCTTCGCGAGCAAAAATTTGCGCCGTTTCTAAACCAATACCCGACGCGCCACCGGTGATTATCGCAATCTTATCTTGCAGTCTCATTTTTTATTCTCATCTCACTATTTAATATTGGCTATGGGTTTATTAATAACTTTCCAGCTCATCAAAAACTGGCCCCAACATTCTGCGCACGGTAGCCTCACTGGCGTAAACAATTTCGCCACCGAGCTTATCGCCCTCAACAAACAACACACCAAGAACGCGGTGGGTTTCTTTTACACCATTGAAACTCAGCACAATATCATACTCTTGCGCCACACTGGTTTCGTTAGCCCACTGACGAATCAACTGCCCATCCACCACATTGGGCGAAAAATTTTCAAAAAAATATTCATAGAATCGCTGCGACTTCTCTCTACCGCTAAATCGCTTACGCAGCGTCGGGTATTCATAAACGGGGTTTTCGCTCAAAGTATCCATTACCGCAACAAGATCGCGTGCGGCCTCACGCTCGGCATGATGCGCACCCAACGCATACACTTCTGCTTTATTCAATGTAACTGTGGCGTTTGACATTAGCGATTCCAGATTATTTTAAACTCACACGTCATACGAAAAATAGATTTACCGCAGTCTTAATGCATTTCAAACTGCACGGCCTGAAATGATTCAAGCATTGGGCCTGCCAACTCGGCAAGCAACGCTTGATGCTTAGGATGATTAACATAAGCGTTTAAGTCAGCCGCATTGGCAAACTCGGCAACCAGTGCATAACTGGCATTACCCTTATAAAATCCGGCATCGGGGCCAAACTCGTAGCTTTTTATTTCACCAACCTCCTGACTTAAGCGCTTAAAACCCTCGCCAAGATCAGCTATTTGCTGCTTGGTGACGCCCGCTTTCCAGTTAAGTAAAACCACGTGCTTAATCATTGTATATCCTGTTGCGCAATTTATCGTTATTAATCGAACCAGCTATTAGGCACTTTTACCGCTACAACATTGGCAGTAGCACATAAATCAGAACCCGAAAATAGCTCACAGGCAACGGTAATTTTTTTCTCGGCAGTATCGAGAACACGCGCCTTTAACAATACATCATTGTCGATCGGCGTTGGCTTCAAGTATGCGACTTCGAGCGCGCCTGTGGCAAACCAGATACGCGCGCCCTCTCCTAGCTCGCGGCCAGCCATTCGGTAGGCCTTTGCCATGGCCGCAACAATGCAGTGACAATCAATAATTGTCGCTATAATACCGCCGTTTAAAACTTTCTGTGGTCCAGCACAGTGATGGGGTTCAGGCGTAAACCGACATTCAACACTATCATCAGCCGCCCAGTCGCTCTTTATTTGTAACCCCTGGGGGTTATCCACACCGCAGCCAAAACAATGGTTACCCGATAGTTGCTGTTGTAAATAGTTATCCATTGGCTTCAACTCCAATCATCGGTTCATTGCATAAGATTATAGGCTCGCCTTCGCCGGCAAGCTGTGCCGTAAAATAAAAAAGCCGACCAGACCAGAAACCAGCGAGCCGACAATAATACCCAGCCGCTCATCGAAAAACATATCAACACCGGTTTCTTCAAATGCTAATGAGCCAATAAACAAGCTCATTGTAAAACCAATACCACAAAGTGCTGCAGTGCCATACAGGCTCATCATCGACATCCCTGCGGGTAGCTTTGCCATACCTAACTTTATCGCCAGCCAGCAAAGACCAAAAATACCCAGCTGCTTACCCACAATCAGACCTGTAGCAATACCCATGGGCACACCATGCATTAACTGTTCAACGCCAACCCCGGCAAAGCTAATTCCCGCATTGGCAAAGGCAAATACCGGTAAAATAAAAAACGCCACCACAGTATGAAGATCATGCTCAAGACTCTTGAGCGGTGATATACCACCAGGCACTTTAGCGCGTATCGGTATAAACATCGCCAGCAACACCCCAGCCAAGGTTGCATGCACACCCGACTTTAAGGTTGCCACCCACATAATAATACCAATCAGAATATAAACACTGCGCGACTCAACATGGCGATAGTTAAGCAAGGCCAGTATCGGAATACATAACGCCACCACTATTATGGCATTCAGCGATATTTTTGTGGTATAGAACATGGCGATAATCAGAATGGCGCCAACATCATCAAAAATCGCCAGCGAGGTTAAAAAGATTTTAATTGAGGTGGGCACGCGCGAACCCAATAACGCCAACGCCCCCAGTGCAAAGGCAATATCGGTTGCCGCAGGAATCGCCCAACCCTGAAGTGCAACCGGGTCATTGTAATTAAAGTAAACATAAATAAGCGCCGGGAATAACATACCACCAATGGCCCCAACACCGGGTAAAATAATATTGCGCTTATCAGAGAGCTCGCCTTCAACAAGCTCTCGCTTTAGCTCAAGGCCAACCAGGAAAAAAAACACCGCCATTAAACCATCGTTAATCCAGAGTAGTAATGGTTTGGCTATTTCGAGGCTGCCCACCCTGACTTCAACCGGCGTTGATAACAATAACTGGTAGTAAACATCGAGACTACTATTGGCAAATACCATCGCCAAGAGCGCGGCAAACATCAGCAGCAAACCACCGGCAGACTCCATTTTGAAAAAGTCCACCACAAAAGAGCTGGGTGTATGATTGTCCGGATGCTTTATCAAATCGCTAAACCTGCCTCATTAATCGAACACCGTTAACCTGATATTGTTAAGCCGATATTATTAACCTGAGTGCTGTTAAGCACTTTAAACCGGGCTATTGCTCGAGAGCAAAAACCAGCCGGACATTAACTGGCACGGTTTGGGCAATTGAAGGCAAGTTGGCCAGCTTGGCAAGCATGGCAATACCGCCGGTTAAATCAAAATCGTCGGCGGCAATAAGCAACGGTTGTGTAGTACTTACCTGTAGCTGCCCCGCTGCCAAGCGAATAACATCGACTTGCGCGCTGTAGGCTTTTTGCGGACCATGCAGTGACAGAGTGAGATCAATAGCGCCCTGCCAATACTCGCCAGCCCGCAAATCGTGCAGTGCTGCAATATCCACGGCAGCATTAATTTCAGCGGTAGGATATTTTTCTATCTCAAACAAGTATTTTCTCATCCGTTCGTTGCGAATGGGAATCAAGGTTTCAACCGAATCTAATGCCACGCTGATATTGGCGCTACCACTTTTGTCCACCGCCCCCGTCACACTTAAAAAGTGATGATTCTCTACGATAGCCGATTTCTTTACCGATAAAAAACTAATTCGCGACATATCATTATCGAGCACATAGCCCGCTAAAGGCTGTGGTTTTTCGGCATTGGGCTCAAGTAATTGCGGCGCTTTATTGCAAGCGGCCAAAAACAGGCAGGCACTGACCAGGGTTAGGCGAATCAGCGCCGTGCGAAAGTTGCAAATTGACAGTAAATTATTCGTTAGACGCTCCCTTAAAGTGGCTGCGGCGATAATCAAATAACACATACCGAAGGCCAATAATAACCGGTTTCCCACTTTACAATATTGGCTGAGGACAATCCATTACAACCGCGATGGCGCAAATAATTTCCTGCTCCACCGCGTCTATCTTATCGTCGTGTTTTGCACAATCGCCAAGCCCTTTAATCAGGCGGGGCCTAAGGAGCGGGTAGGCACAGGCCCTCTCCTCAACGGCCTTGGTAAATGGGTCGAGTCTACAACCCTCTTTGGCTAACCACTTTAGATAATACAGCCCCGTATTGAGGCCACAAGAAAAGGCGCGATCGCCATCGGCCTTTGCAATATTACCGTAGTGATACAAGGTCGACAGTACCAGCTGATATTGATAAGAAGCTGCTCAAGGGTTCATTCAGCTTTGCTAAGACGGTGCGCCACGGCACCGCGTGCCAGCACTGTCGCTAGGGCTATTTCTTCACGGCGTTTTTCGAACCGATCCCCGCCTGGTTGCGAGCATTGATTACCGCCTCTATGGTTTCACACTCGTGCGCCATATAACCTTTAGCGGTATCAAGTAGATTGGGAATCAAATCGTAGCGTCGCTTTAGCTGCACCTCAATTTGCGAAAACGTGTTTTGTTAGCGACTTTTAAAAGTGACAAGCTGGTTGTAAGTGCTTCAAGCACTGCGGGCGTTACCAGCAACAGCACCAGAAACCAAGCCAATGGACTGGGTGGTTTTTACCCGCAAGTAAAAACCACCGCAATAAAATCTGCTGCGATTACTTACCCTGAAAAACGGCAGGACGTTTCTCTTTAAAGGCTTTCATGCCCTCGCGCGCATCTTCGGATGCAAATACCGGCCCCGCTAACTCATCGGATTTGAGCATGGCTTCGGGCTCTGGCACATCGGTTTGAATATCACGTAGCGACTGAGTAATGGCCTTTAGGGCTAACGGGCCGGTTTTGCATAACTCGGCAGCCATACGTTTGGCTTCGGCCAGCGTTTCACCCTTGGGTACCAGGCGATTCACCAAACCCCAGTCTAATGCCTCTTGCGCGGTAATATGGCGACCAAGCAAAACAATTTCTGCCGCCAGGCAATAAGGAATTTGGCGTGGAATACGCACACTGGAACCGGCCATGGGGTACAAACCACGCGCCACCTCGGTAACACCAAAGGTTGCGTTCTCGGCCGCCACGCGCAAGTCGGTACCCGCTAAAATTTCAGTACCACCGGCCAGTGCGTAACCTTCCACTGCAAGAATTAACGGCTTATTGGGGCGGTTATCACGAAGTAATGCCTGCCAATGCACATTAGGCACTTTACCCATGAGCTCCATAAACTCTTCGGTGCTTTTATGCTCGCCATCGGCACCGGCTTTTAAATCCATACCCGCGCAGAAGGTGTCTCCGTTAGCGGTAAGAATGGCACACATTAAATCATCGTCTTCATCGAGCAAGCGCCAGGCTTTATACATACCCAGTAACATTTCGGGGCTAAATGCATTTTTGGCCTCAGGGCGGTTTAACGTGACTATTAAAGTTCTTCCGTCTTTTTCGATGATGCAGTTTTTGGTGCTGATATCTAGCTCTTCACTCATAGTTTCTACCTAATTTGATAACGTTTTCATGTATTATGTGGAATTCAGTTTTTCACTTCGAACTCGCCAGCAATGGTGGGATCTATAACTTCAAGCAATACGCACTCCCCCTAAGTCGTACCCACCATTTCGTTCGCTAAATCACGCAGTTTATTCTTGGCCGTTTTTTCCAAAGTCACGCGAGGAAAATCCTCTAAAAAGTAAACTGCTCTTGGCCGTTTAAAGTCAGCCAGCTTCTGCGCACAATGGCTCATAATTTTTTCGCGCAGCTGCTCTTCGGTCTCCTCGGTATACGGGCTTTTAATGGCAAACACCACCGGTACCTCATCGAGCATTTCGTGTTTTTGCGCAACCACTGCAACTTCGTCGAAACAACCCTGCAATTCGTAGATCACCTCTTCTACTTGGCGCGCCGATACATTTTCTGCACCGACTTTCAGTAAATCCTTATCACGATCTGAAAAATAGAAGTAACCATCTTCGCCTAACCTCACCATATCGCCGGTTTTAAACCAGCCATCATCGGTAAAGGATTTTGCCATGGCCTCGGGATTTTTATAGTACTCGTAAAATAACTGCACACCGCGCGTACCACGAATACATAACTCACCGTTAACTTCCGGTGGGCACTGCTCTCCAGTCTCTGCGTCAATAATGGCAAATTCATAACCCGGCGTGGGCGTACCAATATTCATATTGGGTGATGGATGGTATAAATCGGAACGGGTGCCGTGCGCAACGGTTTCTGTCATCCCCCAACAGGCAAAGGTTCGCACCTTAAACCAGTCTTCCAGCTGCGGCATAATAATGCCAGTACACCAGATACGGTAATGGTGTTCGGGCACCTCTTGTGCGCCAATAGCTTTAAAGCAAAAGGGAATCATCGATGCAATGGTGCAACGGTACTTTAACGACAACTCCCAGAAGCGTGAGGCAGAAAATTTAGGCTGTAGTACTACCGTGCCACCAACCCATAACATATTCCAGGTGCACCAGCTTTGAGCGTTTACATGAAAAAACGGCAAGAAGGTCAGATAGACATCATCGGGGCCATTTAATTGGTTTTGCGAGTTAGTTCGGCCAGCCCATAATGCGTTCGCATGGGTGTGAACTACGGCCTTGGGACGCGACGTGGTACCCGAGGTATATTGAATACCCACAGGCAGCATGGGCTCGGCTTCACGAACTGGCGCTGTATCGCCTTTATCCAATAACGAGTCAAAGACTGGCTCGCCATGATTTAACTGGTTGGCCGCCGGCGTTTCGCCTGCATTATTATCGGTAATCACAAACCAGTTTAATGTGGTGGCGTGTGCTTTTAGCTCCGGATAAAACTGCGGCTGGGTAATACAACCCACCGCATCGGAATGACTGGCAAAGTACGACAACTCTTCACCTACGCAGCGCGTATTGGTGGTTACGCCCACCGCGCCGATAATGGCACAAGCATACCAACTTAATACCATCTCAGGACAGTTCTCGGCATGAATCAGAACCTTGTCGCCCTTACTAACACCCTTATCAATCAAACCGCAGGCAACACGATTGGCATCGTGCCAAAACTGCTGATAGGTCCACTGTCGGCTATTGCCCTCATCTTTGGGTTGCCAAATTAAAAATGCCTTATCAGGTGTTTGCTCTGACCACAATTGCAATAGCCAGGGGATATCCTTATTAGCAAAGGAGTAAGCAGCCGCCGATTGCGCCGAGTTAATATTAACATTTGTCATAGAAAATCCTGGCTGCGTTTAACGCGTGAAACACACAGTAAAGGTGAGTGCAAAATAGTGCGGTTCGACGCCAAACTTGTCAATCACGCTTGAGTCAATTTGACTGGCAAAGCAAGTCGGTTACGGCCAACAATCGCCTAATGCACAATTATTAATAACTTAATGGCAAGAATTTAATGGTTTGGCTGGCTCACAGGCAATCACGCTAAGTCAGTTCGCAACAAGCGATATAGCGTATCTTCGTCATGCTTAAGCGCTAGCGCGAATTGCTCGACCTTTTTCGGATTTTTAATCACCAGAGCATAAGAGCGGTCGATCATACGCTTGATTGCACTCACTGAAATAGAGCCATTGAGAATCAATGTATTCATAAGCTACGACTGCTGCCGCTGCCGTAACACTTCAAACACACAAATACCGGCAGCGACTGAGACATTTAGACTTTCTACCGCGCCGTTCATGGGGATTTTAAATAAACTATCACAGCGTTCACTGGTCAACCGACGCAAACCACCGCCTTCGGCACCCATCACGATTGCCGTGTGCGCGCTAAGGTCCAAATCAAACAGGCTTTGCTCTGCATCACCCGTGGCTCCCATCACCCAGACACCCGCCTCTTGCAAGTTTTTAATACAACGCGCCAAGTTTTTTGCCACCACCAATGGTGTAGTCTCTGCTGCGCCACTGGCCACTTTTCTTACCACCGGCGTTAAGCCTGCGGCATTATCTTTGGGTACGATAACCGCATCGGCACCAGCCGCATCAGCCGAGCGCAAACACGCCCCCAGGTTATGCGGGTCGGTAACACCATCAAGCAGCAAAAACAACAGCGGCTGTTCGCTGCGATTAAGCAGCGCCGCCAAAAACTTTTCATCTTGCGCTTGCGCCGGGCGGCAGACCAATAATACGCCCTGGTGATTCACGCTATCTTGGTCGAGCTGCTGCGACTGTATTAACTGATCTAACAGTTGATTAAAGGTCGATGAGTTACAGGGTTTAACGGCGATTGCCAACGTGTTTGCGGCCTCGACTAAACCTCGGATCCGCTGATCTTGCCGGGAATCTAGTACATAAAGCTGCTCTATCGCTTTAGGTCGCATCTTGATCATATCATTGACCGCATTAATGCCGTAGATCATTTCCAATTTTGCACTTGTCATGCTGTTTCCAGGTATTTAAAAAAAGCGAGGCATATGTTTCAATCTATTGTTTCACAACTGTGCTTGCCAACCTCCGGCATTGTAAATCACCGGCGGATATTTTTATAGCAAGCCCTAACGAATACTTCCACCAACACAACTCATTGAGGTTTCATTTTGACGACATCTGAAGCGACGGACAGCGAAATACTGGAAAGACGCGAGCGCGTCTTTTTCATTTTGGCGGCATTTTTTATCTGCGCAATGACGTTGTTAAATGTTGTGGGTATTACCCGGTTTATTCAATTAGGCCCTATGCAGCTCGCTATTGGTGTGCTGCCCTATCCGTTAACGTTTTTATGCACCGATTTAATTTGTGAACTTTATGGTCGGGCGCGGGCTAACTTTGTGGTATCGGTTGGCCTGGCATTAAACTTTTTTATCCTTGCGTTTATGTGGTTGGGCAGTCAAATACCGTCGGTAAGCGGTACTGCGGTACCGCCTTGGCAGGTAATCCAACTTGCCGAGGCGGTTAGTCTACCATCCGGTAGAACGGTAGAGGGCCATATCGAATTATTTCAGTTGCTCTATGAATGTACCGCCGGTGCGGTATTTGCGTCGATGATGGCCTATATTGCAGCGCAGTATGCCGATGTACGCTTATTTCATTTTTTGAAAACACTGACCAAGGGTAAGCATCTTTGGTTACGCAATAATTTCAGCACTTTAATCAGCCAGGGTGTTGATTCGATTATGGTGATTTCAATTACCTTTGGTGCTGCGTATTTTGCGGGTGATATTGCGTTTAAAACCATGCTAGTGTTGGTAGGCAGTAATTACCTGTTCAAGATGTCTGTTGCGTTAATGGATACCATTCCGTTCTACCTATTGGTATTTAAATTAAAACGCTATTTGCATATTGATAATCTTGCGGTAGCTTAGCTGTATTCTTGCGCGCTGCGCGCACAGATTTAATCAATAAAAACCTAATATTAGGTGATAACGCCTAAGCAACAACAGAGTAAATAGCTTATGTCATTAGTCAGTGGTCAAATTATCAAAGAATCTGAAGTGGCTTATTTAGCAGTCACCATGCACGGTGAAGGTAAGTTCAACCCCACCAGCTTGGCGGAATTTAATTCGGTATTGGATGAGCTTGATCAAGACACAGATATTCAGTGTTTGATTATTACTGGAGAAGGTAAGAATTTCTCGCAGGGTTTGGATTTAGCATATTTAACGTCAGCGCCGCCGGAGGAGTCGGCAGCTTTTGTTGACAGTTGTATGTTGATGATTGGGCGACTGTTAACATCGGGAGTGCCGGTGGTCTCGGCGGTGAATGGTCATGCATTTGGATTAGGTGCGATGATTATGCTGGCCAGTGATTATCGGGTGATGCGCGAGGATAGAGGTTATTTTTGTTTGCCTGAGGTTGACTTAGGGATGGTGTTGATTCCGTCGATGAATGCGTTGGTGAAGCATAAGTTATCGCGGCGCGGAGTGAGAGATTTGTTGCTCGCTGGCGCGAGAGCTGGGGCTGTTCAGCTGCAGGCGTATGAAGTTGTGGATGAGTGTTGTTTGCTTGAAGAGGTTATGGAGAAGGCAATGGCGATTGCGGCGCCGATGATTGGTAAGGATAGAGGAACAGTTTCGGGGTTGAAGAGAGGCGTCAATGAGGAGGTGTTGGTGGCGATCAAATAAGTGGTTTTGTGCTGTAGGGTGGTCGGGGAATATTAAACCCAAAAAGGATTTTGCCTGTTAAAGAAAACCATACACAGTCGCCAACTCTTAATCGAGGTGTTATCGATAAAGGGTCGGTTATGGCGAGCTGGTCGGTCGACGGATACAGAGTAATATGCATTGGCGTGTATTAGCCGCCTTTATTACTCTAGGTGACTTTCTCCTTTTCGCTGGGATTAAACGACGGAGCGTTTACGGCATTCTCTTTAAAACAAAAGGTTGGTTACTTTTTTGGCTGTTGAAAAAAGTGACTGTCCAGCAGGGCATGCCATGCAGTCAACGCTGTAAGCAACTAAGAAAAACAGCAAATATCCGACTGCCCAAACGGACAAAAACACTGCCTATCCCCACCCTGTACCAAAAGTAACCTCCCTCCCCGTCCAGAATCCCCACACCCTTTAGCCAAAACGCCGCCACTCTGGTATCATCCGCGCCCGATTCTGCCAAGCACCGCTCGCTTAGCGTACAAATCCAGAACTAACCACAGGTAACCCAAAGCATGAGCATCAATGATATTCCAGCAGGTAAAAACATCCCCAACGAGATTAACGTCATTATTGAAATCCCCGCCAATAGCGACCCGGTCAAATACGAAGTCGACAAAGACACCGGCGCCTTGCTAGTGGATCGCTTTATGGCAACCGCGATGTTTTACCCCTGCAACTACGGCTATATCCCCAATACGCTCTCTGAAGATGGCGACCCACTGGATGTGCTGGTGCCCACCCCCTACCCACTGATCAATGGCTCAGTGATTAAATGCCGCCCGGTTGGCGTACTTAAAATGGAAGACGAGTCAGGCATTGATGCCAAGCTGATTGCTGTACCCGTTGACAAGCTGTCAGTTATCTACCGCGATGTGCAAGAAGCCACCGACCTGCCCGCATTGTTACTGCAACAAATTGAACACTTTTTCGAGCACTATAAAGACCTAGAAAAAGGCAAGTGGGTTAAAGTACAAGGCTGGGCCGATGCAGCAGAAGCAAAAGCTGAAATTGTTAAGGCGGTTGAAGCCGTTAAATAAACAACGCTATCGCACCACTTTTTCATGTTTGAAAAAGGCCAGCATTTGCTGGCCTTTTTTTATTTCTTGGCGCTGCGCTGGGTAGCCGCTTTCTTTGCCACACGCTTGGCTTTGGCAATTTTAGCATTTGTTTTCACTCCAGCTTTCTTTTTAGCAGTAGCCTTTGTCTTTGTCTTGGTCTTGGTCTTGGTCTTGGTCTTGGTCTTGGTCTTGGTCTTGGTCTTGGTCTTGGTCTTGGCTTTGGCTTTGGCTTTGGCTTTGGCTTTTATTTTAGCTTTCGCTGTTGTTTTCGCCTTTGCTTTGAGCTTTGCCTTTGCTTTCGCTACACGCTTGGGCTGGGCAGCCAGCAGCTGTTTAAATAGCTTACTGCCCTTACTGATACCTTTGTGCTTGGCAAACGTCTCTACTGCCAGTTTCCAGGCTTGCGCCTTGCCGTGCGCATTAATGGAGTAACTGGTACAAACAATTTTTCCGCTGGGTTCAGAAGCAATACCCACCTGAAAAATAGGTGTTTTGGTACCGCTTTTTTCGGTTTTTATCAGATAGCTTATACCGCGTACCGTACCATTGGCATTAAAACAACGGACGGCCTTACTCGCCTGCCGCGCCTTGACCTGCGACAACGATAATTCATCATCACGCTTATTGGCCTGCGCTTCAATTTTTTTCTTGACTGCCCCATTAAGCCGCTTGCCACCTTTTTTTAGACTGAAATACTCCTGAAACGGCTTGGCATTGACTGTACGTCGAACACGGTAGCCATAAAATGCTTCGTTATCTATCAGTTTGACACTCACTGGTCTTCTCCATAACAGTTTAATAATTCAATCGCTCGATAACGCTAAAAAGCAAAAACAGAGCACAAAGCAATTACTGTTAGGTGATAGAAAACTCAGTCGTCGAGTTGTTGGTCCATTGATAATGCCGGTAGCGACTCCAACGGTCGACCCACAATTCTAGCAGGCACACCCGCCACTGTTACCTGCGCTGGCACCGATACCAAAACCACACTCCCGGCTCCAATCCTGGAACCATCACCTATGGTAATTCCTCCTAACACTTTTGCACCGGAGCTGATTAACACCCCCGTACCTACCGTGGGGTGTCGCTTACCTGAACCGCTACCAGTACCTCCCAGTGTGACTCCGTGCAGCAATGACACGTTATCACCCACTACTGCTGTTTCACCGATCACAAGACCGGTCGCATGATCAACCATTAAGCCCTGACCCAACTGCGCCGCCGGGTGGATATCGACATCGCATAAAGTGCTGACCTGATGCTGGATATAGCGCGCCATTGAGCGCCTGCCCTGCCGCCATAAATAATTGGCAAAGCGATGCGACTGTATTGCCAGGTAACCCTTAAAAAACAAAAACGGGCGGCAGTAGTTGTCGCAAGCCGGGTCGCGCTCTACATAAGCATCAAGATCTGCTAGCGCCGCCAGCGCAATTTGCGGCTCTTCAACAAGTATGTCGCTAAACAATTCGTTGAGCATCATGCCCGCTACCGTATGACTGTCGAGCTGGCTAGCGAGATGAAAAGCAAGCGCTGATTCAAAACTGTCGTGATTGATAATGCTGGCGTGATAATAACTGGCAAGCATCACTTCATCACTGGTTAAACTTACCGCTTCACTAAGCATTTCGGGCCATATGGCATGGAAATTTTTCACTTATTTCACCTTTGGCAATAAGATCGTTAGATTTTGTTATAAAAAATGCTGCTTGAGCACAGAGTTTGACTCAGCTTTAGAATACTCAAGCACGGTCAGCAAGTGATGCCTTGTTCTAACGGTTGACCCAAACACAGCCGTTAGCTACAGATATAGCGACTAAAAATTTCATCAAAGTGCGCCAGAACTGCATCACGCAAACACAAATCCGGCCGGTTTTGTAACAGCGAATAGAGAACATCGGCCGACAAACACTGCAAATAGCGCTGACTGGTAGCTCGATGGCTAATATGCCAACGCTCTTCGGCAATACCAACCGGGCCTGCACCCGCATAATAGGGGCGATAAAAACCAAAAGCGCTATCAGCCGCTATTCGGGTATCCAGCCAATTGTGCAAGGGATAAAAAATACCTCCGACATTAACTTCTGCCGGGGTGAGTTGTACCTGGTAACTCTGGTCAATTGCTGCGCTGTCGTAAATATCGATATCGGTACCCCAATGGTGCCGCGAACCACCCGGCAGCGCCGACCAGCGTAAAATCGCAAATACCCGCTCCGCGTCAGTTAAAGTCGCAATATCCAGCGGCTGACCCTGGGCATCCAACACCGGCCTGAGACCATTGGCTTTGTCATTCCAGATTTTTAGCTGGCGGCTGAAGCTACGATAGGCGCTGGCAATGGCCAGTTCAAAGCCAGCATTGCGTGCCTCCTGCTGCAATGCCAACCAATCATCAACCACAGCACTATGCAAAAAATATTGCCTATGATTTTGGTCGCATTCGACCAACGCCGAGCTATCGATACCAGCCAGCTGTTCAATAGTAATCAAACTCAAGCTCTAAACCCTTTACAAAAAACTAAACCAATGCTGCCAGCGCTTGCTGGCCTGGCGCAAACCAGTAAGCACCCGAAATCGGCTGGCTATAGTGAAGCAAGCGGTCGTGCACGCCCCGCTGATGATGCCCATACATACTATTAAGCAATACCTCAAAGCGTGATAGCTCGGTACTAAAAGCGAGAAAAAACAGTCCGCTTTGCTCACCCTGGACAAAGGCCGTGCTACGCCGGTAACCAGGAAAATCTTGCAGCTGGGTGGGCATTTTGTCTGCCGCCGGCACCAGAGCAACCCAGTATTTATGTGAAAATGCCAGCATCTGGTACACCGCGCGCTGCCGATTCGGTTGCTCGGCCAAAACATAGGTAGCCACAAACTGCCTGATCGCTTTTTGCGCGGCATCCGATAATTGGGCAACCGGAGGTAATTCAAGCTCGATATAGCGATGCAATCGTGTGCCTTCGACAAAAATACCCGCCTGTGGCGGGTTTACAGAACTCATCGTAGTTAATGCCTTTCTATCTGGATATAAATACTCTACCGCTTGCTTAAACACTGATTTAACAGCCACTAGAACCACGGTGTTGAATAGCGCTTGATTCAAACCGATATTGGGCCATTATGCAATGTCGGTAACTGGGTGAATGCGTATAATTGGCAACTAACCGCTGCAACATAACAAAAAGGTAGAAACCATTCGTGAGTGAACAAACATCCAATTCCAGTCATCGTGCACTTAATACCCCCCTGTGTGAAATACTGGGCTGCCAGTACCCAATTATCCAAACGGCTATGGGCTATGTCGCACTGCCCGAACTGGTTGCCGGCACCTGCAATGCAGGCGGCTTTGGCTTTTTGGCTGCGGTAACAATCCCCCCCGATGAAGTTGAGGCGGCAATTTTAAAAACCGCATCGCTGACCGATAAACGCTTTGGCGTTAACTTTCATATGTTCACCCCCGGCGCCGATATTATTGCCGAGACAATCTTAAAACATAAAGATAAAGTCGCAGCGGTGAGCTATGGCCGTGGCCCCAACCCCGAGATGATTGCCCGCTTTAAAGAGCACGGCATTGCGATGATTCCCACCGTGGGTAAAACCGCCCATGCGGTTAAAGCCGTCAAACTGGGTGCCGATGCCATAGTCGTGCAAGGTGGTGAAGGCGGTGGCCATACCGGCTCGGCACCTACCAGTATTATTGTGCCGCAAACCGTTGACGCGGTTGACGTCCCGGTTATTGCTGCGGGTGGCTTTAAAGATGGCCGCGGCTTGGTTGCGGCGTTAGCCTACGGCGCCGTTGGTATCGCCATGGGCACGCGATTTTTAATGACCACCGATAGCCCGGTGGCAATGGCATCCAAGGCGCGCTACGTTGAGGTTAACGATACCGACGATATTGCCGTTACCCATGCACTGGATGGCATGCCGCTGCGCCTTATTCGCAATGAACTATTGGAAAAACTCGAAGGTAAGGGACAGCTTAGTGCATTGTTATTTGCAATTAAAAACGGCTGGGAGTGCCGTAAAATTACCGGCATGTCGATTCTCGATTTAATGAAAAGCGCACTGGTCTTTCGCAACGACGGGCTAAGTGCCACACAAACCATTATGTCGGCCAATGCGCCAGTGCTGTACACCAAAACCTGGGTCGATGGTAAACCTGACGAGGGTGCATTACCGGGCGGTCAAATTGCGGCGGCAATTGATGAACTCGAAAGCTGCGACGATGTGATAAAAAATATTATGCGCGAAGCCAATCAACGACTTGCCGCTTTCAATCAATAAAGTCAGCGAAACTCGCTTTAGTAACAGACAAACGCAATGACAGACGAACACAATACAATGACCCGCCTATGCCACTTCGACGATATTGAAGAGGGCAGCTCAATGGGTTTTGAGGTGGGGGAGCGTAAATTATTTGCCGTTAAAAAAGACAATACGGTTCATGTTTACGAAAACCGCTGCCCGCATTTAGGCATTGAACTCGAGTGGCAGGAAAACCAGTTTTTAGACCAGGAAGGTGCGTTGATTCAATGTTCGACCCATGGCGCACTGTTTTTAATTGAAGACGGCAGCTGCGTATCCGGACCCTGCATGGGCGACCAGCTGACGGCGGTGACAATCACCATCAGCGACGAGCAGGTTATCTATCTCGACAGCGCAGCCAAACATTAAACGCGGCTGCGCTGGCAGCGCTCTAATCGTTTAACGCCGTGCCACGGTAAAACACCAACCGCTGACCATCAACCACCGGGTTATCGATACTGTCGTTGGTTTCATCACGCGGCTGCAAATCAATGACATACAGCGACAACAAGGCGTCATCAAGCACGTAAAGACTATTCACACGGGTATCGAGCATTAGCGCGCGCGGCGATACAAACTGGTTAACCGCCCCAATACCCGGCGGAGGTAGCGGTACCCTAGGGCTACTTAAGTCCGCCCCCACAGTACCGGTTGCCAGGTCAACCGGAAACACGGCCGCCCTGCCCCTATCCAACACCAGCAGACGATCATCGCCGTCACCTTCGTCGCGAGGGTCGAGAATCATATCGACAATTTGCGCACCGGCTAATGCACTTACACCGGCAGTGTAGTTATTCACCACGCTGCGACTACCATCAGCCAGCGCAATTTGAATTAAGCTATGATTGGATTCTTCGGCAATCAATAAATTCTCACCCGCTCCATCGAGTACCATGGCAACCGGATTATCAAAAACAATACCACTACTGTTTACCAATACGCTGCGGCTACCACCACCAGCGTCTGAAACATCGACCACGACAATATCATCGAGTGTGTTGTCGAGGACATATAACAACTCACCAACCAGCACCGCGTCAATTGGGTCTGCCAACGGCACAAGCGCATCACTCGCCGACGCTACAGTGCGCTCACCGGCCAGTGAAATATCTACGACCTGATCGAGCACACTATCGATAACAACAAAGCGCTCAATCGCATCGGTGTCGCTCAACGCGTTTACCAACACCTGCGGCTGTTTAAACGTAATCACATCGTTTTGCAGCGTAATGGTCGCCGAGCCACTCCCCCCCAAATCACTGCCCGCTAGCGTCAGCGTATCGCCATAAGCGTAACCGCTGCCCTGGGTTGTTACCGATATCGCGGTAATCGTATTGCTATCATCGACGTTAACTGAAAACAGTGCGCCATTACCCGCGCCCGATGTCGTTGCACTGACATCGGCATAGCTTGCGGCAGTGGCGCCGACCAATAAACTTTGATCCAGCGCGGCTAATACACCCGCGTCGGTAAAGGCAATTTCGCCCGCCGAACCCAACACGGTTGCGGTGGTAAAGTCGACCAGCGCGCTGGTAATACCTGCAGGCAGACTAATAAATAACAATAAATCCCGGCCACCATCGACAATATGTGCCTGGTCACCAACAACACTGGTATCGACACCCATGGGACGGTTAAGTTGAAAAACACTGGTAGCCAACGGAGCAACCGGGGTTGCACCCGTCTGCTCCGGCGTTGCACCACCGGTCACGTAACTTCTCTGCCCCTTAAATGTACCCGTAATGCCACCAGCATCATCGACAATATCTATTTGCACCAGGTTGCCCAGCATATTGTCGACAACTAATAAATGATCTTCAGCACTGTCGATAGCCAATGCTGTAGGCCAGCGCAGTGGATTGCCCGTTTCCAGTGTTCGGTCTTCGCCATCATCCAGGCTATCAATCAACAGTGTACGGCTACCGGCAATCACTTGTGGGTCGGCGCCAAGATCAGTCGGCCGAAGCTCGACTTCAATAATAACGGCCGGGCCACTATCGCTGACATACAGGCGGTCGTTATAAACCGCCAGGTTTTGAATTTGGGAAAAAATATTATCAGTATTGGGCGTCGTTTCATTAGAAAAAATACTGCGCGCACCAGTGGCATCATCTACCGCCAGTATTGCATCTCGACCATCATCGGCAACCAATAGTCTTGCGCGAACTTCATCGTATGCCAGGTCGAGCAATACCTCATAATCAACACCTGCCGACAGGTTAGATGACAGCACTGAAAAGCTGTCGGTTAATAAATCAATAACCTGTATCTCGCGTTTACCGGCATCGAGTATATAAACGGTCTCACTGGCAGCATCAATGGCAATGGCCAGCGGTTTATCAAAGCGGTTAGCCACAGTGGGCTCGTTATTATCAAAATAAATATCTCGGCTACCGTCTGACAAATTAATGGCAACCACCGCTTGCAACTCACTGTCGATTACCAAAGCGCGATTGTTAATGGTGTCAATCACCATATCTTCGGCGACACGTAACTCATCATTACTACCACCAACCAATGTGCCATCATCCTGGACACCTGAAAGCACGGTTTTCGCACCGCTATCAAGATCCAGCACCAGTAGCGCGCGCCGCGCGGCATCCAGTGCTAACCAACGCCCGCCAGCACTATCAAACTGTAAGCCACGCTCTAACATCCACGATGTGCCGCGTGTCACTTGCACGATACTGGAACCAGCAGCATTAGCGTCATTTGCCGTTACCGTTAACAGGTTCGCATCATTTGGCAGAGCATTGACGTCAAAGCCGAAGCGAAAAAAATCATCGACATCATCGGTACTGCTGTCTTCAGTACCATTGAGCGAAATACTGATATCGGTAAGCGGCGACTGCAAGCCAGTTGCCAATGCATGCACCGTCACACTATCTCCATCGGTGGCTGATAAAACCGGCGGAAATTCAATACCGACCAACGGCGGCTGAAACGCCGTGCCACTATTGTTATTGCTGTCACCACCACAGCCAACCATGAATATCACTAATGCCGGTAACACGATTAACCGGGACAAACTGCTCAAAAATCTCATTAATTACTCGCTTAATAAAAGTGTTGAAACACTAAAAAGCTAACCGCGGGGTTAAGCTTAAAAATTAAATGCCGTTTTAACGACGGCTAAAAATGGCCTGCATGCGCTCAATCGCAACCAGCAGACGCTCAGTGCTGGTAGTAAAGGCAAAGCGCACGTATTTGTCACAATGGTGATAACCAAAGTCGGTGCCCGGCGTCATTGCCAACCCGTGCCGCTCCAGCATTTGCAGGCAAAATGCCTGGCTATCACTGCCAAAGCGACCCAAAAACCGGCTGATATCGGCATAAATATACAATCCACCTGCCGGCGGCTTGGGGATAATAAAGCCCAATTCGCGCAGCGCAGGTAATAATACATCGCAACGGCGTTTAAATTCCTCGCGACGCTGATCTAATATCTCGCGGGTGGCAGGCGCAAAGCACTCAATCGCCGCATACTGCCCCATGGTCGACATCGATATAAATACATTTTGTGCCAGCTTCTCAAGTAGTGGCACCGCCCATTCGGGCGCAACCAGCCAACCCAGACGCCAACCCGTCATACCAAAATATTTCGAAAAACTGTTAATCACAAATGCCTGGTCGGTAATTTCCAGAATCGAATGCGCCGTGCGCTGGCCCTGCGCATCACGAAAGTCCAGCCCATGATAAATTTCATCGACCAGCAAATGACCGCCGCGTTGCTCTACCGCATCAAACAGCTGGCTCAGCTCTGCCTTATCTAGCATGGTACCGGTAGGGTTGGCCGGCGTCGCCACCAATGCGCCCACGGTTTTACGAATACTAGTATCGCCAGGCTGCCAGTGGCGCTCAACCAGTTCGGCATGCAACTGAAAATTGTCGTCTGCATTGACCGGCACCAGCAGACCTTCACCCTCCATAATTCGCATAAAGTTGCGGTTACAGGGATAGCCGGGGTCGGCCATAAGCAAATTTTCACCCGGGTCGATTAATAGCGCAGACAATAATAGCAAGGCACCGGATGCACCCGGCGTCACCATAATCCGCCGCGGGTCGACATCAACGCCGTAATCACTCCGATAATAGTCGGCAATCGCCTGGCGCAACTCCCACAAGCCACTGGCATCGCTGTAGTGGGTGGCGCCGTTTTGCAATGCAGCAATGCCCGCATCGACCACCGGCTGGGCGGTGGCAAAGTCGGGCTCGCCAGCCTGCATATGGACAATATCGCGGCCCTGCGCTTCCAACGCTTTGGCGCGACTGAGCACCTCCACCACGCGAAAGGGCTGGATATCGTTGACACGATGTGCGTATCGATTAGCGGTCATATTAATCGTTGGTTTAATCCAATAAATTCAGCCGGCTAGTTTAACGCATTCGCTTACTGTTGATGGCAAAGCATTACCGTTATTTGCACTATTCAGCCGCACGGATTTCGGGCAACGGTAGCATCAGATTATTGAAAACGTACTGGCGGCGTAAGCCTCCTGCACTATATGCCGGAGCTAAACGCAGTGCCACAAACCCTTGAGTAAAAAGAGTGTGGATTGCAGCTACATTTTCTGATAGATTCGCTGCCCTCGCCGTTACAGGCATAGGCACAACGCGGTTGTCAGCGTATATTCGGCAAGATGTGGATACTTTTAAAGCGGTTACAAGTAAAAGTGTTTACTATTTAAACAGCGAATTGATAAAGAGATTTCAAGATGCCTCGCAAGAAAAAAAGCGAACTAGCAGAAAGCTTTCAAAATTTCACCCCGTACAAAGCCAAAAAAGGCGAAGAGTACATGGGTGAACCGCAAAAAGATCACTTCCGGGACATACTATTAAACTGGAAAGGCCAGCTTATGGAAGAAGTTGACCGAACGGTTACCCATATGAAAGACGAAGCGGCCAATTTTCCCGACCCTGCCGACCGCGCCACCCAGGAAGAAGAATTTAGCCTGGAGCTGCGCGCCCGCGATCGCGAGCGAAAGTTAATCCGTAAAATCGACGCCACCATTGATTTGATTGATAACGATGACTACGGCTTTTGTGTTGCCTGCGGTATCGAAATCGGCATCAAGCGGTTGGAAGCCAGGCCCACAGCAACCCTGTGTATTGACTGCAAAACGCTGGACGAAATCAAAGAGCGCCAGCAATTGGGCTAAGGCTTTTGCTGGCTTTGCCCGGCCGCGACCGCTCTTAGTAAGACTGTTCGTTCACAACTGCTCTTTCACGATCAGGCCCGGCTGAATGTAAGCCATTGGTAAAGCCAGCAAAGCTAATAAAACCACACCCCATTATGGCCTCGGTAACCCCCCCCTATATCGGCCGTTTTGCGCCATCGCCCACCGGCCCACTGCACGCCGGCTCACTGCTGGCAGCCGTTGCAAGCTATCTCGATGCCAAAGCCCATCAGGGGCAATGGCTGTTAAGAATCGAAGATGTCGATCGCTTGCGAACCGTTTCCGGTGCTACTGACAGCATTCTCTCGACCCTCGAAGCGCACGGCTTGCACTGGGATGGCACGGTAAGCTATCAAACTCACAATGACGGGCGCTACCAGGCGGCGCTAAACCAGCTGGCACGGCAGCAACAGGTTTTTTACTGTGATTGCACCCGCGCCGCGCTCCGCCAGCACGGCCCTGCCTACCCAGGCTTTTGCCGGACAAGAAAATCAGCTAACTACATTAACGCCACGCGCCACCAACCCGCAAGTCATGCTATTCGCTTTGAAGTCGGTGATACTCCAGTTGGCTTTATAGATCGAATTTTAGGGTCGCAGGACTTTTCGCTGGCAGCGCTGGGTGATTTTATTCTACGACGGAGGGATTCGCTATTTGCCTACCAGCTGGCAGTGGTGGTAGACGATGCTGAGCAAGGTATTAACAATATTGTGCGCGGCGCCGATTTACTGCCCTCCACCCCCTGGCAAATCGCGCTGCAACAAGCGCTTAATTTACCCCAGCCCCAATATGCCCACCTGCCCCTGTTAATTCACGCTGATGGCAAAAAATTAAGTAAGCAAACCGGCGCCAGGGCCGTTGACGATAACCAGGCCGGTTACAATCTCTGCCAGGTGTTGATGCAACTGGGCCAGCCAATACCGAAACAGGGGCAACAGCTGCCGGTGGCGGAGTTATTGCAATGGGCCATTACGCACTGGCAAATAAAAGCGGTTCCCAATACTAATATCGCCGCCAATACCAGCACTCATGCAAATACCAACGCCAATAGCAATGTCACCTCCCGCTAAATTTGGCACAAATAGTGAGTAATATCAGCAACTTAGTTTTACTAAAGCCAAAATGCCACGGCAATTGTCATTGTTACCGCAGGCAGCTATACGTCGACTCCACTGCTGTCACGGTGACAAAAATTCGCATTTTTCGTTACAAACGGTTACAGTGAACGCGTATTTCGATATCCCTCAGCTACGGTGTACCAAGATACCTATTGTCCAACTTAGCCCACTCAGACACCGTAACAACGGGTTTTAAATGCACAGGACACGTGTCTATCAAATACTTGCGACCCACGTCAGTTGCAGGTACGGCGGACAAATATGGTACGACGAGTAAACTGACGGATAATCCCGGTGAAGGAAAACCCCGATTGATCGATAAATCCGATTGATCGATCAATATATTGCAAGCCAGCATTGCCTACCTGTCGAGGGCCTACCCATCAGGATAAGGCATAAAACGGCCACCAACTACCGTGACAAGATTTAGGTAAGTGAAAGTGAAAAAAGCGCTCATTGTCGACAACGATACTGCAAACTATAACCACCTCGCCACGCTGCTTGAAGCCCATTACTGCAAGGCCACGTACGCGGACAGCATCAAACAAGCAAAGAGTTTTAATCTCAATACTTTCGACCTGTTAATTAGCGAAATGGCGCTCGGTGATGGCACAGCAACCGAGTTGCTTGGTAGCTGTAACTGCCCTGTTTTAATTCTGGATGAAGCGAATAACGGCAAGGCGCTGGTTGAAGCCATGCGTATGGGTGCCACAGACTGCCTAACCAAACCCTTTACCGATACCGATGCCAGCGCCGTTTTTGCCACCTTACTGGGCGGCCCAATCAGCAGCGCCAGTCCGTCTTATGGCGAACGCGAAGCACCGGCCATCGACGCAGATCACCAGCCAGTTGATGGCATGATTGGCACCAGTCCGGCAATGCAAACCGTCTATCTTCGCATCCGCAAGGCGGCACCTACCCGTTCAACGATTTTAATTCGCGGCGAAACCGGCACCGGCAAAGAACTGGTGGCCAGGGCCATTCACGATGCCAGCGATCGACGCGACCAGCCGTTTATTGCCGTTAACTGCGCCGCGATTCCCGAAACCCTGATTGAGGCCGAGCTATTTGGTCACGAAAAAGGCGCATTCACAGGTGCGGCCAGCAAGCGTTCGGGCCTGATTGAGGCGGCCGAGAATGGTACATTGTTTCTCGATGAAATTGGCGAGCTGCCCAGCGAAGCGCAAGCGCGACTACTACGGTTTATCCAGGAAAGCGAAATTCGCCGTATTGGCTCAAACGAAGCCCAGCGGGTCAATGTCAGGCTGATTGCTGCCACCCACAGAGACTTAAAAAAACTCACCACTACCGGCGGTTTTCGCCCAGACCTTTACTATCGTATCAATGTGGTGCGCATTGACCTGCCAGCGCTAAATAAACGAGGCAATGACCTGCTAGAGATTGCCGAGTTCTTGCTGGAGAAGGCCGCGATACGGCATGAGAAGCCCGGCCTGCACTTACTGCCCGATGCTATCCAGACCATTAATAACTATAACTGGCCAGGTAATGTTCGCGAATTAGAAAACGTGATTGAACGCGCTGCCATTATGTCAGAAGGGCTGGGAATCAGCCGAGACGTGCTGGAAATTGAACTTGAGCTGGGCGATTCACCGCGCTTTAACGCCGAGATTCTCACACCCTTTAGCGGCAATTACCTGAACTTAAACCAGCCCTCATCGTTCACCAGCGGTGAGACAGGCCAACAGGTTAGCCGCACCAAGGCACCCGATCCCAGCGAAGACCTGTCTTTAGAAGATTATTTCCAGCGCTTTGTACTGGAAAATCAGGAAACCATGAACGAAACTGAGTTGGCCAAAAAACTCGGTATCAGCCGTAAATGCCTGTGGGAGCGGCGCCAGCGTTTTGATATTCCCCGCAATAAATCCGGTGGTAAGTCCTCATCATCCGGAAGCTCACTGTAAGTTAATACCCCATTACCGCTGTTACTAACAACGCTTTCATACAATGGCCTGCGCTAAACCTCGTTGCTTGGCGCATTGTTTTAGCCAGTAAATCTTCTAACAGATAAAGCGTGCCGCAATAAATAGCAGATAGTGGCAAAAAACACTAATATTATATTTTAACTAACACATTAGTTCAGTGGCAAAAAAGTTTTGTTACCGGAGTAGGTCACCTTCACAGATAAACCTGTACAAGTAACACCCATGAGAGTCGATGCGTAACACCATCGAACAAAAAACTTACAAACATTTACGCAAAACAGCGTTAAGTTATTGTTTTTATGAAGAGTTAAAAAAAGTGGCACACTGCCTGCAATCAGTTGTATTGCTAACAATAAGAATAAATAGCAGCACAAAGAATAAGAATAATTAAAAGCAAAAGCATAACAATATAAAAAAGACAACAAGACCTGGATGGGGAGTTATCTCCCCATCGTAATTCCTCCTCCCGCTATCTTCGCAACCTGGTTAACCCTTATTTTAATAACTGATGTAACACCTGTTGTTACGTTAATTAATAAATGAATATATTGATGAGTATCGTCGGTATTGCGCCGGGGCAATCCTTACGGCATGGGGCAAATAAACCAATCAGTCTGTGGTAAACTTCGCCCCGTATTAGAGCGCTGTTGGGCACCATTGCTGAGTTAGCCCACAGGCTTTGTCGGACAGACTGCCACGCAGCCGTCGCCACCCGCACCAAAACCATCGGTACATCAATGCTAAAGCAGTTGTTCAAGTCATTTGGGTCTAACAGCCCTGAGCGCAAAGATAGCCCTGTGCGTAATGACAGCCCAAAGCGTAAAGACAGTCCTAAAACTGACATCCAGCGTGAGCCGGAAATTATTTCACGCGACAACCACTGTATTTCACGCAAGCAAATCAGCAAAAATGCCTTAACTGTTATCTATGATCTACGCCGCGCCGGTTTTGAAGCCTACCTGGTTGGCGGTGGTGTTCGTGATTTACTGCTTGACCTCGACCCCAAAGATTTTGACGTCGCCACCAATGCAACGCCAGAACAGGTCCAGCAGCACTTTCGTCGCGCCCGTATCGTGGGGCGACGCTTTAAAATTGCCCATGTGCGCTTTGGACGCGAAATTATCGAAGTTACCACGTTTCGCGCCGCTCACAATCAACTTAGCGCCAGTGATGCCAATAAAACGCAGCCCCGCAGCAATAAAAATATCGCCCAAACCAATGACCATGGCATGCTACTGCGCGACAACGTCTACGGCAGCTTGCGCGAAGACGCGCTGCGCCGCGACTTTACCGTTAACGCCCTCTACTACAGCATCGATGGTTTTTCGGTACTCGATTACGTTGGCGGCATGGCCGACCTGCAATCGCGCACGCTGCGTATTATTGGCGATGCAGCCCAACGCTACGCCGAAGATCCGGTAAGAATGCTGCGCGCCATTCGCTTTAAAGCAAAATTTGACTTTGACTTTGAAACACAAACCGCCGCACCACTAACATCCATGGGCCACTTATTACAGCAAGTAGCGCCACCGCGATTATTTGACGAAATTATTAAGCTGCTGCTTAGCGGTAAAGGTCTGAAAACCTATGAACTACTGTGCGAATACCAACTTTTCGAAAGCCTGTTTCCCGGCACTGCAAAACTGCTAAACAATTCGGCTGAAGCCGACGCGCACCACGATATGATTTGCAGCGCGCTTAGCAATACCGACCAGCGTATCAAAGAAGATAAACCCGTTACGCCGGCTTTTTTGTACGCCGCTTTGCTTTGGCCCCAGGTGAGCGAAGAAGCCAGCGTACGCGAATCTGAAGGCGCGCCACGCTTGCGGGCACTGCAAATCGCCGGCCACAATGCCATTGATGCGCAAATGCCTATTATTGCGATCCCCAAGCGCTTTAGCATTGCCAGCAGAGAAATATGGACCCTGCAACAACGGCTTGAGACCGCCAACGGCAAACGCGCAATTGCAGTATTACAGCACCCGCGTTTTCGCGCTGCGTATGACTTTTTGTTACTGCGCGAACAAAACGGTGAGCAACTCAACCAGCGCGGCGAGTTCTGGACCCAGCTACAAGAGGAGCACCCGCTCAACCCACGCAGTGGTATAGATACACACCTGGGAGGCAATGATCGCGGGCACAATAATGGCCGTCCGAGAAGGCGAAGGCGCTCACGCAAACCCAATAGGCAAAAATATACCGACCCAAAATCGTAGTTAACGATCGTTACTTATTTTTAGTATGGTTATTAATCAAACAAACCTGGTATCCAGCAACAGGTCTGAAGTTGCCTATATCGGTATTGGCAGCAACCTCAATTCACCTCTAGACCAGGTGAGAGACGCGCTGAATGAACTCTCTGGGCTACCACAAACGCAACTATTGGCGCAGTCATCGCTGTATAGTAGCGCTGCAATAGGGCCTGGTGAGCAGGCAGACTACGTTAACGCCGTTGCCGCGCTGGCAACCGAGCTAAACCCCGAAGCGCTGCTAATTGAGCTGCAAGCACTAGAAAAAAACCATGGCAGAATTCGCAAACAGCGCTGGGAGCCAAGACCACTAGATTTGGATATACTGCTGTTCGGCAACCGGACCATTGCATCGGCAACGCTGAGCGTACCTCACCCGCAAATGAGCAAGCGCCACTTTGTCTTGTATCCACTGGCCGAAATAGCACCCGAACTATGCCTGCCCGATAATACGCCGCTGGCCGCGTTGTTAAAACAGTGCCCCATTGGCGAATTACTTAAACTGGCAGATTGCTAAACTGAGTGAGTCATAACATTGATTACCCTGAATATGCGCCAAAACACACCTCAGCAATATTGCTCCGGCTGCTAAGATGCCTGATCTCAATCCGTTAGACACTGCAATCGATGACACGCCGCGCGATGCCAACAGCCAGGCGGTAGCCGAGCTTATTAGCGGCCGCGAAATCCCGCGCTTCATTACCATTGAAGGCCCTATTGGTGTTGGCAAAACCACGCTAGCCAAAAAACTGGCCGACAACTTTAACTACGAAACGATGTTAGAGCGCGCCGAAGAAAACCCATTTTTGGCCAGCTTTTATAAAAATCGCCGTCAAAATGCGCTGGCCACACAGTTGTTCTTTTTATTCCAGCGCGCACAACAAATCCAGGACATGCGCCAGCAAGATTTGTTTTCGCCGGTGCGCATCTCAGATTTTTTAATTGAAAAAGATCGTCTGTTCGCGCGCGCAAATCTCGACGACAATGAATTTAAATTGTACGAACAGGTCTATTCGCAAATCACCATAGACGCACCCAAGCCTGACTTGGTGATTTATCTGCAAGCGCCGGTCGATGTATTGATGGACAGGATTTTACAGCGCGGCATTTCAGTAGAACGGGCCATTGATCGCGATTATCTTGAACTGTTAAACGAAGCTTATAGCGAGTTTTTTCTGTACTACGACGACGCACCGCTACTTATTGTGAATTGCGCCGAAATTGACTTTATTAATAACAACAGCGACTACCTGACATTAATCGACTACATGCTTAATGTCCGCGGCGGTCGCCACTACTTTAACCCGACGATTTTCTCCTAAATACTGAGAAAGCAAGCGCATCACACTATTGCCACAAACGGTATTTTTTGCCCAGGGAGTAAGCCTTGAAACAGACAATACAAAGCTTGAGAGCGTTGAAACAACAGCAGCAAAAATTCACTGTTGTCGCCGCTTACGATGCCACCTTTACCCGCACGCTTAACCAGGCGGGCGTTGATGCAATTTTGGTTGGCGACTCACTGGGCATGGTGGTAAAGGGACAGGACAGCACCATACCGGTGACTGTTGACGATATAGTTTACCACACTGAAGCTGTTGCGCGCAGCAATAGCCGCTGCGAAAACCAGGCGCTAATTATTGCCGACCTGCCATTTATGACTTATGCCACGCTTAACGATACGCTGACCAACTCAGCCAGGCTAATGCAAGCTGGCGCTAATATGGTCAAACTCGAGGGTGGCGAGTGGCTGGCCGAATCAGTTAGCAAGCTGGTTGAGTTAGGCATTCCTGTTTGCGCGCATATTGGCTTAACACCGCAGTCCGTTAATAAATTTGGCGGTTATAAAGTTCAGGGGCGTTCGGAGTCTCAGCAACAGCAATTGTTAAATGATGCAGCGGCGCTAAACCAGGCCGGTGCAGACTTTATCGTGCTTGAGTGCATCCCTACCACTCTTGCCAGCAATATCACGCAAGCCAATGCGTTTTCGACTATTGGCATTGGCGCCGGTAGTTCAACCGATGCGCAGGTACTGGTTTGCTACGACATGTTAGGCCTGTCACCGCACCCAGCAAAATTTGTTAAAGACTTTTTGGCAGCATCAGGCAGTGATGGTAGCGAAGCATCCATTTTAAAAGCATTTAGCGCCTACAACACTGCGGTGAAAAATGGCGACTACCCCTCTGCGGAGCATGAATATCAATAATGCAAACGCTTAACCAGGTAAAGTATTTACGCGCTGCGCTAAACGCTGACAAAGGTCGCGGCAGAAGAATTGCATTAGTACCCACC
>CBFHXO010000019.1:0-16405 GCA_965659815.1 Pseudomonadales bacterium
CTGTTTGTCACTAACACTGCCGTACTTCAGCGCGGTATTAATCAGAACATTGCCAACTCTATTTTGATTAAATTTAACCAAATTGGCACTCTCAGCGAAACGCTGGATGCGATTAAAATGGCTCAGGACGCGGGTTATACTGTGGTAATCTCGCACCGCTCAGGTGAAACCGAAGATACCACCATTGCCGACCTCGCCGTGGCAACGGCCGCCGGACAAATTAAAACCGGTTCGTTGTGCCGCTCGGACCGGGTTGCCAAGTACAACCGCTTATTGCGTATTGAGGCTGAGCTCGGTGCGCAAGCGCCTTACAAAGGTCGCGCTGAGTTTAAAGTGTAAGCGTTGAGATTTGAGTGTCAGGCGTTTAAAGATTACAACCGCACGGGTAACAATGAAATGGTTGCTGCAAGCAAAGACAAAACCGCTGCCAATTCTGACTTGGGCGATATTGCGCTCAAGTGCCTGATTGTGCTGCTGGTAATTATGTTGCTGGGTTTGCAGTTTCGGCTCTGGGTTGGCGAGGGCAGTTTGGCCGAGGTGAAAAATTTGTCCGATAAAGTGGTCGAGCAGCGTGCTAAAAACCAGCAAATGGAAGCCAGTAACCAGCAACTTGCTGCCGAAGTTAACGCCTTAAAAAATGGTCTGGCCGAAGTCGAAGCGCGTGCGCGCGAAGAACTGGGGATGGTTAAACCCGGCGAGACTTTCTATTTAATGATTGATGAGGCCGCGCAGTAGTTTGCTGCGCAGCTATATCAGCCCAGCGAGGCCTGCGTGAGCCCCCCCGCTGATTTATCCACTGCCGCGTCAGCTACAGTTTGGGCTGTGGTTCCCGCAGCCGGTAATGGCTCACGCTTTGGCGCCAGTAAGCCTAAGCAGTACTTAAGCTTGCAAGGTCAGCCCATTGCCCAGCGAAGCTTGCAAACATTACAGCAGTCGGATTTATTCTCCGCCATTATTGTTGCTGTAAACCCCACTGATCGCTATTTCGATGAATTGCCGATAGTCAATCAAAGCGCTATTGAGCGCGTTGCGGGCGGAGACAGTCGTGCCGAATCTGTGCTGAATGGCTTGCGGGCATTAAGCGGGCGTGCGCGGCCTAACGATTGGGTGATGGTGCACGATATTGCCAGGCCGTTAGTTAGTGTTGAATCATTACAACGCTTGCTGGCAGAGGTTGTAAATCGGGCGTCAAGTATTGATGGTGCGGTTTTAGCCACACCGGTATACGATACGGTAAAACAAGTATCGTTAAATACGGCGGATAATTATTCAAGGGTTACAGCCCCGCTGATTGAACAAACGCTAGACCGCAATCAATTATGGGCTGCGCAAACCCCGCAGCTGTTTCGCTATCAGCAGCTACTTGCCGCACTGGGTGATGCTATTGCGGCCGGTCATAGCGTTACCGATGAGGCCTCGGCAATGGAGTGGGTGGGTGCGCGAGTGACTGTGGTTAGCAATACAGCGCGCAATATTAAAATAACCACAGCCGATGACTTGCAGCTGGCGGAGTTTTATCTCGCGGATGATTCCAGTAAGTGACCGTCGTGAGTATCGGTCGTGACTGATTGTAGTGAGTAACTGTGGTAAGTAACTGTGGTAAGTGAGGCTAGCAAATGAAATCATTGAGAATTGGCCACGGCTACGATGTGCATGCCTTTGCAGATGCTGCGCCCAACAGTGCAATTGTGTTAGGCGGCGTTAGTATTCCTTTTGACAAACCGCTGCTGGCGCATTCCGATGGTGACGTGCTCATCCATGCTTTATGTGATGCTTTGTTGGGTGCGCTGGCACTGGGTGATATTGGTCAGCACTTTCCCGATACCGATGCGCGTTATCGCGGTATATCCTCGCGTGAGTTATTGTCGGCGGTGGTGCAACTATTGGCCGACAATCACTACGGTTTATCCAATGCCGATATGACCATTGTTGCCGAGCGTCCGAAAATGGCTGCGTTTATTCCGGCAATGCGCGAGCATATTGCCGCCGATACGGGTGTTTCGATAAGCGATATCGGCATTAAGGCAACCACTACCGAAGGCTTAGGTTTTGTCGGTAATCAGCAGGGCATTGCCTGCTATGCCAGTGTTATCGTCACCTTATTTCAATAAGCCAATAACCGGAATTGATACTGTTGCAATCGACCTTTTTGCCAGCGAATGTGGCGAGTGCTGAAAGCGTTAATCCGTTGGCTTATGCCTATGGTGGCCCAAAGCTTAGCGGCAAACTTAAAGCCAGCCCCGAAGATTTTTGCGTTACCGAACAATTGGGTTTTACCCCCAGCGGCGAAGGAGAGCATATTTTTCTCGATATAGAAAAGCGCTGCCTGACAACCTTGGCGGTGAGGGATAGTATTGCCCGGCTGGCGGGCTGCAAAACCATGGATGTGGGTTATGGCGGGCTGAAGGATAAATGGGCCTGCACCCGGCAGTGGTTTAGCATTTACTTGCCTGGTGGCGGCGATATTGACTGGACGCAACTGCAGCAGCATGCGGCAAGCAAATCCGATACTAATACACAAGCGCAGTTGCTGATACATGCAGTGACAAAGCACAATCGCAAGTTGCGTCGCGGCGCACATAAGGCCAATGCCTTTCAGCTGAGGCTTAGCGGTTTGGCGAGTGATTCAATTATAGGTGCGTCTGCATTGGCTGAGTATTGCAGTGACCGGCTGCAGCAGCTGGCTGACACGGGTATGCCCAACTACTTTGGTGAGCAGCGCTTTGGCGCTAATAAGCGCGCTAACAATTTGGCAAAGGCGCGGGCGTTGTTTGTTAATAACCAACGTATGCCGCGCGAGCAGCGTAGCCTGTGTTTGTCGGCAGCGAGATCGTATTTATTTAATTGCGTTTTGAGTGCGCGGGTGGCCTCCAATAGCTGGACAAGTTATATCGACGGCGATGTGCTGATGCTTGAGGGGTCGCGGAGTCAGTTTAGTCTTACTCATAATGTTGATCGTAAAATTGAACCTGATGATGCCGAGCGCAAATCTGTTGTCGAGCGGCTTCAAAGTGGTGATATCCATATATCAGGGCCGTTATGCGGCCGTGGTGAAGGGGTAAGTAAGGCCGCTGCCCAGATTGTTGAGCAGCGGGTGTTAGCGCCCGAGCAAGCGCTGGTTGAAGGCTTATGCCGGCAGGGCGTCGACCAGGACAGGCGATCATTGCGTGCCTTGCCCAAAGAGCTAGATTGGCATTTGGAAAGTGACAAATTGCAGTTATCATTTGTGCTTCCCACTGGTAGTTATGCAACGATGCTAGTTCGGGAGCTGGTAAACTGTGACTGATATAAGGTCGGCGTGAATCAGCGTCAATAGTGCAAGTAGTTTTAAGACAGTAAACAGAGAAAATAAAGGGCGCGAATGCGCAGTTGTAATTATGCAGTTAGATGATCGCTTAGGTATTGGTATGACGTCGCAGCGCACCCGCGACCGGCTTATTAGCCGACTTTCGGAGCAGGGTATCCGCAGCGTTGAAGTGTTAGAAGTCATCCGCAGTACGCCGCGACACATTTTTGTCGAAGAGGCACTGGCGCACCGGGCCTATGAAGATACGGTTTTGCCTATCGGCCAGAACCAGACAATCTCCCAGCCGTATATTGTAGCGTTGATGACTGAATTGCTGCTCGCTTACGGTAAGCCGCAATCGGTATTGGAGATAGGCACAGGTTGTGGTTATCAAACCGCCGTATTGGCACAATTAGTCAAGCGCGTGTGCACAATGGAACGTATCCGTTCACTGCAGCAGGGTGCCGAGCAGCGACTGCGCCAGCTGGGTTTACGCAATATCGAATACCGACATGGTGATGGCTATGTTGGCTGGAAAGATCGTGCCCCATTTGATGCCATTATGCTTACCGCTGCACCAAAAGAAGCCCCTAAAATGTTGCTCGCGCAGCTCGCTGTTGGCGGCGTGATGGTGTTGCCTATGGGTGAAGACGGCAGCCAAGCGCTGCAGGTCATCACTAAAACGGCGGACGGCTTTTATACCGAGCCGCTAATACCAGTGCGATTTGTGCCGCTGCAAAGTGGTGTGCTCGCTTAAATCCTTAAGCGATCCTATGCTCCTGTCACCACGGCTTTTTCTAAGTTCTTCATTTTACTAGCCACTTAGAATCATTGGTTGGATAATGGGCGTTTTTTTGCGCTATTGAATTATTGCTTGTTAGTTTTTGTTGCCCACCCTGTGCTGATGGTCCGGTCGCGCTTGCATCGAAATAGCGTTTACGGTCAGAGCTTAAGCTGCTGATATTAATTACATTGGTTCAAGCGGTTAATTTCCAGCTGCAGATATTGGTATGTATTCTGCTAACAGTTTTATTGAGGTTTGCTGCCAGGCGCCTAGTTGCCGTTGCTAGAGAAGTGCGTAATAGTGCAGTAAATATCGTTTTGGTGCGTGATTTTCCTGTGCTCTAATACTCGACCGCAAAATTCGGTGCTTGGTTAATTTGATATGTTTGCCAGGATCGCTACCCGCAGTGATAGATTATGACTGCTTGTAAATATTAACTCTGACCAATAGTGATTGATTAGCCGGAAACCATTATGAAGCAGCTAGGCCCCTTAGACAGCGCGTTTATTAATCTCGAAAACAAAAATACTCCACAGCATATCGGTGCCCTGGCGATTTATGATCCGTCAACTGCGCCGGGACAGTTTGTACGCTTTAAGGATGTGATTGAGAGCTTTGATCGCCGCTTGCAGAATATGCCGTTGTTTCGCACCCGCTTGCGTCACGTGCCCGGTGGCATTGGCCGCCCTTATTGGGTAGAGCACAAAAACTTTGACCTTGAGTTTCATTTGCGCCATATCGCCTTGCCTCAGCCCGGCGACTGGCGACAACTCTGGATTCAGGCGGCGCGTTTGCATTCACGTCCAATCGATATGTCTCACCCTCTGTGGGAGGTGTATATTATTGAGCGACTGGATAACTTAAAAGACGTGCCGAAAGGAGCGTTTGCGATTTATACCAAAATGCATCACTCCTTGGTTGACGGTTCGCAAAGCCAGGGCTTTGTGCAAGCCTTACACGACCTGGAGCCAACACCGCCACCGGTTATTGATAACGGCCCATCGATTCGTGTCGTTGACCCCGAACCAAGCGGCGTTGAGCTACTGGCGCGCGCTGTTGCTAGCAGCGTTAAAGATGCCAGCCGCAAATCTAAAGGACTGGTTAGCTTTGGTCGCAACTTGGTGGAATATGGCCGTCGCATTCGTGCCAATGAAATACCGGCACCGGAAATGCGTGCGCCGGCAACGCGCTTCAATAATGCCGTAGGGCCACATCGGGTTGCCGAAGCGTCAACGATTCCGCTTGATGATTTTAAAGTGATTAAAAATATTGCCGGTGTCACGATTAACGATGTGGCGGTATCGGTTGTTTCGGGGGCGATGCGTAAGTATCTCGAACATCACGGTGAATTACCCCAAGATTCGGTGGCGGCCACTATGCCGTTAAATATGAATACCCGTGGCGTAACAACCACCGATAACAACAACGTCGGTGCTATGCATTCAAAAATTCATTCGGATATTGCCGACCCTTATGAGCGGCTCTTAAAAGTTAACGAAAGTCTAAAGCTGGCGAAGTCGGCCAGTGATGTTAGCCCTGTCACCAATTTATTAAATATTGCCGGTGAGACCACGCCGTGGTTATCGCAGTCGGTTGCGCGCATGTGGTCGAATAATCATTTTTCAAAATATATCCCTTTGAATGTTTGTACCAATATCTCCAACGTACCTGGGCCTAACTTCCCAATGTATTGCGCGGGTGCAAAGCTCATTCGCTATCATGGCTTTGGTTTGTTAACACCAGGCATTGGTAGCTTTCATTTGGTCTTCAGTAATAACGGTGTTATCACTATTACACTATTGGCAGACCGGGATATTGTTCCTGACCCAACCTTTTACCGCGAGTGTATCGATGCATCATTTGCCGAAACTCTGAGAGCTGCCAGGGCGGTAGCTGTAGCGCGTGAAGTAGAAGCAAAAAAAGTTGAAAAAAAGGTCAAGGTTAAAGCCAAAGCAAAACCCAAAAGCAAGCGAAAAGCGGCTAAAAAACCCAAAGCAGCGGCAAAGACTAAAAGCCAAAATAAACCCATACAGTCTGCGTCAGTAAAGGCAGAGCCCACAAAAGCTGAGCCTACACAGGTAGCGCTGGGTTTGGAAAAGTTAGCGACCCAAACAATCGATCCGGCTGTTGGACAAGGCATTGACATGCTAAATGGTTCGCCTGCGAGCAGTGAAACCGTGATCGCAGAGCTTAACCAGCGCTATTGATTAGCAGGTTTTTAAAGGCGTCGGCGGCATTGGATTTTTGTCGTCCCTTATATTCAATAATGCCGAGTTGGCGCTCGATATAAACATCGGGTACATGAATTTGCTCTAATGATGCGATCATGGTTTTTGGCAGTACACTCCAGCCCAGTCCGATCGAAACCATCATTTTTATGGTTTCTAGGTAGTTGGTAGTCATTGACGATTTAAAGGCAATGCCACGCTGGGTAAATAGCTGATTAACAATTTTACCTGTGTAGGTGTTCTGGCCTGGGTGAATCGCATCCATACAACTTAGTTCTTGCAATGTCACATTGTCACGCAAATGCAGAGGATGGTCCTGGCTGCAAACAAAGACTAGCGGGTCGTGCCACAGCGGCGTTTCGATAATATCCGGGTGTTGCTCGGGCGATAGCGTAATCACCGCCAACTCAACGGCACCTTCCAGCACTGTGTTATATGCCTGTTCTGAATCTTCAAAGCTGATATCCAAATTGACATCGCGGTGTTGCGATGAAAACTGTTTCAAAAAGGGGGGTAGCCTATGCAGGCCAATATGGTGGCTAAAGGCAATGGCTAGCTTGCCACTGATATCGCCGCCTAAATCGTGCACGGCTTGCCTGGCATCTTTCAGCGATTGCAAAATGGCTCGCGCCCTGGGCAGTAGCTCATTGCCAGCCTCGGTGAGAAAAACCTTTTTCCGGATACGGTCAAACACACGGGTACCCAGCTGATTTTCCAACAGTGCAATTCGTTTGCTGACCGCAGGCTGAGTGATAAATAACCGCTCTGCAGCGTCAGAAAATGAGCGGGTTTCGGCGACTGCGACAAAGGCCATTAGAGCTTGGGTATCGAGTGGTGACATATTTAATTCCTAAATGGAATCGAAGTGATAAATAATATGAATTTTATTTATCGATGGCAAGCGTTATGCTGTGTCAGCTTATTGTGGCTGTAGTTAGAACTGAAGCTTGGGATTAGCGTAGGGTATCAGGATTACTCCCTAACTAAATTGTTTTTAAACGAGATTTTGGTCAGATGGCTGTTTTGGCAAACGACTTTTGAGGTATACGACATGGCAGGTAAAACGCTTTACGACAAGCTTTGGGATCAGCATTTGGTTAAGCAAAGGGATGATGGCACGGCGTTAATCTATATTGACCGTCATCTCATTCATGAGGTGACATCGCCGCAGGCTTTTGAGGGGCTTCGCATTGCCGGGCGCAAGCCATGGCGAGTTGGGGCCAATATTGCCACGCCCGATCATAACGTGCCTACCACAACCGCCGAGCGCGCCGCAGGCCTCGACGGCATTGCCGATGCCGTATCAAAAATCCAAATCCAAACGCTGGACGACAACTGCGACGAGTTAGGTATCACCGAATTTAAAATCAACGATGAGCGCCAGGGTATTGTGCATGTGGTTGGCCCTGAACAGGGTGCGACCATGCCGGGTATGACCGTGGTTTGCGGCGATTCGCATACCTCTACTCATGGTGCGCTGGGTGCGTTGGCTCATGGTATTGGCACCTCGGAAGTTGAGCACGTGCTGGCAACCCAGTGTTTATTGCAGCGCAAAATGAAAAATATGCTGGTTCGTATCGATGGTGAATTGCGTACCGGCGTTACCGCTAAAGATATGGTGCTGGCGATTATCGGCGAAATTGGTACTGCCGGTGGTACGGGCTATGCGATTGAATTTGGTGGTGACGCAGTTCGCGCCTTATCGATTGAAGGGCGGATGACTGTGTGCAATATGGCGATTGAGGCTGGTGCAAGAGCCGGGATGATTGCGGTTGACCAAAAGACTATTGATTATGTCAAGGGCAGGCCTATGGCACCGACCGGCGCCCAGTGGGACGCAGCAGTTGAAGCTTGGTCCGATTTAGTTAGCGACGACGATGCGGTGTTTGACCATATCGTTGAAATCAAAGCCGCAGATATTGCACCGCAAGTGACCTGGGGCTCCTCACCTGAAATGGTCGCGCCAATTACTGGCCGTGTACCCGACCCCTCAGAGGAGGCTGATCCCACTCGCCGTCAATCTATTGAGCGGGCGCTGGAATATATGGGGCTTGACGGTGGCCAGTTAATTAAACACATTCCGGTCGATAAAGTCTTTATTGGTTCATGTACTAATGGTCGCATAGAGGATATGCGCGCTGCCGCTGAAGTGATTCAGGGACAAAAAGTCTCAGATAAAATCAAGCTGGCCATGGTTGTGCCAGGTTCTGGTTTGGTGCAAAAGCAAGCTGAAAGCGAAGGGCTTGATAAGGTCTTTACCGAGGCAGGTTTTGAATGGCGTGAACCAGGTTGTTCAATGTGCCTGGCAATGAATGCCGACAAGCTCGAAGAAGGTGAGCACTGCGCGTCAACCTCTAATAGAAATTTTGAGGGGCGGCAGGGGTTTGGCGGTCGTTCGCATTTGGTGAGCCCAGCAATGGCTGCCGCGGCTGCGATTGCTGGTCGATTTATTGATGTTCGTGAAATGGGAGAAGGCTAATATGAAAGCATTTACTCAACATAAAGGCGTAGTCGTTCCTATTGATCGGGCCAATGTCGATACCGATATGATTATTCCGAAGCAGTTTTTAAAGTCCATCAAACGTTCGGGGTTTGGTCCTTACCTGTTTGACGAGCTGCGTTACCTCGATAAAGGCGAGCCCGATATGGATTGCGCAAATCGGCCTTTAAATAACGACTTTGCTTTAAACCAGCAACGCTATAGCGACGCCAGTATATTATTGTCGCGTCAAAACTTTGGTTGTGGTTCCAGCCGTGAGCATGCGCCATGGGCCTTGGATAACTATGGTATTCGCTGCTTAATTGCGCCTAGCTTTGCTGATATTTTCTTTAATAACTGTTTTAAAAATGGCATTTTGCCTATCGAGCTAGATGAAGGCGTTGTTGACCAATTGTTTGATGATGTCGCGGCCAACGAAGGTTATGCGATGGATGTTGATTTGGCTTCACAGCAAATTACCACACCCGACGGCAGCTCTATAGCATTTGACGTTGACAGCTTTCGCAAGCACTGCCTGCTTAATGGTCTCGACGATATTGCTTTGACGCTGGAAGATGCCGAGGCAATAAAAAACTTTGAGCAGGGGCATCAGCAAAAAGCGCCTTGGTTATTTGGATAATCTTTCTTTTATAAGCTTATTTGCAAGCGTCTGTTTGCATCAACGTATTGTAAATGAAGTTGGAGTAGTTATTAATGTCCCGAACTTTTGATGTCGCGGTAATGGGCGCCACTGGTGCCGTTGGCGAAGCGATGATAGAAATTCTGCAGGAGCGAAACTTTCCTGTTGGCACACTCTATCCATTGGCGAGCGAGCGCTCGGCCGGAAAGCGTATTCAATTTAATGGTAAATCGGTAAAGGTTGAAAATCTGGTCGATTTCGATTTTAGCAAAGCACAAATCGGTTTGTTTTCTGCGGGTGGCAGTTTGTCTGCCGAGTATGCGCCCATTGCCGGTGATGCCGGCTGTGTGGTTATCGATAATACCTCGCACTTTCGCTACCATGACGATATTCCCTTGGTTGTGCCAGAGGTTAACCCCGATGCCATTGCCGACTACCGCAATAACAATATTATTGCCAACCCCAACTGTTCGACCATACAAATGTTAGTGGCGCTAAAACCGATTTACGATGCAGTCGGTATTTCCCGTATTAACGTCGCCACTTACCAGGCGGTATCGGGCACGGGTAAAGATGCGATTGAAGAATTGGCTGGCCAAACTGCCAGGTTGCTTAACGGCCAGCCAATTGAAGAAAAAGTCTATCCCAAGCAAATTGCGTTTAATGTATTGCCGCATATCGATGTGTTTCAAGACAACGGTTATACCAAAGAAGAAATGAAAATGGTTTGGGAAACGCAAAAGATTTTTGGCGATGCCGATATTCAGGTCAACCCGACTTGTGTCAGGGTACCGGTGTTTTTTGGTCACTCTGAAGCCGTTCATATTGAAACCGTACAAAAAATAAACGCCGACCAGGCGCGTGAACTTATGGCTAAGGCCCCCGGCATTAGCGTGATTGACGAACAAACTGACGGTGGCTATCCCACTGCTGTTAGTGATGCTGCGGGCACAGACCCCACCTTTGTTGGTCGGATTCGTGAAGACATTTCTCATCCTACTGGACTAAATATGTGGATTGTGTCCGATAATGTGAGAAAAGGTGCAGCGTTAAATAGTATCCAGATCGCAGAATCCTTGATAAAACACCATATCTAACCAATACTTTCATGAATATGCGTGCTTGTTGCGCCCTTCAGCTGTGGCTGTTTATAAGTCGTTCAATACCGTATTCAGGCGGTTACAAGCAAGATACTATTCATCAAGGCAATCTTTGGTTAGGCAAGGTTGCTTAGACAATGGGATTTCACATTATGAAAACGAAACTGGCTTCGGCGATTGCATTGATTGGCCTTGTGCAATCCTCAGCGATTATGGCGTTGGGCTTAGGGAATATTGAAGTCTCATCGGCGGTTAACGAGCGTCTCGATGCTTCGATTCCATTGGTTAACACTCGAGGCTTAGACGATTCGCAAATATTAGTTACTTTAGCCTCAAAAGCCGATTTTGCACGCGCGGGAGTTGACCGCGATTATTTTTTAACAAACGTTGCCTTTAACGTTGAAAATACTCGCGGTGGCGATGCGGTACTGCGGGTTAAAACCCCCGATGTTGTTCTCGAACCCTACTTGAATTTTTTAATTGAAGTGCGTTGGCCGCAGGGGCGCTTACTACGTGAGTACACAGTGCTGCTTGATTTGCCCGGTTTTGCGACCGCGCCGGTCGCAGTGCCTTCGGCGATAACGTCAACGCCAACCGGATCCGATAATATCGGTAGCCGGGTCAACCGTTCGAATACCAGCAGCGCTGCAACGCTATCGCGTTCGGCCGGCCAGGCGGTATCGTCTTCAGCGACTAACGCATCGGCAGCCAATATTCAGGCGGGTGATGGCGAGATTGTAGTTAGGGCTAACGATACGCTATGGGGGATTGCGCTGGAAATAAAACCTGTGAATGCGTCTGTGAAGCAAACCATGATGGCGTTGCAGGCATTAAATCCCAATGCTTTTATCAACAACAATATTAATCGGCTGAAAGAGGGGGCTGTGCTTCGCGTACCTGACTCAGCTGAGATGGCGGGTGTTGATGCGCTGGCAGCGCGTCAATCGGTCACTGATCAACCGCAAAGCACGCGCAATAAAACTGCAGCTATAAACACCTCAGCATCAAATAGTACGCTCGATGCGCGCGCCCAAACCGGTCGCCAGCAACAAGAAGCGCCAGCCGATGGTGTGCTGCAATTGGCAAGTGTGAGTGGTGAGCAAGGCAGTGCACTGGGTTTATCTCAAGTTGATACCGATACAACGCAGCGCGGTGAGCAATTGTCTGCTGAGGTTGCTCGCCTGCGTAATGCGCTGGCAGTTAGCCTTGAAAACCTCGATCGCGCTTCAGTTGAAAATTCCAGCATGGATAGCCGCCTCGAAGCCATGGAATCGCAATTATCAGATCTTGAACAACTGGTTTCACTCAAAGACCAGGAGTTGCAATCTATGCGTGCTGCCCTGGCTGAGCGCCGCGTTGCGCTTACTGAGGCAGATGCTGCCGCTGAAGCTGGGGTTGCCAGCGCAGTAGTGGATGAATTTGCGGCTGGTGAAGTTGTGGTTGACGAAGATTTAGCTGCAGAAACTGTAACCAATGAGGCGACTGTTGCTGAGGTAGAAATGCCTCAGGCAGCGGCAACGCCTGGCTTGGCTGCCACCATTGTTGAGAAATTATCACTTAGCGTTGAATGGTTGTTAGGCTTGGGTATTGCGTTTATTGCGCTACTGGTTGGTATTTTTATGTGGTCAATTGGGCGTCGTCAGGACGATTATGAAGCCACGGTATTTGAGCCGGTTTCCGATCGGGATGGTGAGCGTGATGCGGCAGCGGTATTTGATACCACTGCCGACAGTGATGCAAGCGCAGCAGTCGCTGTGGCTTGCGTTAGCGCTGAAACGGCAGATAATACTGAAGAGTCAGTAGTACAGCTAAACGCAGATAACGTGACAGCAGCAAGCATTTCCAACGTTGCCGCCGGAGATGCCCCGTTGAACGATACGCTTGTGGGGCTTGATGCAACACTGAGTGATACGGTGTTTAGCGAAGCCGAGGGTGATGATACGGATTACGACCCGATTGCCGAAGCCGATATCTATCTGGCTTACGGGCGTCATGACCAAGCCGAGCAAATGCTCGAAGGTGCGATTACGGGCGACCCCGGTCGCAGCGATTTGCGTCTAAAGCTGCTTGAAGTGTATGTCGACCAAGGCAATGCCGAAGCATTTAAGCAAGCTTGTGCGGCATTACTGGCCATTGATCCAGATGCCAATATTGATGCCGAGGCCTTACTGCGCGGCGAAGACGCCCCGTCGAGCTGGTGGCCAGAGGGTTCAGTCGCTGCACCAGCGGATGAATTTCTTGAAGATTACACCGAAGGTGAAGCCGAAACGCTTGATACTGTTAGCGACGCCGATTTAGGGCTCGATTTAACCTTGGATCTTGAAAGCGATGCGGTGGCGAGTGCCGTAGATGGTTCTGTAGATAGCGTGGCAAATATTGAAGCGGATAGTGCAACTGCGGCACCAGGCCTGCAACTTGCCTATGATGCTGACTCGGAGCAGTCTGTTGCTGGCCAGGATGATGTCCACGATAGTCAAGAAGATGAAGTCGGTACTAAGTTGGACCTGGCGCGGGCCTATATCGATATGGGTGACTTTGATGGTGCGCGTGAAATTCTCGACGAAGTATTACAAGAGGGCAGTTCTGAGCAGTGCGAGCAAGCCAGCTCGATGATGAATCGTATTGCCTAGCCACTGCATTGCCTTGAGCTTAAGCTAAGATAAAACAGCAGTAGTAACACCCAAAAGCCCGGCTAATGCTGGGTTTTTTTATGCTGGTGTAAGATGGTTGTCATGCAGGGCTTGTGGCATTATCTTGCAGCATTATTTCGCGTCAGTTTAGCAAAAGGTTTTATCGATATTTATGACTACGGGTTCCCGCAGCGCCGGGCAGCGCATTGCCATTGGTGTTGAATACAATGGTGCGGCTTTTCACGGTTGGCAACGTCAGGCCCAGCCAGCTGTTGCCACTGTGCAGGCGGCGCTGGAGGATGCTTTGGCGCGTGTGGCCGACCACCCGGTGACGCTGGTTTGTGCAGGACGCACCGATGCCGGGGTTCATGCCACCGGCCAAGTGGCACATTTTGCTAGCCTGGCACAGCGCGATAATAAAGCCTGGATTATGGGAGTGAATAGCCTGTTGCCGGCGGCTATTCGAGTTAAATGGGCGCAGCCGGTGAGCGCAGAATTTCATGCTCGCTTTTCCGCCACGGCGCGGCGTTATCAGTACTGGATTCATAATGCGCCCGTCAAATCCGGCATTTTTACCAACTTGCTCACGCATTATCCGGTGCCGCATGGCCAGTTACTCGATCACCAGGCCATGCACCAAGCGGCACAAGCGCTGCTGGGCGAGCAGGATTTTACCTCCTTTCGAGCGGTGGCCTGCGAGAGCGCTACAGCTATGCGTAATGTGCACAGCGTGAGCGTTAAGGCCTACCCGCTGGGTGCGGGCCAGCGAGTCTGTATTGAGATTCAGGCCAATGCATTTTTGCTGCATATGGTTAGAAATATCGCCGGTAGCCTGCTGGAAGTTGGCGCGGCCCGCCAGTCAGTTGACTGGATTAGTCAGTTGCTGGCCGAAAAGGACAGGACGCAGGCAGCAGCCACCGCTAGGCCTGATGGCTTGTACTTGGTTAATGTCAGCTATCCGGAAGCATTTGGCCTACCAGCGTCCACCGAGATGCTTTTCGATTAGTGAAGAGCTGAGAGCACCTTGACTCAGTCAGCACTATCTCGACACCATGCGGACACTATGCCGAACATTATGCGGCTTACTCCGCTAACACGAGCGGCCAGGTTGGTATTTCTGGGCGCATATACCAGCAGCCATTGCAGCCAGCTTTTGCTAGAATTGGGGACTTTCGCAAACCATGCTCACAATTGCGCCAGCGCTATCTCAAAGACGCAGCGATCCGTTTAAAAGGCATTGTTAATGGTTCATTCAGCTTTTACCAGACAGCGCCGCACGCGGGTGAAAATTTGTGGTGTTACCCGCCGCCAGGACGCGTTGGCGGCCATTGCTGCCGGTGCCGATGCCTTGGGTCTGGTGTTCTATCCGCCGAGCCCGCGCGTTGTCGATGCCGCAACTGCAGCCGCACTCTGCCAGCAACTACCGCCGCTGGTCGATAAAGTGGGGTTGTTTGTTAATGCAAGCCAGCAGGACGTTGAACAGGTGCTTAAGCAGGTGCCGCTATCGCTGCTTCAGTTTCACGGTGATGAGACGCCGGCCTTTTGTGAGCAGTTTGGTGTTGCCTATATCAAAGCCGTTAGACTGGCTGCCAGTGGTGAGTCGCGCGAGCGTGCGTTAGCGGCAATACAGGCGCATCGTGCTGCAGCTGGTTTTCTCATCGACAGTTACCAGTCAGGAACACCAGGCGGCACCGGTAAAACCTTTGACTGGGGCACAATACCGGCTGGTATTGAACAGCCGATCATACTGGCTGGGGGGTTAAACCCCGATAATGTTGCCGCGGCTATTGCGGCGGTGAACCCTTACGGGGTTGATGTTAGCAGCGGTGTCGAAGCTGAGCCGGGTATCAAAGATTCCGGTCAAATAACGCAGTTTATGCAGGCCGTGAGTGAATGTCGGTAAGAGTTTATAGTTAAAACTGATTGTAGCTTTTACAGGTATTTTAAATGGCGAGTTAAAGCGCTAGTGCAGACAAGACGTCTTAAAACAGGCAATAGGATAAGCCAGATTAAACTTTCAATCACAGTTAATGTTTATGAGTGAAGATATGCAAAGCCCCAAAGATTTTTCCAGTGTTGATTATGGCTCGGTGCCCGATGAGCGTGGCCATTTTGGCCCCTACGGCGGCCGATTTGTCTCTGAGACATTAATCGCTGCGTTAGACGAGCTGCAAAGCGCCTACCAATCGCTAAAAGATGACCCGGCGTTTCTTGCCGAATTTGATGCCGACCTTGCATACTACGTGGGTCGCCCATCACCCATTTATCATGCCGAGCGCTGGAGCCGACAAGTGGGTGGGGCGCAAATCTTTCTCAAACGCGAAGACTTGAATCACACCGGTGCGCATAAAATCAATAACACCATTGGTCAGGCTTTGTTGGCCAAGCATATGGGTAAGCCAAGAGTCATTGCTGAAACCGGCGCTGGCCAGCACGGGGTTGCCTCCGCTACTGTCGCAGCGCGCTTTGGTATGGAATGCCAGGTATTTATGGGTGCCGAGGATGTTAAACGGCAATCGCTCAATGTGTATCGTATGAAGCTGCTAGGCGCCGATGTGGTGCCGGTAACTTCTGGCAGCCGAACCTTAAAAGATGCAATGAACGAAGCCCTGCGTGACTGGGTAACCAATGTCGACGATACATTTTATATTATCGGCACTGTAGCAGGGCCGGCACCGTACCCGCAGCTGGTGCGGGACTTTCAATCGGTTATTGGTCGCGAAGCACGACGGCAAATGCAACAGCAAACCGATGCGTTGCCTGATGCCTTGGTGGCTTGTGTGGGCGGTGGTTCTAATGCCATTGGTTTATTCCATCCGTTCTTGGCTGATGAGAGTGTCGCTATGTACGGTGTCGAAGCGGGAGGATTTGGTGTTGAAACCGGTAAACACGCAGCGCCATTAAACGATGGCAAGCCCGGCATTTTGCATGGCAATCGCACCTATTTAATGGAAGATGAAAACGGTCAGATTATTGAAACCCATTCAATCTCAGCCGGCCTCGATTACCCCGGTGTTGGCCCTGAGCACTCATGGTTAAAAGACCTGGGTCGGGTTAATTATGTTGCGGTTAACGATGAAGAAGCCATGGATGCATTTAGAACCTTAACCCGTGTAGAAGGCATCATGCCGGCATTAGAAACAAGCCATGCACTGGCTTACGCGGCCAAGCTGGCGCGTGATATGGATAAAAGCAAAAGTATATTGGTCAATCTGTCTGGCCGTGGTGATAAAGATATCTTATCGGTAGCTGAAATTG
>CBFHXO010000019.1:16415-32312 GCA_965659815.1 Pseudomonadales bacterium
AGCCATTGAATAGTTTTGTTTTAAACCAAGCGAATTAGTTGGAGTCATTTTGAGTCGAATCGCAGCTTGCATGCAGCAATGCCATGCACGTGGCCACAAGGCCGTTATTCCTTATATCGTCGCGGGTGATCCCTGGCTCGAAGTGACTGTGCCCGCCATGCACGCAATGGTTGAAGCCGGTGCTGATATTATCGAGCTAGGCGTGCCTTTTTCTGACCCAATGGCCGAAGGGCCGGTGATTCAATTAGGTCATGAGCGCGCGCTGGTTCATCGCGTCGGTTTACCCGATGTGTTGGCAATGATCGAACAGTTTCGCCAGCGCGATAGCGATACGCCTGTGGTGTTGATGGGCTATGCCAATCCGATTGAAGCCATGGGTTATGAAAAGTTTGCTGCTGCCGCGCAGGCTGCGGGTGTCGATGGGGTGTTAACGGTCGATATGCCGCCGGAAGAAGCCAACGATATGAACGCGGTTTTTCGTCGTTACCAACTCGATAGTATTTTCTTGATTGCACCCACCACAACCGAGGCGCGCACCAAGGCTATTTGTTCAATGGCCAGCGGATATATTTACTACGTATCGCTTAAGGGTGTTACCGGTGCAGGCAACCTCGATACCGATGAAGTGCAGCGAAAAGTATCCGCAATTAAAGCCGAAACTGCCTTGCCGGTATGCGTGGGTTTTGGTATCAAGGATGCCCAGTCGGCGGCGGCAATTTCAACTCATGCCGATGGCGTGGTGGTGGGCAGTGTGCTGGTTAACGGTATGGGCGAAAGCGTGGGCTTGGCATCGCGTGATGCTGCATCACTCGATGGCGCCGCTGCAATTGATGTTAAAGCACTCAATTCGGAGCAAAAATCCACGCTAGCAGAATCGATTAATGCCGGCTTGTTTGCTATTGTCGCTGATATTGCCAAGGGTGCGAATAGTTAGCGCGGCTAAGCAAAAGCCGGTCAAAGCGAATGCAACCAGTTGCTATTAAATTTGAGATTAGTTGGACGCAGTTATGAGTTGGTTAGACAAAATTAAACCTTCATTTGTTTCTCGCCAAAGTGACGATACAGAGCAAAAATCTACAGTGCCAGAGGGTTTGTGGCGCAAATGTGTGCGTTGTGATGCAGTGCTTTACCGGCCTGAGCTTGAGCGCAATCTTGATGTTTGCCCCAAGTGCGGCCATCACATGCGTATCGATGCGCGTCGACGCCTGGATATTTTTCTCGACGAGTCGCCGAGGGTCGAAATTGCGACAGAAGTCGAACCCATTGATCGACTTAAATTTAAAGATACTAAAAAATACAAAGACCGTTTGCTACAGGCACAAAAATCGACCGGTGAAAAAGATGCATTGGTGGCCTTTGAGGGTGAGCTGGGTGGTCGACCCATTGTTGCCGTTGCCTTTGCATTTAGTTTTCATGGTGGCTCTATGGGTTATGCCGTGGGCGAAAAATTTACCCGCGCTGCCAATGTCGCGCTGGAGCGTGGCTGCCCTATGGTGTGCTTTTCGGCAACCGGGGGTGCACGTATGCAAGAGGCGTTAATTTCGCTAATGCAAATGGCAAAAACCAGTGCGGTACTAGAGCGCTTAAGGCGAGCCTCCATTCCCTATGTTTCGGTAATGACCGACCCGGTTTACGGTGGCGTTTCTGCCAGTCTGGCGTTGTTAGGTGACATTAATATTGCCGAGCCAAATGCCCGCGCTGGTTTTGCCGGCCCCAATATTATCGAGCAAACCATTCGGCAAAAGTTGCCCAAAGGTTTTCAGCGCAGTGAATTCCTGCTTGAGCGTGGAGCCATAGATATGATTGTCGCGCGTGGTGAAATGCGCAGCACGGTGCATCGCGTGTTGGCCAAACTTATGCATCAGCCTGCCGATGCCAGTATTACCGAGACGCTGGTCGCACCGCCTGGTGATGAGGCGATTGATCAGTCTTTTGATAGTGAGCTCGATAGTACTGGTGCAGAAGCGGTTGCAGGATCGGCAAGCCTGGCCGCGACCGACGCGGAATATATACCGGCTGAAGAGAGCGAGTTGGAACAAAGTGCAGCAGACGCTAAACCGTCGTGACTGCAGTGGTTAAGGCTGGTTCTACCGGCACAATAGCAAAGTATTCAATCGTGGTTGTTGTTTCGTCTCTGTCGCCACGGTATTAATTAAGCGCGCAGTTATTTTGAGATTTACCCGTTTAAATGATTGGCTCAACTGGTTGGAGCAGCTGCATCCAGTTGAAATAGAGTTAGGTCTTGGTCGCGTGAAAGCTGTGGCCGAGCGACTTAAGCTTAATGCGCAAAGCGCAAAAGTGGTGACCGTTGCCGGTACTAATGGCAAGGGCTCTACCATCGCCGCGCTGCAGTCTCTGTTGTTGCATTGCCACCCTGAGTGCCAACCCGCGCCACGGGTTGGCACTTATACCTCGCCGCATTTAATTCACTTTACTGAACGTATTACCATTGACGCCAAGCCCGTCAATGAAGACTTGCTATGCCAGGTGCTGGATGAAATTGATAGTGCGCGGTTACAGTCGCCAGAAATTTCGTTGTCGTATTTTGAGTACACCACGCTGGCTGCGCTATTGATTTTTTCGCGCGCGGGGCTCGATTATATTTTGCTGGAGGTCGGTTTGGGTGGGCGGCTTGATGCTGTCAATATTATCGATGCCGATATTGCCGTGATTACCCAAATAGACCTGGATCATCAGTCCTGGCTTGGCGATACCCGCGAGCAAATTGCGTTGGAAAAAGCCGGTATTTTACGAGCTGGCCAGTCAGCGGTGATTGCCGATGATAATCCGCCAGAGACGTTAATCGAACGCTTACAGGCACTAAATTGTGCTATCTACTGGTCGCAGCGGCCCAAGGGTTGTGCCATTGGCGCGGAATATGGTTATTTAAAGGATGGTTTTTTAACAGATGCTGCAATAGATGATGAGCTGGACATTACTGGCAATTCACCCTGGCAGGGCGCCAGCTGGCAGGGTGTTAACCGCGAGGGTGACCAGCAGTTGATAGCGGGGCTGCCAGCGCCAAAACTGGCCTGGCAGAGTTGGAGCGCGGCTTTGCAGGTGGCGGTATTGCTCGACGTCATTACCGACAATGTATTAAATTGCGAACAATTAACAGCCTCGCCACAAGCGCTGTGTAGTCAGGTACAGCTGGCAGGTCGCTTATCGACAGCGGTATTGCAGGGGCGCGAGTTATTGTTGGATGTGGCACATAATACCCAAGCGGTGGGGCGGCTGGCTGAGTTTCTGCAATGGCAGCCCGCAGCGGGAAACACTATTGCGGTATTTGCGGTGATGGCTGATAAGGATATCCCGGCGCTGCTCGCACCAGTATTGCTGCGATTTCAGCGCTGGTATTTACCGCAGTTGGCCAATTGCCCGCGCGCGGCCACACCGCAGCAGCTAGAACAGGTACTTATTGATCAATACCAGCGCCCGCAAGCCGGTTCTGGTGCTGTCACGATAAAACCTGAAATACATTGTGGCGGCAGCGTTGAGTCGTGCCTGCTGAATGTAATCAATAACAGTAGCCCCGAGGATAAAATAGTCGTGTTTGGTTCATTTTATACCGTGGGTGAAGCGCTGGCCTGTGCCAAGCGCCTTTAGCGACGCTAAGTCGTTGTCTATGCAGCAACATATCGTAAGTAATCATCATTTTGGTTTGCCCAGCCAGTGCCAGATGACGGTATAATGGCGACCTGTTAAGTTCCGGACACAATTAGCTTGAGTAGACAATTTTGACTGACGGCTATTTAAACGATGCGCTAAAGCAACGGCTGGTGGGCGCGGGCGTTTTGCTGATTTTGGCCGGCTTACTGTGGCCTATACTCTTTGATTTTGACCAGCGCCTCGATCTGCAGCCACCGGAATCCGAAATTCCCCTTATGCCAGAGGTTGCCAAGGTCGTGGTTGAAAAACCCAAGCCTGCGGATGCAGACACAACTGCAGGCAAGACCACAAATGCTGTCGTAAACACATCGACAAAGAAATCAGTTGCTAGCGCCGAATCGTCTACTAAGACGTCTGGCGATAAATCCTCGGGCGGGCAGGCCGCCGCCGGATTTAAAGCACTAACTCAAAGCGCGCCGAAGCCACCACCAATAGCCGGTAAATCCACCTATCGTATTGCCGACATTGCAAGGCCGCGGCTCGATGCCAACGGCGTACCGCTTTCGTTTGTGGTTCAGGTCGGCACGTTTAAAAACTGGTCAAACGCCGCCGCGCTAAAAAATAATTTAATTGAGCAGGGCCATAAAGCCTATAGCAAACCCTCGGTCTCTTCACAGGCGGGCCCCTACCGGGTCCTGGTTGGGCCGTTGTTAACTTACGAAAAAGCACAGCAAGTTGTTGCCGATATTAAACGCAATACCACAATTAAAGATGCGATAATAAAACGCTTTGGTGACCGCCAGTGAATGGTGCCGATTGGATTATTGTCGCAGTACTGGTGATTTCCGGCCTGGTCAGTTTGTTTCGGGGGTTTGTTAAAGAGGCAATTTCGCTGGTGGTTTGGGTAGCCGCATTTGGTATTGCCATTGCATTTAGCCCTCAGCTTTCGGCGTTATTGGCCAGCAGTGTAGAGGCGGAGTCGTTGCGATTGATTTTGTCGTTTATTTTATTATTTTCTGGCACCTTGATTGTTGGTGGTTTAATTAACCACCTGCTGGCCTCCTTGCTCAAGGCCACCGGGTTAAGCGGCACTGATAGACTGTTAGGTGTGGTGTTTGGCTTTTTTCGCGGCGCAATTGTCGTATTGGCCTGCTTAATTATATTTACACCGCTGCTGGAGCTAGACCAGCAAGCCTGGTGGCACCAGTCGGTATTGATACCCCGGTTTTTGATGTTAGAAGACTGGGCATTGCAGGTGTTTAGCGATATTTCGCGATGGCGCCAGGATCTTATGAGTGCAGCAGCATCAAGCTAATGGTTTGTTGTTAATATGGTTGCGTTTTGATAAGTAGTGATAAGCCGAGCGTTTGCTCAATTATTATAAATACATTAACGGAAAGAGGGTTTGCCTGTGTGTGGAGTTGTTGGAATGGTTGCGAAGTCCAACGTCAATCAGTCGATTTACGATGCGCTTACCGTTTTGCAACATCGTGGCCAGGATGCTGCGGGAATGATGACTTTTGGCGATGGTCGCTTTAACCAGCGCAAGGGTAATGGCCTGGTGCGTGATGTATTTCGACAGCACCATATGGAACGCCTAGCGGGCAATATTGGTATTGGTCACTGTCGCTACCCAACGGCGGGCAGTTCCAGCCCGGCGCTGGCACAGCCGTTTTATGTTAATACCCCCTACGGTATTTCACTGGCGCACAATGGCAATCTGACCAATGCTCAGGATTTAATGCGCGAGGTGTTTCAGGCCGATTTACGTCATGTCAATACCGACTCCGACTCAGAAGTTATGCTCAATGTTTTCGCCCATGAGCTGCAAAAAATTGGCAAGTTAAGACCCACCCATGAAGATGTTTTTGCTGCAGTTGAAGCCGTACACCGACGTTGTTCAGGTGGTTATGCAGTAGTGGCAATGATTGCTAATTATGGCGTGGTTGGTTTTCGCGACCCGCACGGTATACGGCCATTAGTGTACGGTAAGCGCGAAACCGAGCGTGGCCCAGAATATATGATTGCCTCCGAAAGTGTGGCGCTTGATGTGTTGGGTTTTGCGCGCATTGGTGATGTCAAACCTGGCCAGGCCGTATTTGTCAATGCGCTGGGTGAGTTATCGCTGCACCAAAGCGAGCGCAAGGCTGAGTTTGCGCCATGTATTTTTGAGCACGTTTACTTTGCCCGCCCCGATTCCATTATGGATGATATCTCCGTATACAAATGCCGTTTGCGTATGGGTGAAACGCTGGCCGATAAAATTATTGCCCAGCGGCCCAACCACGATATTGATGTAGTCGTGCCTATACCTGATACCAGTCGGGTATCGGCTCAGGTGCTTGCGTATAGATTGGATGTTAAATTCCGGGAAGGTTTAATTAAAAACCGTTATATCGGTAGAACGTTTATTATGCCTGGCCAAAGCGTAAGGAAAAAATCAGTGCGACAAAAGCTCAACGCGATAGAGTTGGAGTTTAAAGATAAAAACGTCATGCTGGTTGATGACTCGATTGTTCGTGGCACCACCAGTAAAGAAATTATTCAAATGGCCAGGGAGGCGGGTGCTAAAAATGTTTATATTGCTTCGGCCGCGCCACCGGTACGCTACCCCAATGTCTATGGTATTGATATGCCATCGGCCAATGAGTTAATTGCGCACAATCGTACCGTTGAAGAGGTGGGTGTTGAAATTGGTGCCGACTGGTTAGTCTACCAGGATATCGATGACCTGATTGCCTGCGCCCGCGAAGGAAACCCTGATGTTCAACATTTTGACTGCTCGGTATTCGATGGCCGCTATGTAACCGGTGATGTCGACAGTGACTACCTCGAAGAGCTGCACGAGCGACGCAATGATGCCTCCAAGCATAGTCGTGAGCAAAATCTGCAATCGGTTAAGCATGAGTCGGCGGTGGTCGATCTTTATAACGACGCTTCCTAATTGCTTTATTTACGGTACCTGTTTACGGCATTTGCATGCGATCCAGACTTCTGATTCGCAGCAAAACGGTAATAGGTGGCTTTATTTTTACCGGTAGTCATGCGCTAATTCAATAAGCGGACTTTTTACTTCACACTTAAATAATTGAACAACTTGTTATGTCTGATTCACGTGATTTTCTACCTGAGTCCTTGCAATCTGCACAGCTGCAAACTCTAGCCGTAAGGGCGGGGCAAACGCGCGGTGTTGAAGAAGAGCACTCCGAGGCGATGTACCTGACATCCAGTTACGTTTTTAAAAATTGTGCTGATGCCGCCGCGCGCTTCGCAGGCGATATTCCCGGCAGTGTTTACTCGCGCTACACTAACCCTACCGTGCGCAATTTTGAGCAGCGGCTGGCGGCTATGGAAGGTGCCGAGGACTGTATCGCTACCGCATCAGGTATGGGCGCTATTATGAGCCTGTGCCTGGCGCATTTGAAAAGCGGCGACCATATTATTTGTTCCAGTGATGTGTTTGGCTCTACCGTTGTACTGCTAAATAATTTCTTTGCCAAGTTTGGTGTTGAAATTAGTTACGTCAAACTCACTGATCTCGATGCCTGGGCTGCGGCCGTGCAGGACAATACCAAAATATTTTTTATCGAAACGCCCTCTAACCCATTAAATGAGATTGGCGATATTCGTGCGTTAGCAGCGCTGGCTAAAAACAATAATGTCTTGTTTGCGGTTGACAATTGCTTTTGTTCGCCCGCCTTGCAACAGCCGCTGGCCTTGGGTGCCGATATAGTGATTCATTCGGCAACCAAATACATCGATGGTCAGGGTCGCTGCCTGGGTGGTGCGGTGTTAGGCAGTGCCGAACATATTGAACCGGTGCGCGGTTTAATTCGCGCTGGTGGCCCAACCATGAGCCCGTTTAATGCCTGGGTATTTTTAAAAGGCCTCGAAACCTTGCAGCTACGCATGAAAGCCCATTCGGATAACGCATTAGCTGTGGCGCAGTGGTTAGAACAACAAAACGATATTGAGGCGGTGTTTTATGCTGGGCTTGAATCACACGTCGGGCACCAGCTTGCCAGGAGCCAGCAAAGTCAGTTTGGCGGTGTGCTGTCGTTCCGGGTTAAAGGCAACCAGGCGGCGGCCTGGCGGTTTATTGAAGCCACCCAAATTATGTCGCTGACCGCTAATTTGGGTGATGCCAAAACTACGATTGTGCATCCGGCCAGCACCACTCATAGTCGCTTATCCCCTGAAGCGCGCGCCACTGCAGGAATTACCGATAATCTGGTGCGCGTCGCTGTTGGTCTTGAGGCGCTGGATGATTTGCTGCTCGATTTACAGCGTGGAATTAAGGCCTTATAAGCATTTTTTCCGGCCAGAGCTAACAGCTTAAACCCAAACAAAAACAGCCGCTTAACACAGGCAATCTCTGTTAAGCGGTCTATACTGATAATTTTAGGCCATCAATCGATGGTAATTGGGTGGATAGCGTTAAATGTCAGTATTAAAAAAAACCGTGGCCAGGTCATCTATTAACTCCAGCCATCAACAGGCGCTGGATGCAACGTTGCTAGCACTGGCCAAGGTTGTGCTGGGTAAAGAGCCGCAAATCAAAATGGCATTGTGCTGTTTACTTGCCAAAGGTCATCTGCTTATTGAAGATTTGCCGGGCATGGGTAAAACTACTTTGTCTCACGCCTTAGGAAAAGCGTTAGGGTTGGATTACCAGCGTATTCAGTTTACCAGTGATCTGTTGCCATCCGATGTGTTGGGCGCCTCAATTTATGATAAGCAGGCGGCCAGTTTTAAATTTGTCCAGGGCCCAATCTTTACCCAATTATTATTGGCCGACGAAATAAACCGCTCTACACCTAAAACCCAAAGTGCTTTGCTAGAGGCCATGGAAGAAGGGCAGGTCACCATTGATGGCCAAACTATGGCACTGCCTTTTCCTTTCTTTGTTATTGCCACCCAAAATCCGCAAACCCACTCCGGTACTTATCCGCTACCTGAATCGCAGCTCGACCGTTTTTTAATGCGCATTGAGCTGGGTTACCCAGACTCTCGCGCTGAGCGTAAAATGTTACGTGGCGGTGATGGTCGCGCGCTAATGGCACAACTGGGTCAATGCATGGAGCAGCAAACGCTATTTGAATTGCAGGCGCAGGTCGATGCCATTAACGTCTCCGATGCCTTGCTTGATTATCTGCAACGATTGGTTGACTACTCTCGAACAGCGGCCGAATTTGCCTATGGCTTATCACCTCGTGGTTCGTTGGCACTTCTTAAAGCGGCCAAATCATGGGCGCTACTGGATTTTCGCAGTCATGTGATCCCCGAAGATATCCAGGCTGTACTTCCGGCAGTGGCAAGCCATCGGTTGGCCTCGGGCGGTGGTAACCATGGCTCCGGGCAGTCGCTGGTGGCGCAAATGCTAGAGTCTGTAAATGTTGTGTAAAGCAGCACTTAGCGGCGCTTGATATCCTAGGTATGAATATACCCACTGATTTAAACCAACCCAAGCCCGAAGATAGGCGCGGTAGGCGGCGCAGTCCCATGGTTGGCAAGTTTCATTGGCGGGTGCGTTGGCGTGAGTGGATTAATCGCCGCTTGCCCGCAGCGCGTGAAATCACGCTTAACCAAAAGAGTATTTTTATTTTTCCTACCCGGGCCGGTTTTGGCTTTTTGGGCTTTATTATTATTTTATTGCTGGTTGCCATTAATTTTGAAAACAGCCCGGTTTACTTGCTAACATTTCTGCTTAGCGGTTTGTTTATCGTTTCTATTTTGCATACTTTTAGTAATCTGTCGGGCTTAACCATTACCGCCGCTCATGCTGAGCCGGCCTTTAGTGGCCGCGATGCCACTTTTCATTTAATGGTTTCAAAAAAGGGTGCGCGACTGTACCAGGGTTTGCAGTTTTTCTGGCCCGGCAATGCGCCGGTTTGGCTAAGCCTTACCGATAAGCACGAAGCGTGGTTGGCGCTGCGTTACCGCACCGGGCCGCGGGGTTATTGCCGACCGGGGCGCTTAAAAGTACAAACCAGTTTTCCATTAGGTTTGCTGCGTGCCTGGACCTGGATAGACCTCGATATGCAAACTGTGGTGTTTCCGTATCCATTGGAGTCGGGTTTTATGCCGCCAACCTCTACCCAGACTCACGATGCCGGAGACAGCGAACAAAGCGGCAGTGATGACTTTTACGGCCTGCGCGACTATGTGCCTGGCGATACGGTCAAATCCATTGCCTGGAAGACCTTCGCCAAAACCGGGCAGCTCAACACCAAGCAGTTTATCGATCCGGTGGATCATCGGCTTTGGCTGGTTTGGGATGACACTCACGGAGATACAGAGCAGCGGCTGTCGCAGCTATGTTATTGGGCTTTGGAAGCCGAGCGCGGCCACAGTGAGTACGGTTTGCAATTGCCCGGTGTGTCGATTGCACCATCGCGTGACCAGGCTCACCTCAACAAGGTATTACAAGCGCTGGCGATTTATAACCGGCGGCTACCGCAAAGTCGCGATAAGCCCACGGGTGTCGACGCTAGCTTTACTTGCGGCGAGGCAGTGCGCTCGTGAGTACGGTCAACCAGATTCCGCGCAGCAGTATTATCTGGCTGCTGTTCGCGCAACTGGTGGTAATGCTGCCGCATATGCCGCGCCTGAGTTTATGGATGCTGGCGATATGGTTGTTATGCGCAGCCTGGCGCTTAGCCATGTTTCGTGGTCAGGCCAGTTACCCCGGCGCATTGATTCGCGTGGTGCTGGTGTTATTTGGTTGCCTGGGTATCGTCATTGAATTTGGTTCGTTGGGTTCGCTGGATATTGCTGTCGCCTTATTAATATTGGCCTTCTCACTGAAGCTTATTGAAGTGCGTGAACGGCGCGATCTGTTTTTGGTTTTATATCTGGCTTATTTTATTGTTGCAGCTGGGTTTTTATTTTCTCAATCGTTATTGCTTGCGCTCTACCAATTGGCTAGCGTGGTATTTATTACTGCCGCACTGGTCGCCATGCAGCAAACTCCCAACCAACAATCGGCGCTGCGCACCTTTGAAAACTCCGTCAAATTGTTGGCTCAGGCCGTGCCCATTATGCTGGTGTTCTTTGTCGTGTTCCCAAGGCTTGGCCCGCTGTGGTCGGTACCCAATAGCGATGCCTCGACCAGCACCGGCATGAGCGACAATATGTCACCAGGCGATGTGGCCAAGCTATCGCAAAGTTCCGCACTGGCGTTTAGGGTTATGTTTGATGGTGAAAGCCCGCCGCGCGACCAGCTGTACTGGCGCGCCACCAGCTTGTCGTTTTTTGACGGTCGGCAATGGACCCGCAAACCACAGGCTTTGCAAGATCAAGACAATGTCGAAGACTGGCACTCGCAGCCGATTAGCTCACAGCCACCGCGGGCGCGAACCCTCGTGAATACCACCCGTGAGCCAGTGCAATACGAAATCACTCTGGAACCCAACCAGCAGCGCTGGGTGTTTGCCTTGCCCATTGCCCAAAATGCAGCAAGTCAGCGTGCTTACAGCAGCAATCCGCTGGTGCAAACCAATGATTTATCCTTGCTTGCCAACGAGCCTTATTACGAGCGCTCGATTATTCGATTGCGGTCGCAACTTGACTTTACCGCCGAGCCTTACTTGAGTCCCTACCGCCACTACCAGGAAACCGACTTGCCCGTGGGCTTTAACCCTAGGGCCAGGCAGCTGGCCGAAAACTGGTATCGCGATGCGGGTTCACCACAGGCTTACATGCGCAAGGTGTTAGCGCATTTTGCGAGTCAGCCGTTTTACTACACGCTGGAGCCACCAAAGCTGGGTCAGCACAGTGTCGATGAGTTTTTGTTTGATACCCGACGTGGGTTTTGCGAGCACTACGCTAGCAGCTTTACTTTTTTAATGCGCGCAGCCGGTGTGCCGGCTCGGGTGGTGATTGGTTATCAGGGCGGCGAGTTAAACCCCTACAATCGTTCGCTCACTGTGCGACAGTTTGATGCCCATGCGTGGGCTGAGGTCTGGTTTGAAGGGCAGGGCTGGACTCGCGTCGATCCAACTGCCGCTGTTGCACCCAGCCGTATTTTAATGGGGCTGGAGGCGGCACTATCCAACCGCGACGAGTTTATGGCGACCAGTCTGTTGTCACCGTATCGCTATCGCGATGTCGCCTGGTTATCCTGGGTGCGGCATCGTCTCGATGCGATTAACTATGCCTGGTACCGGGGCTTTGTGAATTTTGATACTGTGGCGCAATACCAGCTGCTGGAGCGGCTGCTGGGCAAGATCACCCCGGCGCGGCTGGCGCTGGCGGTTGTGATATCCCTCTGCATGGTACTGGGGTTGGTTGCGCTAAGCCTGTTGCGGCACCGGGTAGCGGCCACGGTAGCGCCCGAAACCCGTCTCTACTTGCAGTTTTGTGCGCGGCTGGAAAAACTCGGCCTGCAGCGCGCTACTGGCGAGGCTCCGGGCGATTTTAGCGCCAGGGTGGGGGGGCAATACCCCCATTTGGCCAGCGCGGTAGCGGGCATTACCCAACAGTACCAGCACATTGCCTATGCGGGCGCCAGCGGCTCAAATGCAGGCCACGGGTCAAGCGCAAATACTGAGGCGCTAAATCGGCTGCGCCGCTCTATTAAACAGTTTAAACCCAGGCTCAAGCCCGCCAGGCGCTAAGTCAAGCTGTCAGCGGTGGATTTGGTCAGTGGCTTGACTGGACAAGCTCCCATTCCGGTAAAGCTCCGAGCGGCAAAATCCCTTCCCGGCAAAATTTTATTGTTTTAACTTGAGATCTTGGAGACCTGCCTCTAGGATAGCTGCTGCTTACGCTAACGTTGTTTTGGCAAACGAATGTATCACTTGAGTAGATTGAATAGCGTGAATGGTTCAAGTAGTCGCTTGCAAAAATAACTACGATAAACCTTCAACAGATTTTAACTAGGGCTTTGCAGTTTAATGAAATTGTTTCAGGGGATTCGCACACCGTGTATCGGTGTTTGTTCAACCGGTATAGGCGATTCAGTTTGCCGCGGTTGTAAGCGCTTTGATCATGAGGTGATTCAATGGAACGGTTACTCGCATGATCAAAAAGCTGCTATCGACTCGCGCCTCGATGCACTGTTAAGTAGTATTGTCGCCTGGCGTTTACTGATTAACGATATTGAGTTACTCGAACAACAGTTACAGCACCAGCAAATTCACTATGAAAAAAGCCGTGACCCGTACTGCTGGCTATTTGAGTTGCTACGTGCTGGTGCGGGTCAAATCGGCGATACTGAGGCTTATGGTTTTACCCGGCTGGCGTTATTTGAACAGCAACCGTTAACCGATATTCGTCGCGATATTGATGACGAGTTTTATGCGTTGTCTATCGCGCATTACGAACGCTATATAGTTGCGAACCGCAAGCGTGCTAACCAGATATCAGTCGAAGCGCCAGCGAAAGAAATAGAGATAACCGAGAGCGAAATTGAATAAACCCTTAGCTGTAATCCAGGTATCTTCTGGTCAAACAGATAAAGCTGCACGTAAAGCTGTGGATATTTCTGCAGTGCAAAAATTTTTGCACTGCCAGACCCCCGAGCGCTGGGTGAAGGCGGCACTAGAAAACCAGTCGACGTTATTGGTAGACCATGCCAACTGCGAAAAAAAGGCAGCGTCTACGGCGCTTAATTTACTTTATCGCTATATAGACCGCCCCGAGCTGCTGGATAAATTGTCGCGGCTGGCGCGAGAAGAGCTGCGCCACTTTGAACAAGTATTGGCAATTATGCGAAAGCGCGATATCGAATATACCCATGTTAGCCCATCGCGCTATGCGGCCGGGATGCGCGCCGATGTTGCCACTCATGAGCCCGATAAATTGATCGATACGTTGATTGTCGGTGCTTATATCGAGGCGCGTTCCTGCGAGCGCTTTGCTATGCTGGTGCCACTGCTCGACAACGAACTCGGCGATTTTTATTACTCGCTATTGCGCTCCGAGGCGCGGCATTTTGAAGATTATCTTACTCTTGCGCAGCGCTATGCCGAGGTTGATATTAGCCATCGGGTGCGTCACTTTGGCGAGCGGGAGGCTGATTTAATCCAGCGCCTTGATACCGAATTTCGCTTTCATAGCGGGCCAGTTGATTAACGTGATTTCGAGCCCGCTTGCAAATGGTATCGGCGATCAGCATAGTTGAGCGGTCTTACTGTCACGATAGACAGTATCACGATAACAACAGTATCACGATAACAACAGTATGATGATAACAGTATGACTATCACAACAAAAAAAACCTACTGTCGCTTTTGTCTGAGTTGTTGCGCCATGGATATCGATCTGGATAACGGCGTGCCAGTCGCCTTGCGTGGCGATGTCGATAACCCGCTGTCAGGTGGCTACACCTGTTTACGCGGCCGAGAATTAATTAATATGCAACAACACCCCGAGCGCATTAAAACCGCGTTAAAGCGGGTCGGAGAGCAGTTTACCGAAATTCCTTTAAGCCAGGCGCTGGATGAAATTGCCGCTAAAACTCAGGATTTAATCACCCGCTACGGTGGGCCATCAATTGCCAGTTATAACGGCAGTTGGGCCTGGTCAAACTTGCCTACCTTGCCATTATCCAAATCGTTTCATAGGGCCATTAGTTCACCCTCAGTATTCTCACCCATGACCTTAGATCAGCCAGCCAAAGCGTTTATGTTATGTCGCTTCGGTTTATGGGCAGGGGGTATTCATTCATTTAAGCACGCCGATGTAGTGATGTTTATTGGTAACAATGCCGTGCTATCGCAATATGCTCCAGCCGGTGGTCTACCCCCTTACAACCCGGTGCGGCGTTTGCAGGATTCATTAAATAATGGTTTACAGTTAATTGTGATAGACCCGCGCAAAACGGAAGTTGCACGTCGCGCCAGCCTGCATTTGCAGTTACGTCCGGGCGAAGATACCACGCTATTAGCAGGTATTATTCGGGTGATTATTGATCAGGGTTTATACGATAAACCTTTCTGCGAGCAATTTATTGATGATTTACCCGGTTTACGTGCGCAGCTGGAACCGTATAACCTCGACTACGTGGCAAAACGCGCCGATGTGCCAGTCGAGCAAATTATTGCGGCGGCAAAGCTGTTTGCCGCTGGGCCACGCGGTGCAGCCTCTACCGGTACTGGTCCCGAAATGTCGCCACGCGGTTCGCTCACTGAGCATATGGTAATGACACTAAACGCCTTGTGCGGTCGCTACTATCGCGAAGGTGAAACGCCGGCAGCGGCGGCACCACTGACACCGGGGCGCAAGCCGCGAGCGCAGGTTGTGTTTCCACCCAAGGCCTGGGGCGAGGGCTTTGCCCGGTCGCGTTTTCGTGGTCTCACCCAAATTGGTGACGAGATGCCCTGCAATGTGATGGCCGATGAAATTCTTACCAAAGGCGAAGGGCAAATTCGCGCACTGTTTAGTATTGGTGGCAACCCTATGGTTGCGTTTCCCAACCAGCAAAAAATGGCGCGCGCGCTTGATGACTTGGAACTGCTGGTGGCAATTGACCCCTGGATGTCGGCAACCTCACGTCGTGCCCATTATATTCTTGGGCCCAAGCTGGCCTTAGAGCGTGAGGATGCCACTTTGCTGGGCGAGATGTATTTTGAGGAGCCTTATGCTCACTATACTGATAAAGTTGTTGAACCCGCGGGCGATACCTTAGAGGAGTGGGAGTTTTACTGGCAGCTGTCAAAGCGTATGGGTATTAATTTATCCATTAATGGTCAGCCAGTGCCAATGCATAGTTGTCCTAGTAAATACCAAATTACTGAGCTGGCCACTGCCGGTTCTCGCGTGCCGCTGGCACAAGTTAAGCAAGACACGGTGGATAACGGCGGCAAAATTTATTCGCAGGCGCGGGTTGCAGTTGCGCCTGCGCATCCCGATAACAATAATCGCTTTTGTGTTTTGCCAGAGGATGTAAAAGCGCAGTTGGCTGAAGTAGCCGCCGAGCCGCTCGACGCTCAAGGGCGGCAGTTAATAGCAGAGTCACATAGCCACTTATTGATTTCACGGCGTATAAGGCAGTTTTTTAATTCTACTGGCCACAATCTTGAACGCTTACAGCAAAAGGGCACCACTAACTACGCCTATGTGAATTCAGTTGACTTGTTAGCGCTAGGTGTTGAGGATGAAGCGCTAGTTGAAATCAGTTCTGCGGCTGGCAGTATTGTTGGGGTTATTAAAGCTAGCGACGATTTAAAACCAGGCGTGGTATCAATGGCGCATGCGTTTGGTGATACCACGAGCGATGTGGATAACGTTAAACAGCAGGGGTCATCGACCAACGCGCTGGTGTCCGACGAGCAACATTTTGAC
>CBFHXO010000020.1:0-319 GCA_965659815.1 Pseudomonadales bacterium
AATACGATATAGGGGCCATCGCCTACCCCCCACACAGCCAGGGTTTGACCAAAATCTTCCTTGCGTTCTTCGAGCCCCCAACCGGTTGCCACGTCAAATAAACCACCGAGACCAACTGTAGAGTTAACCAACAGCCGGCCAGTAGCCGTACCTGCATGATTAAAGTCACCCTGCAAACCACCATTAACCAGATTGCGGACCTCACCCAGATTGTCGAAAAAATTGCTTACGCCATCATCAACAAAATTGGGCGTCACCCAGCGATACCCCTTAGCCACTGGCTTAAGCAACCACCGGTCGACAAATTCATTAAAGGCGA
>CBFHXO010000020.1:329-19170 GCA_965659815.1 Pseudomonadales bacterium
TGCGGTTGACGCCTTCGTATGGGTCAAAGGCATCATCGGAACCCGCCTGTACCGGCATGACAAATACACTAAAAATAACAAGCAAAGTGCCCGCGACGCCTTTGGCCACAAACTGCTTTGCCTTTACTGTTAGTGGTAGCATCAATATTTCCCTCAATGGTTGTTATTGGCTGTCTCGTTTAGAAAAGCATGGCTAAAATACCAGGCAGTTACGCAAGCCGGCGTAAATACAATAACTTCTACCAGCGGCAAGCCTAGCCATTGCTGCGTGCAAAGATTATATCCAGACCCAACAACTGCGCCAAGGTCTGGGCACCGCCTGTGATCACACTAGCAGGATCATCACTGTGTAGCTCATTAGCAATTTGTTCAAGCAACGACCGGCCACTGCGCTCGCTATTGTCATCGCATAAGGCCAGCAGTCGTGCCGTTACGGTATTTGACTCTAAGAACTTTACCTTATCTTCGCGATTCCGATAAACCACTATACAGGTTAGCTGCGGATTAATATCAACGCCCGCTTGCGGCCCAACCTGATGTACCGGGTACTCAAATACCATAGGCCACGCCAACGGCGATAATACCGGGATATGCTCGAGCAAGCTATTAGCCGCTGCGGCTTCGCTTATCTCATTTTCTGGTATCTGCTCATCTGCTACAAATAACGCCAGCTCCGCCCACTCGTAGCGCGCCAGCTCCAACAGGTAAAGCGGATCGTGCGCATACTCACCCCGCTCATGCTCGAGGTAGGCCAAAAACTCCTCGCTAATTTCAAGAAAGTACGGCGTTTGTGATTGATGGCGATGGACAAAATCTCGCACCATTTCATGCCAGTGCGTATCGCTGTAGAGTTTGCGGATAATCGGAAAAGCACTGCTGATAAAGCGTTCGATATTGTTGTAAATAAGATCTCGATATATTTTCATGCGACGATCTTCAATATCCTCGGGCGCCGCATGTATATTGGGCTCACGCAAATGCGCGGCAAACTGACGTTGAATATCCGCTAACTCGCTGCTCATAACACCACACCCTGGACCGTGGTATGACTTGTTTCATTAGCATTATTTTGAGTCTGATATTGGCGCACCTGATTTACCTCGGCCAGCAAATCGGCCAGCGGTGGAAAGTTAAAGTCACGCTCTACCAACGTCGGTTTTACACCAAAGATTTTATACGCTTCGTCCAGTAACTCCCACACAGGGTCGATAATGGGCGCGCCATGGGTATCAACCTTTAGGTCTTCAGCCTCATCGTAGTGGCCAGCAATATGCATATAGTGCACGCGATGCCCGGGCAGCGCATGTAAAAAATCCACCGCGTCATAGCGGTGATTAATGCTGTTCACGTAAATATTATTCACATCCAGCAATAAATCGCAGTCGGCCTTTTCAAGCACCGCTGTAATAAATTCAATTTCGGGCATCTCTTGCGAGGGCGCCGCATAGTAAGAGACATTTTCCAATGCTATGCGCTGGCCCAGCATGTCCTGTACCTGTTGCACCCGATCGGCAACATAAGTAATCGCATCACGCTTAAAAGGTATGGGCATTAGGTCATACAGGTGGCCCGAGTCACCGCAGTAACTTAAATGCTCTGAGTATATCGGGCATTGGTACTCATCAATAAACGCTTTAATGTTTTTGATTAATTGCGCGTCCAGCGGTTCGGGGCCGCCAATATTTAACGATAAACCATGCAGAGTGATTGGGTAGCATTCGCTAAAGGCACGCAGTTGTTTAGCGAACTGCCCGCCTACGTCAATCCAGTTTTCCGGCGCAACTTCCATAAAGTCGACATCGCCCGGCTCAAGGTCCGACAGAATATCGACCAGCCCGCGCCTAAGCCCCAATCCTGCTTGTGATACGTTGTGATGCCAATGATTCATGACGTAAATGGTAACCAAATCAATTAATAATGAGAATTAAATTTACGCTATTAGCACGATAGTCGCAGCTTTATATCGCGCAAAAAAAAATGGCGGGCAATCACTACCCGCCATTTTTTGCTTAGTGTCAGCAGTTAACCGCCGCACTTACCTTCGCCACATTTACCTTCGCCGTCTTTGTCAGAGTCGCCGCCACATTTACCCTCACCACACTTGCCTTCACCGCATTTGCCTTCACCACATTTACCTTCGTGGCCACCCGCATTAACAATGTCGTAGCCCGAGTTTAATGGCGTAGCAGAAAAGGGGTTGGCACTGGCATTTGCCGCCGGGGTAATTGCAGTGGCTAAAAACGCTGCGCCCAACGCCGTAGTCACCGGTTTCATTTTTAATTTAGACATGATCGCTCCTAATAAATCGTCGTAAGTTGTTAAAAATTTGAAATATTCTGGCAGTTTGTCAGTCGATGCATGCCGGTTAATTTTACTTCGCCGCTTGCGTGTCGGCTGTTCATTCCGGGCTCACGCCGTGCATTCATTACAAGCTCAAGGCTGTAGATTACAAGCTACCGGCAATGACCGAAGTGCAGACTATGACAGATAAGCTGCCAATGAAGTTCATAACAAGTCTCAAAATCTCACGGAAAATTTACGTTTTTTGGCTTATCAAGCAGGATGATCGCCTGAAAAGGCAGTCAATTGGCGAAATCCGCACCAGCTTTAGCCATTTACGGAAAAATGGAGGTAGGGCTAGGAAATAAGCCAGCAATCGTGCAAGACGGCAGGAGCCGACTTAAGCGCAGAGCACCAGATCTTTTTCGGTCTCTGTTAAACGCTCAGTAACGCCTTGCTCGGCACACGCTTGCCTGGCTGCAGGCTGGGCTTGCTGCGTTGCCGCACAATTGGCCTGCGCACTGACAAGGTGCTCGCCCTGCTCGGTTAACCAAGCATCAACAACAGGAAAAACATCCTGAGTCGCAGCCGGGTTGAGCAGCATACTTAAATGATCGTATGGCTTATTGCTAGTGGCTATCGTGTTTAGCACCACCATACGCGCATCGTGGCAGCCCAGCTCTTCAATAAACCGGCGAATATCCTCAACCTGAGCGTAAACTTTATCGGCTGCACAACCAAAATACAGCGTGGGGGGTAATGGTGCAGCCTTTAACGCAGCGTGGTAATCAAAGCCGTCTTCACTGTCACACCAGTTTTCGCAACTCATCCACTCGGCGTAAACACGAAACCAATGCGCATTTTCATCGGCCGAACCCAAACGCATACGCGTTGCAGGAAACGCATTTTGCCAATTAACCAGTCGCTCGGTGAGTGGGTGGCAAAACGCTTTGACAAATGCGGTTGCCAGCCGGTTGCGCGCCTGCAGTTTGCGCCTGCTACCAAAAAATATCATTTGCGTTGCCGAGCGCTCAGCTTCACTCATCCGCGCCCAAGCAGCAGAGAGCAATGCACCACCAAAACCATGAGCCACCCATATATCGGGGCGCTTGCCATAGGCGCAAACCGCCTCGGGCACCTGCGCGGAACGACAGTTAGTCGCCGCGCGCAGTAATCGCGGAATCGCTTCGGTAACAATATCGTGTACAGACAGCGCCGAGGGCTTGCCATCGATTGCGAGGCTACGACCACGGCCACCCAAATCAGCAACAAAAACCTCGTAACCTTGCTCGGCAAAATGGTAAGCCAAGCCCTTACCCGAGTCGTTATAAAAAATACGGCCACATTCAACTTCGCCATGTAGCATAAAAATACGCTGGCGCTTGATCATTGCACTCTGCGATGCGGCAAACTCGTGCCCCGCCTCAATACCTGCGGCGAGCTCTAAACGGGCATCGGTTTTCCTCTCTTCGGGGCAGGGAATCAAGTGCCGCATATGGAGTTGTTCACCATTAGGCATAGATACCCAAATCGACTCTGCAATAACCACCGGCTTCGCTAACATATGAGCAACATTTTCGGTGTTATCGACGCTGCGCTGCAGGGTCTTTTGTTTGTCACAGAATTGATCGGGCGAAACCGCTTCGGGCTCATAGGGCTCTAATGCAAATGAATATTGTACTTCCTGGCGTTTTGCGCTGCGCAACTGCTGAGCATCATTCACTTGTTGATATACTGATTTGCGCTGGACTGTTGTTTGCGCTGTGGGCACGATTTTCTGCGCTGTGGGCACGTCCTTTTGAGCCGTGGGCACGCTGCGATCGACGGTATAAGCGGTAGTGGTCACTTCGTCTGTGAGCTCAAATTCAGCAAAGCCCTGTTGCGATGGCGGGTTTAGTTCAGCGCGGGATATTGATTGTGATTTATTATGTTCCACTCTTTTGCAACTCGCTGTAATGATACGGGTACGGCCGTTTTTAACTGCTGAGCAAATAGCGATACCCGCAGTTCTTCGAGCAACCAGCGAAAGTTGGCAACCGCCGGGTCCGAAAATAAAGCTTCAGGGTACTTATATAGCAGAGTTTCCAGCGGCTGCTCGACAGATGACAACTTTTCACACAATTCTAGGTCCTTGGCCGATGAACCACTTAGCCGGTCCAGACGTAACCCAATCGCCTTAAGGTAGCGTGGCAACTCCCTTAACCGCTGCAACCCAGTATTGAGTAAAAACCCCGGCGCAATCAATCGCGCTTGCTGGCGCTCTATATCTTCGCATTGCACTTTGAAATGCACCCGCCTTTGCTGAAGTTGCTCACAGTTTTGCTGGTAATATCTCAACAGCTCATAGAGCAAGGCTTCAATTTCATTGGCCGCATTGAGAACCCCACCCCTACCCTGTTCCAGCGCCTGGTTAAACGCCGCCTGATTAGCCGGCAACTCGTCGGCAAAGTCGTCGAGACAACTGGCCGCTACTGCCGCTTTTATTAAGTCGTCGACCAGGATTTCGCGATTACCAATATGAACATAAGGCAAAATGGCCAGCGAATCTTTGCACAGATTTTTTTTCATATAGCGGACTTTGTCTTTCATAGCCAGCATTAACAATCGCACCACCCCGGCTCGTGAGGCAAACTGCGCCTCGGCTGGCGTTGCCATTAAATCGAGCGATACTGCATCATCACTATCAATAAGCGCCGGATAACCCCGCAACGCAACGCCCTCTTGTTGATAGTCATGACTTCGCGCCAGTGAGCCAAAGTCCCAGCGGGTAATGTGTTCACGCCTAAACGTATCAGTGGCATAGGCATTGATACTGGCATCGAGCTGGGCACGACAACGCTCAATCAGCTGCGGTAAATCCCGTCCCGAATGCAGGCAGCTTTGCGACTTGTCGTGAATTTCAAAGCGCATGCGATAGTAATCGTCCAGCGCGGTTTCGCATTGCTGACGCCAAAGCGCTGCATCAATATTCACCGAGTAAAAAATTGCGATCTGCTCGGCCAGCGCCTGTGCCAGCGAGATATTATTTGCCTGGCACTCAGCAACTTTAAGCCGCGGCAATAAATTGTCGACAACCGAGGGTACAGGCACCAATTGTTTGCGCTGCGTCTTGGGTAGCGCCTTAATCATATCGATGCATTTGTTCCGCAATATGCCCGGCACCAGCCAGTCAAACGCGTAAATAGGCAAATCGCCCAGCGCACCCAATGGAATAACCGCCGTGACACCATCGCGCTCTTCGCCGGGCCGAAAACAATACTGCAGCGCAAACTGCTGGTCTTGTAATTGCAATGAGTCGGGAAGCTGCTGCACTGCAGAGTCGGCCTCATTATTGAGCAGTACATCACTGCGCGATAAAAACAGCGACTGCTGTGCATTGGGTTCGCGGCTCACCCATTGCTCCAGGCCGCGACGACTCATAATATCCGCCGGCAGCCGCTGCTGATAAAACGCGGCCAGCGCCAACTCATCTACTAGCAGATCTCGACGTCGGACTTTTTCTTCGAGCTGGGTAATCTCGGCAATTAAATCGTGGTTGTGGTTCCAAAACCTCGCCCGCTTTTTTAATTTATCATTGGGTTGTAATTCACCCGCCGCCAGCGCCTGTTGAATAAACACGGTTCGGGCAACCTCGGCATCGATATTTTCATAGCTAATACGTGCCCGACTGGCCAGCGTTAAACCGTATAAACTGCTACTGCGATACGCCATAACCTGACCGCGTTTAGCATCCCAGTGTGGCTCACTGTATTCGTGCTTAATTAAATGCGGTACCGCTTTTAACACCCACAGTGGATCGATGGCGGCAACGGTGCGCGCATAGACTTTACGGGTTTCAACAATCTCGGCGGCCACAACCCAGGCGGGCGCGGGTTTAAACTGCGAAGAGCCAGGAAATAAAAACAGGCGTAAGTTGCGCGCACCACGATACTCGCCCTTTTTTTCCTTACGACCCAAATTAGCAGGTAAGCCTGTGAGCAAGGCCTGGTGGATGGCCTCGAACGAAGTTGCGCTAAATGCCTGCTGATATTGTTCGCCTTCTACCGCGGCGAGCTCTAAGTCCTGCGCTTGACCTTGCTCTACCTGTCTGGCGTTGGCCGACGCTCGGGTTTTATCGATGAAAGGCTTTAGCGCCAGCAGTAACTGGCGATGTAAATCGCGCCACTCGCGCATACGCGAATAGGAGAGATAATCTTTTTTGCACTGCCTGCGCAATTGATTTTGACTAAGCGCGTCACGCTGGGATTCGAAGTAGTGCCATAAATTAATCCAAGCCAAAAAATCCGAACGCTTGTGCCAAAAACGACGATGCGCTTGGTCGGCTGCCTGACGCTTTTCTGCCGGGTATTCGCGTGGGTCTTGCACCGCCAGCGCACTGACGATAATCAGCACCTCGTGTAAACAGTACCTTTCCTTTGAACCTGTCAATGAAGCCAGCAACATGCGCCCCAAGCGAGGGTCAACAGGTAGCCGCGCCATATCATTTCCCACAGCCGATAGCCCGCCCCTTTGATTTAGCGCCCCCAACTCTTCTAAAGTTTTTAAGCCCGAACGGATCTGCCGCATGTCGGGCTTTTCCATAAATGGAAAGCGAGCAATATCGCCAAGATCCAACGCTTTCATTTGCAATACCACCGCCGCTAAATTGGTACGCAACAATTCAGGCTCTGTAAATGCGGGCCTTAAGTTAAAATCAGCCTCGGTATACAGCCGATAACAAACACCCGCTGCCAGGCGACCACAGCGACCGGCACGCTGGTTGGCACTGGCCTGTGAAATAGCCTCTAGCGGTAAGCGCTGGAGCTTGCTTCGCGCCGAGTAACGACTGATACGCGCTATACCGGAATCGATCACGTAACCGATACCCGGCACGGTAACCGACGTTTCGGCAACATTGGTGGCAAGCACCACGCGCCGCTTGGCCTGCGATCGATTAACGTTAAAAATGCGCTGCTGTTCTTTTTGGCTTAAACGCGCGTATAAAGGCAGCACTTCTAGCGCCGACTGTCGGTATTTCAGCTGCTTACTTAAATCGCGTATTTCGCGTTCACCGGGCAAAAACACCAACACATCGCGTGGCCCACCGCGCTTACCCACCGTATCGTTTGATTCTATGCTATCCAAGGCCTGCTCTATGCGGTCATTTAAATCACCGATTGCAGCTTCTGTATCGATATCACTATTGCTAGGCTGCGTTGCATCGAGTTCAGGCAGATATTCAATGTCTACCGGAAAACTGCGGCCTGCAATTTCAATGACCGGCGCTTTTTCACCGCGCTCATTGGCAAAGTGTTCGGCAAAGCGATTTACATCAATGGTAGCTGAAGTAATAATCACCTTGAGGTCGGGGCGCCTGGGAAGCAGCGTTTTAATAAAACCCAATAAAAAATCAATATTTAAACTGCGCTCATGGGCTTCGTCGATAATTAAGGTGTCGTATTCCAATAAATAGCGGTCGTGCGCAATCTCTGCCAGCAAAATGCCGTCAGTCATTACCTTAATGCGGGTGTTGTGATCAAACTGGTCGTTAAAGCGAAAGTGGTAACCTACCGCCTCGCCCAAATTGACCTTAAGCTCTTCAGCAATTCGCCCGGCAACCGTGCGTGCCGCCAGCCGACGTGGCTGGGTGTGACCAATACGCCCAAAAATACCGCGGCCAAGCTCGGCACAAATTTTAGGAATTTGCGTAGTTTTACCCGAACCGGTTTCACCGGCAACAATCACCACCTGATTATTGCTAATGGCTTCTATCAACTGGTCTTTGCAGGCGGCAACCGGTAAGCGCTGGGGGTACTCGATAACATCCAGACACTCGCGCCGCTGCCAGACGGTGGTCAACGACCGATTTAACTGCTTTAAAAAGCGCTTAGCATCGCGACTAAAAGCCTGCTGCTTACCGGCTCGGCTAACAATTTGCTTTAGCTGCCGACGTAAACCGGGTCGATCGGCAAGCACTGCCCGCTCAACAAGCTCAGCCAGTTGCGCCGCCGTGTCGGGCGCCGCCAACTGTTCTGGATTCGGTAATTCATTAGCCGATGGAAGGTTCACCCAGTTCTCTTTTTGCCTGTGCTTGACCTGTGCGTAGCCTATGTTAGACCACCGCCCGCCGCCAAGCTACTATGCTAGCGTTAGTTATGTTGGCGTTACTAGAGCCGGTATTTAAACAAAAAATACAACAAACAGAAATGGCCCACGCCGGCAATAAATACCGGTATTTAACGCTGACCGCCAGACCAGCGCTAATGCAGTTCTATGCGTTGAGTAAAGCGCAGATGCTTAACCGGCCAGCTCTTTATCGCGCAGTTCGCGCCGCAGAATTTTACCCACATTGGATTTGGGTAAATCATCCATAAACGCGACGGTGCTTGGCAACTTGTAAGCAGCGAGCTGATCGCGAGCAAAGCGAATAATATCGGCCTCAGTCAATTCGGGCGACGCCTTGACGACAAAGGCTTTTACTTTTTCTCCCGCCCGAGCATCGGGCACACCAATCACCGCGCACTCGATCACCTGTGGGTGGGCGCTAATTACATCTTCGACTTCATTCGGGTAGACATTAAAGCCCGACACGATAATCATATCTTTTTTACGGTCGACAATATGTGGAAACCCGTCTTCGCCAATAATGGCAATATCGCCGGTTGCCAGCCAACCATCGTCGCTTAACACCTCCGCGGTTTTCTCAGGTAGATTCCAATACCCTTGCATCACCTGCGGCCCGCGCACACAGAGCTCGCCGCGTTCGCCGCAGGGTAGCGCATTGCCTCCATCATCAATCACTTTTAGCTCGGTTGAGGGCGCGGCAACGCCAATAGAGCCGAGCTTGCGGCCGCTGTCGTTTTCACTACCTACGTTAATAGAGACAACCGGCGAGGTTTCGGTAAGGCCATAGCCCTCATAAACCATTGAACCGGTAATTTCTCGCCATTGCGTCGCCGCATCTTTGGTCAACGCCATCCCCCCGGAAATAGTGATTAACAGCGAAGAAAAATTCAGCGCCTTAAAATCATCGCGATTGCAAAGCGACACAAACAACGTGTTTAAACCGACGAATACGGTAAACGGCCAGGGCTTTATGGCCTTAACCATAGAGCCCAGATCACGCGGGTTGGTTATTAATAAACAATGCTGACCCAGATCAACCATTAATGCACAAAGCGTGCAGGCATAGACATGATAAAGCGGCAATGGCAGTACCACCGTTTGCGCACTCGCGTTGGCGTTGCTTTGCTTGTCAAAAATACCCTTGCCGGCCAATGCTTCAAAAGCCGCAAACAGCAATCGCTCCTGTGCGATGTTCGACAATAAATTGCGATGACTAAGCATTGCGCCTTTGGCAAGCCCAGTGGTACCGCCGGTATACTGCAGCAAGGCCAGGTCGTCCAACTGAACATCTGGGTCCTGCACCTGACCACCACGACCTTTGCTTAAACAACTGCGCAAACTCACCGCTTGGGGTATATCGTAAGCGGGTACCATTTTTTTAATATAGCGTGCAGCGAAATTAACCAGCGTGCGCGATACAAAACCGTGCAGGTCGGCAAGCTCAGTGATAATGACATGCTTGATACCGGTGTTGGGTAACACGTCCTGAACGGCGCTTGCCATATTAGCCAGCACTACCAATGCCTTGGCGCCAGAGTCATTAAACTGATGCTCGAGCTCGCGATCGGTGTAGAGCGGATTGGTATTCACCACCACCAGACCGGCCTTGCTGGCACCATAAAAAACTACCGGGTATTGAGTGAGATTAGGCATTTGAATCGCAATACGATCGCCCTTTTGCAAATCGGTATGCTGTTGCAGGTAAACGGCAAAGGCATCTGACAATGCATCTAACTCTCGATAGTTAATGCTATTGCCCAAACTGGTAAAGGCAAGATTATTGGGCAATCGACGCGCGGTGTCGGTAAGCACCTGGGCAATATTATTGTTCTTCAGTGCGTTCATTTGGTTGGGTATTGCACTGGCTTGACGCAGTGATTCTATCGCTTCTTGTACCTGCACGATGCGTGTTCCTGTTGAGTACGAAAATAATGGGTTGGGGGATAGCGCTAACCTGCCATGTTAGCCTGAACCGCTCGAATAGGGCAATTCGCTATCACCGAATCGCGCCATGTACGGTGCGAATAAGCGGCAGGTAACTGAGCTCGCATTATGCAGAGTATTTGGGCTATTTTTAGCAGGAACTTATTGCCATACTTGGCCCATCATTTAAGCCATTCACATCACGATCATAAGGAGCACTTGTGTCAAACCCTAGCCAAACCGCCGGCCCCGCAGAGCTGAGCAATTACTGCTACGACGAAATCGAAATAGGCCAGAGCGTCGTGGTTGAGCGCTACGTCAGCGCCGATGATATCGCTTTGTTTGCCACGCTGTCGGGCGACCTGAACCCGGTTCACCTCGATGCCGACTACGCTGCGGACACCCCCTTTGGCAAACCCATCGCGCATGGCATGTTTTGCGGCGCGCTGATATCGGCTACCGTTGCGATGAACTTTCCCGGCCCCGGCAGCATTTATCGCAGCCAGGTAATAAAATTCAGCAAACCAGTATTTATTGGTGACACTTTAAGCATTGAGGTTATGGTGACAGAAAAGCAGGACAGACTTAAACTGCTCACTCTCGCCTGCAAGGTAAAAAATCAGCAGGGTAAAACCGTGGCCAGCGGTGAAGCCGGTGTGATCGCCCCTGCTGAAAAAGTCACCATTGCCACAGCCCAATTGCCAAGTGTCACAATCGACAGCCGCCCCTACCAGCGCGGAGTGTAAAAAAAGCAAAAAATCCTGCAGCCTGGCACTGTAAGCTGGATAGAATAAGCACTTAACTGACAACACCCATAGACCCAATGAGAACAACCATGAAAGCTTTGCGTACCCCCCACTTTCTCTTGTTTGCTCTGTTACTTTGCCTGCAAGGTTGCCAAACGGCCTACTACAATGCCTGGGAGAAACTCGGTGTCGAAAAGCGCGATATCCTCGTCGACCGGGTTGAGGATGCCCGCGATGCACAAGAAGATGCTCAAGAGCAATTTAGCTCTGCGCTTGAGGCTTTTTCGGCATTAACGAATTTTGACGGCGGCGAGCTGGAAAAAGTCTACAAGAACCTGAATAATGAATACGAAGACAGCGCGGCGGCGGCAAAAAAGGTATCGGATAGGATTAAAAGTATCGATAGCGTTGCCAATGCCTTATTTAAAGAGTGGGAGGCAGAACTCGATGAGTTCAGCAACGCTAAATACAAAGTTGAAGGTCAGGCCCAGCTGAATGAAACCAGGACGCGCTATAACGGTTTAAATCGATCACTCCGCAATGCCGAAAACAGTATGCAGCCGGTATTGGCAACACTTAAAGATAATGTCCTGCGTTTAAAACACCGCCTTAATACCAATGCCATCGGCGGGCTCGATTCAGAGTACACAACAATTAAGCGCGATGTCGACAATCTAATTCGCGAAATGAATGATGCTATCGAACAGTCAAACCAGTTTATTGCCAGCATGACTACCGGAGGCTAACCAACAATGACGGCTATCAAGCAATTGTTTAAGTGGACAGTACTAAGCTTTGCCGCTATTGCACTGCCATTGGTGGCCATTAGCCAATTTACCGACCTGGAAGTTTTTCTGGTTAAAAACGGTGTAAAACTGCTCGATGCTCCCGATGCAGGCCAGCGCGGAATTATTATGTCGGCCAATGCAAGCGACAGTAGCGATCAAAGCTATGTGCTCGATGTGGTTGCCGATGGTATTGAGCTGCCCTGGAGCCTGGCGTTTATCGACAGCAACACCGCGCTGGTCACCGCTCGCGCCGGTAAACTTTACGCTGTATCGCTGGATACCGGCGCTAAAACTGAGGTGACAGGGTTACCCAATGTCTATTACCGCGGTCAAGGTGGCCTGCTGGATATTGCACTGCACCCGGACTTTCCCGCAACCGACCTGGTTTATATCACCTACTCCAAAGCGATTGATAAAAAGACCAGCACCACAGTGCTCGCCCGCGCGCGTTACGACCGTCAAAACCAGCAGCTAAGTGAGCTGCAGGATATTTACACGGCAACACCGGCACTGCCCACCCGCAAACACTACGGTGGCCGCCTATTATTTCACGACAGGCATTTGTACCTTAGCGTGGGTGAGCGAGGCCGCCGCGACTATGCACAAAAACTCGATAACGATTTAGGTAAGGTGTTGCGATTTGCTCTCGATAGCTCGACACCGGAGAATAACGGCGCGATCACTCCTGCAAACGACAACCCCTTTATTGGCCGCGACATTGGCCACAACAATGCCAAACCCGCTATTTATACCTATGGGCACCGCAACCCGCAGGGTATGGCGCTACAACCGGGCAGCGACGAAATATGGGTGGCCGAACATGGCCCGCAAGGCGGCGATGAAGTCAACCGCCTGATTGCCGGCGCAAACTACGGCTGGCCTGTAATTACTTATGGCGAAGAGTACGGTGGCGGAGCCATTGGCGAAGGTACCCACAAAGACGGGATGCAGCAGCCGCTGCATTACTATGTACCGTCGATCGCCACCGGCAACCTGGCCTTTTACCGTGGCGACGCATTTCCTGACTGGAACAATAGCATTATGGTTACCGGGCTTAGATCTTTTGATTTAAGCCGACTGGCATTGCAAGACAACGACGGGCAACTGTCGGTGGTCAGTGACCAACGACTGCTTGACGACGTTAGCTTTCGGCTACGTGATATCAAATTATCCGGCGATGGTTTAATTTATCTGCTTAGCGAAAACGGCTCGGTTATTCGACTTCGACCCGCTGAAAAATAATAATTGCTAAGCCGCCAGTTTATTAATCACGCGCAAAAACACATTGGGCATTAAACGGTGCAGATGATAAGCAAACCGTACTTTGCCGCGCGCCTCTACCCATTCGGGCTGACGCTTTTGCATTACTTTTAGCATATCGCCGACAAATTCCTGTAGCGGTATACCACCACTAATATTCGGGTCGTCGACGCCAGCTAACTCACCCTTGCCGGTCAATGCATTTTTATCGATATTGGTTTGCACAAAACCCGGGCAAATATTACTGACCTGGATATTATCGCTATACAATTCAATGCGCAGCGCATCCATAAAGCCAAGCAATGCATGCTTGGCCGCGCAGTAACCGGTACGCTGCGGTGCGCCAAATTTACCGGCCACTGAGCAGATATTGACAATGTATCCGCTTTGTCTGGCGCTCCAATGCGGAATCAAACGCCGCGTCAACGCAATTTGACCAAAAAAATCGACCTCCATAATTGCCCGATAAACCTGATCGGTGGTATCGCTCGCCGCCGAGCGCTGGCTAATACCGCCGTTATTTACCAACACATCAACCCGACCAGTAAACGCCAGCGCCTGCTCAACCACGCTATCAAAGTCTGCCTGGTCAGCTAAATCCAACGGTATTACCTTGTGCTTATCGGGGTTCGCGCAGCGCTGGCGCACCCCCTCCAGGGCATCGGCGCGGCGTGATGAAAGAATTAAACTCGCGCCCTGCCCGGCCAACGCAATGGCCAATGCCTCGCCAATGCCAGACGATGCACCGGTAATCCAAATGGTTTGATTGTTAAAAGACATACAGCATTACTCAAAGGCCAAGGGTGAGTGTTAGAGAAGAATAATAACTGAAATTGGGATTGGGTGGTTAATGCTTGAGGTTTGGGCTGGACGCTTCGTTGCCGCGATCATGGTGAGTGTTTGGGCGAAACCAGGGACTCCCTCCTGGAGTCGGATGCGCATCCCTGCGCCCGACAAGCCTCGCCCAAACACCCACCGCACTCGCTTTGTATCGCGCAAGATTGAAATAACGAGAAAAGAAGATCGAAGGGATTTTACGCAATCTGACCTGGCATGGGCTAAAGCAACAGGCGGGCCTTTGATGGCATAAAATTTTGGGCGCAGGGATGCGCTTCCGACTCCAGGATGGCGTTCATTTTTATGCCATCAAAGGCCCGGCTGCTGCGGCGCCCAAGTTCGAGCACCCAACCAGCAAGCGCAACAAAACCGAACCTTCATTCGGCTAAGCACCTCTGGGCAAATAAAACTTCTCATACCAGCGCCGCAACTTATTCACCGGCCCATCGCCATCGCACAAAATCGCTTCGGGCTGGTAGATTTTATCTTGCCAGATTTCCACATCCTGCCAAAAAGCCGCGTGGGCGGTTAACGGATACTGATCAATAAATTCCTGTGGTAAAGGCTCATCGGTTAAACTATTAACGATAACCGCAGAGCATAAATCCACTTCTTCATCATTAATTGGCGTGTGGTAATTCACCCACCAACTTTGATAGCTTAAGGCCTCGCTGCGCGACTCGGTGTAGTAATACATAATCGCCGGGCCATGATAGGTGGCGTCACCCCAGGCATCCGACTCCATCTCAATCGCCTCGGCCGCCACTGCGCTTAAATCAAAGCTCAAGCCACCAGGAATAATCATTTCGGCATTGGGGTCGCGCTCGACTTTTGAAATTTGCGTCACGGTAAAGTCGGTAAATTTATTGTCAAACTCACGCACTTTACCGCCGTGTACATAACCAAAGTGACCAACGTCGACAATATTTTCTATCACGTCACAGCCTTTGGCACGAACCCGCGAGCGATGAAACTGCCACTCACCCCAACCGTTAGGGCCGTTGCCAAATACATCGATATCAGGCAGATAATCATCTGGCGCACCGCGCTCAGGGTCGTTCCACATAGCAATAAAGCCATTCTTCTCAAGCACAGGGTAAGCTTTTAATGCGTTGACAGCTTTGGGCGGAATCGAATTGGCGTAGGGAATATCGACACAGGTTCCTTCGCTATCGTAAGTCCAGCCATGAAATGGGCAAGCAATACAATCGCCTTTTAGTCGTCCGCCGTTACTGGCCAGATGCGCGCCTAAATGCGGGCAGTAGGCGTCGAGAATGGCCGCTTTGCCAGACTCGCCGCGATAAATAACCATTTCACGATTAAAGTAGTTAAGCTTTTTTATTTCGCCAACCTTAAGCTCAGAGCTAAACATCACAATATGCCAGCCACGGGCAAACGTGTTGGGCCGCATAAACGCGTACTTATATTCACTCATATTTTATAAAACTCTTATAGCAATTTGCGCTGCAAAATTTTCTATTCAAACTTTCTGCTTACATCTGACGGCTCGCAAGTGGCAGGAGTCGCGTTATTTTCTGACGCTAACTTTCCGCACCAAATGCATGGCGCGCGGCGATATAGGCAAAGGTCATCGCCGAACCGATGGTCGCACCCGCGCCAGGATAAGTATCCCCCATCACTGCGGCAGTGGTATTACCCGCGCCATACAGCCCCTCAATCACCTGATTGCTTTCATCCAGTGCTCGACCGTACTCGTCACAGACAATACCGCCTTTGGTATCAAGATCACCTGCTTCGATTCGCATCGCGTAAAACGGACCTTTCTCTAACGGCGCCAAACTGGGGTTAGGCGTCACTTTCATATCGGCATAGTAACGATCATGCAGAGACTCTCCGCGCCCAAATTCAGGATCCTTACCTTCACGCGCATGCTCATTAAAGAAGTCGACTGTTTTTTCCAGTTGGTCCGCATCAATCTCCAGCTTGGTCGCCAATTCGCGCAGGCTATCGGCTTTGGTAAGCAAACCTGAGTCAAAGTATCCTGGCGGAATACTCTTGTCGGACTCGATTTTTCCCGGCTTGATATGGCCAACCACGTATTTGCTGCGGTAGACAGAATCAAATACCAGATAACAAGGTATTGCTCCCTCGCCGCGCTGCTCAGAGGCGTATTGTTCTTTTACCAGTTCTTCGTAGGGTTGGGCTTCATTGGCAAAACGCTTACCACTGCGATTAACCATGATGGAACCCGGCATCGCCTTACCGGAGATTAACGATATAGTATCGCCGTTCGGCAAGACATAGGAAGGCGACCACCAGACACTGTGCATAAAGCCCAGTGCAGCGCCAGCCTTTTGGCCGATACGAATACCATCGCCTTGAGAGGCAGGGGATGCCGCCGTCCATTCGGTGGTAATCGGCTTAAAATGATGCTCTTGTCGCATTTCATCATTGCTGGCAAAACCTCCAGTGGCGACCAACACCCCTTTTCGCGCCCTAACCCGTGTTGGTTTGCCCTCTTTGTTCACCAACGCCCCAATAACTTTGCCATCCTCTTTGATCAGTTCTTGCAGCGGAGCGTTCAGCCACAAGGGAATATCCCTGTCCATTAACGACCGGCGCAACTTGGCAATCAAACCTTCGCCGACGGCCACGCGATTGTCATCCTTGCCCTTTAATCTGGCGCGAATGTCGAATAAATAGCGCAATAACATCTTGGCACCTAGCCAGTAGGAGCCAGGCGTCATTTTCATTAGCGAAGAGCTTTCGACCACCGTCATATTAAAAATCATACCCATGCCTTTAAATGGACCCCGACGCAGAAACTCGGCCTGCTCGCCTAAGTCGCGCAAACTGAATGCGCCAGGACACATCGACCGACCACCCCGCTTCCACCCCGGATGCTCTTCAAAGTAATCCATATATAACGGCAGTGGAGTGAAACTGACATGGCTGTGCTGCTCTATAAACTGCAGCATCTCGTCGGCACGGTAGGCGTAGCTTCGCACTCTGGCGTCGGGAACGGTATCGCCAATCAGGCTACTGATGTACTGGTAGCCCTCGTCCAAGGAATCATCGATACCGACTGAATCCATTTTATGGTTGCCGGGTATCCAGATAACGCCACCCGAATGCGTGGTCGTACCACCATAGTATTCAGAGCTCTCGATCACCAACACATCGCCGCCAAATTCATTTGCCACTACGGCACCCGTTAAGCCGCCAGCACCACTGCCTGCCACCAGCCAATCAACTTCTACATCAAAATTCATCTATAAGGCACTTCAAAAAGAAATAAAAAGAAAGGTATAACTATGGTTCATTATCGCAGATGCAGGTAATTTCTTAACCCTGTCAAACTTAACAATAGTTTACGCGGCGGCGCTTTTTGCCAGCCGTATGATGCGAGTGAATGATTTGGTGAGCCTGATTTCGAATCTGCCGGCCAAGTAGCTCACACACGCTTAGAATCAATCGTTCAAAAAGCCAAACAGCCGGTTTTTTTCTATCGCAGAGAGCCCGCGCATACGCTTAATATTTCGCGTGGGGATCTCTTCAATGCCAGGATAATTCACCACCGCCTGGGTAATACTATCCTCACGTAACAAATGAATGATGGGGTACGGCGCGACGTTGGTGAAGTTCTCTAAATCATCAGGGTGAGTACCAGCAAACTGGTACTGCGGATGAAAACTCGCCAATTGGAACTCACCTTCCCAGCCATTAAGCCCCAACCACTGGTTGGCAGTTGCCAGCAAATCATTAAATTCAAGAAAATCAGCAAACGCCCGCGGGGTTACCAGTAGCGTCGTTTCAACATAGCCGTCAGTATCACTTACACTGCCTGCAAGTAACTGCAGTTCACTCTCGAGCGCTTGCAATAGCTGCTCGCTGTCAGTTGCGTCGCTAACAATTACCCTCAGCTGCGAATGGCGCAACGGCGCCTGCGCAAACGGACACAGACCCAGGCCAATGACCACCCGCTCCAGCCAGGTAAACACGCGCTGGCGAACCTGTTGATGATCACGCCGTTGGGAACTCAATACTTGCTTCATTAACAGATACACTCAGGTTAGGAGCATCACAATCATCAGCCGTCATTAGCATCATCAATAGAACACAATACCAATATCACGCGATGCAGGCCTGCCACCGACTTACCTGCCTGTAAGCGAATTATATGATGGCAGTCAGTAACATTGCGCCCGCAATTAACAGCGCGCCAGGCTGACTTTGGCTCAACCTGGAAAATGGATTAACTTCTCTCATTTTACCCTTAACATTCAACGCATTAACAGCTTTTCATAGAAGCGAGCTGAGCAGCAACTCACATTGCAGCTGAGAGCGTGAATGCAGCGGCATTGAAGCCAGCTCGGGCTGGACGACTGAGCCACAAGTAATCCAAAGCCTGAGCAGAACGTAATGCTCTTTAAGGCCTCTCTAAGCAATCAAACCGAGTGATAGACAATGACAAAAACCAAGACCGAACGTGAACCTCGTATCTGTATTATCGGCGCGGGCATGTCCGGAATGTTAATGGCAATCAAACTGCTTAAGGCCGGACACAGCAATTTTAAAATTTATGAGCGAGCCTCGACCGTTGGCGGCACCTGGCGAGAAAACCGCTACCCCGGCGTCGCCTGCGATGTTGCATCGTTCGCTTATTGTTATGAGTTTGAACCCAACCCCAACTGGAGTCATCGTTTCTCGCCAGGTCCGGAGATCTTTAATTACTTTGTACGCACTGCCGAAAAATATCAGTTGCTACCACATATCAGCTTTAATACCGAAGTAGTTCGCGCAAAATTTCACAACCAGCAGTGGCACATTGAAGCGATAAAAAACCTCAGTAGTGACGAAGGCGACAGTCGCAGCGTGACCAGCATGGCCGACGGTGCGGATACCACCGATACCAGCGTTGTAGAGCGGGAAAGCTTCGAT
>CBFHXO010000020.1:19180-32286 GCA_965659815.1 Pseudomonadales bacterium
TGCTGGAGATCGTTTTCACACTGCTGACTGGAATGACCAGTACGATTTAACTGGCAAGCGCGTAGGCGTTATCGGCACCGGCTCATCATCGGTGCAAATGATTGATCCTTTATCAAAACTTTCGGGTCAGTTAAGTGTATTCCAGCGCACTGCGCAGTGGATTATGCCGACGGCCAACATCAAATACAGCGACTCGGCCAAGCGGTGGAAGCGTCGCATCCCCCTGCTGGGTACACTAACACGCAAGTTTTACGATGTGATCGGCGAGCTGTTCGGGCAGGCGGCACTCAAAGACGGCTGGCAGCGACGCTATATCGACAAGGCAACGCTAGAGCATCTCAACACCATCACCGACCCTGAATTACGCACCAAGTTGACGCCGAATCATAAGGCTATGTGCAAGCGAATGATTGTTTCCGACAGCTACTACCCGGCGATGCAGCGCGAAAATGTTGACTGCATTGTCGACCCTATTATTCGCATCGAACCCAACGGCGTCGTCGTGGATAACGGCAGTGCTGAGGGGCGGCGTATCGAGCTGGATACGCTGATCACCGCTACCGGTTTTTACCCAAACGCCTGGGGCGTAAATGAAATTATAGGCGAAGATGGCACCAGCCTTAGCGAAGCCTGGGACAGCGGCACTCGCACCTATCGCTCGGTGGCAATGCCGGGGTTTCCCAACTTCTTTATTCTAATTGGTCCCAATAGCCCCATCACCAATTTATCGCTGATTGATATTGCCGATATTGGTGTTGATTACGCCATGCAATGTATCGATAAATTCGCGCGCGGCGAAATCATCACTATTGCCCCTAAAGCCGATGTCACCCAAGCGTTTACCGAAGCGCTAACCGGTGCATTTGATGGCACTCGCTGGCTAAGCGGCTGCAATAGCTGGTATCTCGAAGTCGACGGTATCCCGGTCACCTGGCCCTGGGCACCCTCGCGGTTTAGAAAAGAGCTTAAAACGCTGGATTTAAACGATTATGACGTTAGGGTGAGGTAAGCTTCTGGGGTATCATAGCGGTCACTATCAACTGCCAACATCAGCCTAAGCTATGAGCCTGGCCACGCATAATCAAGCTATTCAATGCACCACTGCCGACCAGTTATTTATCGACGATAAAGGCGGGCTGCGCTCAACTCGCTTTGACGATATTTACTTTTACCCCAACAAAGGCGCAGAGGAAACTCAGCACGTTTTTTTAAACGGCAATCAACTGGCACAGCGCTGGTCTCAACACCCACAAAATAGTTTTGTTATTGCCGAAACTGGCTTTGGCACTGGACTTAATTTTCTTGCCAGCTGGGATTTATGGCTGCGCAGCGTCGCTAGCGCAAGTGTTTCAAAGCAACCCACGCTTTACTATTACAGCACCGAGCGCTTCCCCTTAAGTCGGGCCGCGTTTGAAAAAGTCTTAAAGCACTATAACCCTTACCCAGAACTGGCGGCACAATTACTTGCCCGCTACCCTGACCCGGTGGGCGGTGACTATTTACTCGACTTTACCAACACTAGTGGACACGCGGTTAAACTAGTATTGCTTTTTGGTGATAGCACCGAAGCGCTATCACGACTGGAGCACTATCCCGGCTCAAGGGCGCAAAGCTTAATGGTTGATGCCTGGTTTCTCGATGGTTTTGCACCATCGCGCAACCCGGATATGTGGCAGCAGCAACTGTTTTCATCTATTGAGCAGCACAGCCATCAAGGTAGTACTCTGGCGACTTTTTCTGCGGCCAGGCAAGTGCGTGAACAGCTGGCGCAACATGGCTTTAGTGCACATAAAACGCCTGGCTATGGTAATAAGCGCGATATGCTGGTCGCTGAATATACCGGTACGGATACAGCAACCAATACGCGACAAACGCCGTCGACCCTTTCACCCTGCTATTTTCGCTTTGCTGACAAAAAGCCCTCCGATGCCAATGCAAAAACAGCGGTGATTATTGGCGCAGGCATTGCCGGTTGTACAATTGCTTATCAACTCGCTCATGCCGGCTGGCAACTCACCATTGTTGACAGTAATGATTCCATTGCGGCGGCGGCATCGGGCAATAGTCGCGCGATTTTGTATGCACGCACCGCGCTGCAACGCTCTGCCTTATCGGATTTTCACGAAGCCGCCTTTCACTACGCTGTACCGTTTTATCGAAGGTTATTTGGCCACAAAACGTTAAGCACTCAAAGCTGCCCAGACAATCAATCGAACATCGGCCTTAATGGAATGATAAAACTTGGCGAGACAGTACCTGATACATTACTGCAGGCCAACACTGACATGCATTCGAGGCAAACGGTAAACGCTGAGCAAGCAAGTGCACTTGCCGGTGTTGATTTATCTCAAGGCGGTATTCACTACCCTGAATCTGGCTGGCTAGACCCGGCAGCAACCTGTGAAGCGCTATGCAATCATCCTGCCATTCATTTTAGTGGCAATACCGCGATCAAAACGCTGCAACAAACCAATAACGGTTGGCGTATTGATGCTCAGAATGGCCAGGTATTAAATGCCGGCACTGTCGTCATTGCCTGTGGGCAGCACAGCCAGCAATTTGCATTAACGCAATGGTTACCATTAAAAAGCTTACGCGGCCAAACTAGCCAAATACCGGCAACGGACCAAACACGTGCACTAAAAATTGCGCTCTGCCAGCGAGGTTATATTACGCCAATGCTTAATAACAGCCACGAAATTGGCGCGACTTATTCCACTACTGAAAAAAATCATGCACTCAAGGCCACCGACCAGCATGAGAATATAGCCAACCTGTGTGCGATGTTGGTGAATGGCGGGAAAGTAATCGCTGAATCGGGTACGCAAACTGCGTCGGCATTAACTGGTCGGGTTGGTTTTCGCTGTGTCGCTCCCGACTACTTGCCTATTGTCGGGCCAATGGTAGCGCTTGACGAATTTAACCAGCGATTTGCTGGCTTAAGTAAAAATGCCAGGCAAACCCCGGATGAATATGCGTGCTTGCACAAAGGTTTATATGTGAGCACGGCTTTTGGTTCACATGGCTTCACCACGGCACCGCTGGCAGCAGAAATTCTACTCGCGCAAATTGTCGGCACGGCGATTCCAATTGGTGATAAACTACGACAAAGCATAGCCCCAGCGAGGTTCTTGGTGCGCAAGCTTATTCGCGGTAAATAATTGCAAGGCTATCTTCATGAACAGAATAAGTTAGCACATCAAACACAACGACAATGAAAGTCTATGGCATTAGCCTTTAACAAACTCAAACAACTCACCCAGTTTAAAATAATAGTTTTTCTGTTCCTTGCTGCGGTATTCCTTACTCTGCCATTAAACAATGGTTTAGCCGCCAAATCTTTTGCGGCAGCAGCATCAAACCCAATCAACTGTAGCGAGCAATCGGCCCCGGCTGCGCTTGCTTCGCCGCCGGTGAATTACAGCTACAAAGTGCGGGCTGTTTTTCCGCATCGTACTACCGCATTCACACAGGGCTTGCTCTATCACGATGGCAAGCTCTATGAGTCGACGGGTAATTACGGGGAGTCCGGCATTGCCGAAATTGATTTGGCGAGTGGTGAAGTCTTGCAAGAAACTCCGTTGGACAAGCAATATTTTGGTGAAGGTATTGCGTTGTTTAATGAGCAACTGATTCAGTTAAGTTGGAAATCTGGGCAGGTGTTTCGCTATAGCGCTGATACGATTGAATTGCAGGCACAGCAGCAAATTGAAGGTGAAGGTTGGGGGATTACACAAAATGGGAAGTTGTTGATCACCAGTGATGGCTCGAGTCAATTGAGTTTTCGTGATGCTGAGACTTTGGCGGTGGAGGCTACGGTTGAGGTTAGGTTTAGGGGTCGACCACTAAAGAACCTTAATGAGCTTGAGTGGGTTAATGGCTGTGTTTTGGCGAATGTTTGGCAGAGCCAATATATTGTTGTCATTAACCCGGCGAGTGGAGTTGTGGAGGGGATTATTGATTTAACACGGATTATTCAGCATGAGAGAAAGGCTGGGACGCAGGGTGTGGCGAATGGTGTTGCTGTGTTGATGGGTAATGAGGCGCTGGCAGGCAATGGGGAGTTGTTGGTGACAGGGAAGAATTGGCGGGGGATTTATCAGATTAAGATTTTGGTCCCAGATTAAAGCGTCGGGGTTGGCGGCGAGTATGACTTTAAGGTGTTTTTTTGATCTATTAGCTCACTTGAACCGTGTTTTTGGCACTTAGGTTAGTTGAGGATTTTTCTATTTTTCTTAATTGCTTACAGAGGTGATTTTATGGGCTGCCCCGCTGGGCAGTTACTTTTTTTGGGCAAGCATAGCGTTTAATGCTGCGGGCCTGAAAGCCGCCCCGAAGAGTAAGCGAAGCGAATCAAAAAAATGACTGGCCTAGAGGACAAAGACACGGTTCAAATAAGCTAATACATCAAGAAAAATAGTGCCACCCGACCTAAACAGAATAAAAAAACAATCAGTCAAAGATCACCGTCTTATTGCCATCAACAATCGCCCTATCCTCCAAATGATACCTCAACCCCTGCGCCAGCACCCTCGCCTCAACATCTTTGCCTAACCTCACCATATCATCCTTGTTTTGCTTATGCCCCACCCTAGCAACATCCTGCTCCAAAATCGGTCCTTCATCCAAATCATCGGTCACATAATGACAGGTAGCCCCAATCAACTTAACCCCACGCTCAAACGCTTTCTGATAAGGGTTTGCCCCAATAAACGACGGCAAAAAACTATGATGAATATTAATAATCCGATTGGGATAACGACCACATAAATCCGGCGGCAAAATCTGCATATACCTAGCAAGCACCACAGTATCAGCCTGATACTTTTCTACTAATCCCTCCACCTCAGCAAAACCCTGCTGTTTCTCACCAGGATCTTTCGACATCGGCACATAGTGAAACGGAATATCATGCCACTCCACCATACTGCGCAAATTCTCATGATTGGATATCACACAAGGTACATCACAATGTAAATCACCACTACGCCAACGATGCAATAAATCGGCGAGACAATGTGAAGCATGGCTGGCAAGTATTACCACCTTGCGCCGCTCGGTAGACTCCCGAATATACCAAGACATATTGTACTGATCAGCAATCGACTTAAAGGCGTCTTTAAACTCTGCCAAACCAATTGATAGCGAATCGGCCGCAATTTCATTGCGCATGAAAAACTGATTGGTGACTTTGTCTGTATGATAATTGGCTTCGAGTAAAGAACCACGATAGTTGGCAACAAAACCACTGACCCTGGCTACAATACCCACCTGATCAGGACAGGCAATCACTAAACGATAACTATGCTCCACTAACCAACCTCTTATGCTTTATGTTAAAAATCCGTGGTTCACCTTTGGGTACTAGAACCCAGGTTTTAACATCTGATTTTAAGACCTGGTTTTTATGCTTTGTGCCTTATTAGCCAGCACTGGTGCGCAGGCCTACCTCGGCTAAAGTCCCGGTCCAGCGTTTTTGCGGTGATATCTATTACATCATAGCCGTCGATAATTTCCTGCGCCAGCTTAAAGCCACGCTTATTATTAGAAAAATACAAATTGCCGGCCTTGTCCAGCCGCTTCATCGCCAAATTGACCAGCTCCGCCTGATCACGACTTATATCCAGGGTATTTTCCATACGCTTGGAATTGGAAAAACTGGGCGGATCAAGCAATATACAGTCAAATATCGCATTGCTATTGGCCAGCCATTGCGAGCAGTCGGCACGCACCAAGTGGTGCGAGCACATATCAATATCGTTTAACTCAAAGTTATGCTGCGACCATTGCAGGTAAGTGTTAGACATATCCACACTGACCGTTTGCGCGGCTCCCGCACAGGCGGCATAAACAGAAGCAGAAGCGGTATAGCAATACAAATTTAAAAATCGTTTGCCATTAATTTCACTGGCAATTCGCTGGCGCACCGGACGATGATCGAGAAAAACACCAGTATCGAGATAACGACCCAAATTAACCTTTAACTTATGCCCGGACTCCTGTATCACCATATCGGGCGCAGACTCGTCCAGCTTTTGATATTGCTTGCCACCTTTTTGCCGCTCACGCTGCTTAAGGTAAATTCGCTCTAGCGGACATTCAAAAACACAAGACACCGCAGCAACCGCATCTTTTATCCGCCTAAGCGCAAGCCCGCCATCAACTTTGGGCGGTGCAGCATATTCCTGCACATGAAAAACCATTTGGCCTTCAACGCTATAACGGTTTCCTAATGGCGCGGGCTTGCGATAAGACCTACCCGGCTGATGGCTAGCCGCTGCGTTTTTACCTCTTTGACTACTCGCTTTGCTGACACCAAATTTACTCTTTGCATTAGCATAGTAATTGGGTGTCGAATGCGCTTGTGCGATGTTATTTTGCAGACTCTCATCTGGCTTGCTCTCGCCAAGCTTTGTCTCGTCTGGGTCAGCCTCAAATAATTCAACGATCGGGTAGCAGTCAATGGCAACCGCATACTCAGGCAAGTCAGCATCGTATAATCGATAACATAGGTGCTGATTAGCTTTTATCATTGCCGATAAACGTTTACGGTTTTTACGCAATCGATTGGCGAGCATTTGCGCATTTTCATTAAGATTTTCAAACTGCAGAATTTTTTTACCGCGCTCGGTATTATCTTCAACAAAGTTTTTCGGCTCAATGCGATAACGCTGTAACTGGCACTCCAAGCCACCATTATATAAACGGTGTTGACGCCAGCTGCGCAAACCGGTTTTCCAACCTAAATCGGTATTGCCGGTAAATACCCCCGCCTGCCAATCCAAACAATCGCGCTTAAGCACTTGGCCTAACTGCGCATATACTGGCTTTAAGGCCTCGACCTCACCCAGCCGCTCACCGTAGGGTGGGTTTACCAATAACAAGCCCGTTGGCAGATCGCTATCGAGTTGGAGGTTAGCAATATCGCATTGCTTCACCTGCACCCAGCCAGTTAAACCCGCCATAGCAAGATTGTCTTTCGTTAACGCAATGCTGCGCGGGTCGATATCGTAGCCAAGAATTGCGCAGGGCGGTTGCGCTGCTACATTATTTACCGCTTGCTCTAACACTTGTAAAGCCCGGGACCAAAGCTCAGCGTCAAAACTCAGTAAATGATTATGTGTCCATTTACTATTGCCAGTAAATCCACGCACACGCAAAAATGCCGGAGGGATATTGGCCGCCATTAAGGCCGCTTCGATTAATAAGGTGCCAGAACCACACATCGGATCGACAAAACTACCCCCCGCTTGCGAAATTGCTGGCCAACCGCATTGTATTAACATGGCGGCGGCCAGATTTTCTTTTAACGGTGCAGCGCCACCGCCACTGCGGTAGCCGCGCTTATGCAAACTCTCGCCAACCATATCCAAACCAATGGAGATACGGCCTTTAAACAAGCGCACATAAACAACAACATCAGGTAACTCATCAGCAATAAGCAAGCGCGACGAACCGCTGTTAACAAAATGATCGTTAATGGCATCTTTAATACGCAATGCACCAAAGCGCGCATCGCGAGTAAACTCAGAGGTACCGTTAAAATCAACCAGTAAGCTTTGCTGTTCGGTAAAGTGGCTGGACCAAGGAAGTTGAAAAGCCGTGTCGTACATCTCCTGATCGGAGTTAACCCGAGCGCGCTCAAGCAATAATATAATACGATTAGCCAGCCGGGACCAAAGACAGATTTTATACACATTGGCGAGGTCGGCAGTAAAATAACAAGCTGCTACCGACTCCTGTATTGACGCTGCACCCAATGCTAGTAGTTCTTTGCCCAAGAGATTTTCCAAACCCTTGGGGCAGGTCGCCATAAAATTGATGGGGGCAACCACCGTATTTTCAGCGGCAGAGGATTCGGAAGCCGAGGGTTCAGAAGCAGAACCCATACTATTGTGCAGCCCTATGATTTTTGATTGCTTGAGCACTCGCGTGAACCAAACCCGGTCCCTGGTAAATTAAGCCGCTGTACAATTGCACCAAATCAGCACCGGCTGCAACTTTTGCCACCGCCTGCTCTGCAGAGTTAATGCCACCAACACCAATAATTACCAGCGCATTGCCAAATGCCTGCGCCAATGTGGCAACCACGTCGGTAGAGCGCTCAAACAAAACGGCACCGCTTAACCCACCGGCTTCACTGGCATGCGGGCTATCCGCTACCGCGCTTTTATCAATGGTGGTGTTAGTTGCAATAACGCCATCAATACCATGGTGAATTAATTGTTCTGCCACCGCAAGCAAATCATCGCGGGCCATATCAGGCGCGATTTTTACCAGCAAAGGGATAGCCTTGCCATACTCATTAGCGAGCTGTTTGCGCTTGTCGGCAATGAGCGTAAGCAATTGGTTAAGCTCATTGCCAAACTGCAAGTCACGCAGCCCCGGCGTATTGGGCGAAGATAAATTAATGGTGACATAGTCTGCCAGGCCAGCAGCGTGCAAACGGGCAACTTCCGATAAGCACATAAGGTAATCGTTAGCCGCATGTTCGGCAGCAGTGACTTTATTTTTGCCAATGTTAATACCCAGTGGGCAACCAAGTGCCTTGCTGCGCAAAGCCTCTACACGCTTAACCAGCGCTACCAAGCCATCATTGTTAAAGCCCATACGATTGATAATGGACTCATGCTCGGGCAGGCGAAACATACGTGGTTTATCATTACCCGGCTGCGCCAATGGCGTGACCGTACCTACCTCAATAAAACCAAACCCCAGCGCCGCCATACCACGAACACAGCGAGCATTTTTATCCAGGCCTGCGGCCAGGCCAACCCGATTAGCAAAGCGGCAACCCATAAGCTCAATCGGGTCATCAACGCTTGCTGGCAAAACCGGCTTAAGCAGGCCACTATTGCCGGCCACAGCCAAGCTGGCCAAGGTCAAATCGTGAGCACTCTCGGCGTTCATTGAGAAAAGTAAGGGCTTAATTAACGTGTACATAAATTCCTGGACCCGCTCCATTAATTCGGGCATTTAGTTGGATAAACAGCTTAACATGACTGCCCTCAGGCGGCAGTGATCAACTGTGTTAATAAGGCCGCCCTATCTGCCACCGTATCTGCCCCAAACTACTGGCATAAAAAAAAGCCCCGCAGTGCGGGGCCGAAAGAATGCTTAATTTAATAAGCGAGGAGACGTTAGACCTGGTTAGTAATCGAAATGACAAATCCAGTGGTAAAAAATTGTACTTAGGCACTAGCGGGTATTATTTTGCCCTTAAGCTCTTCGAACTTGGCGGCAGCATTATCGGCTACATCTTCGGCGCGATCTTTTGCCTCATCGACGCGCTTCTGTAGCATTTCTTTCATTGCTTCAGTGCCCATTTTAGGCAGCTCAATATCATCCATACGTGCCTTAGCGCTGCCCTGAACCGCTTCACCGCGCTTAACCAGTGAGTCAATACGTGACTCTTGTGCTTCTACCGCTTTTTGGTACTGCTCTTTGGCAAAATCATAGGCTGTGCCATACATACCCAGATATGCAAGACCCGCTTTTTTTCCAGTGGCACGTGCCTGTTCGGCTTTATCCTGAAAATCAGCAAACAAGCTGGTGACTTTAGATTCGGCTTTAGCTGCGACGTTCACAGACTTGGCAGCACGCTTAGCTTTAGGCTTGGCGGCGGTTTTCTTCGCTGCAGTTTTCTTTGCTACCGTTTTACGCACTGGCTTTTTCGCCGCAACGGATTTCTTTGCCTTTTTTGCGGTAGATTTTGCTTTTACCTTGACTGCTGCCATGGGAAGTTTCCTCTGTCTATTTGCAGTTAACTCAATAGGCCTGTTAGTGGTTGAACAGGCGTTTATTTAGCGGGCAGCACGCGACGACGCAACACGTAATCTACCAATACATGCGCTACTGTAGTGATAATTTCTAGAATGATCCTACTAAAAGCGTGATAAAATCGGTTTTTTTGCATAAACCAATTCAAATGCCCCTATCTTATTGATTTAAAGGCCTTATAATCGCCGCTTTTACGAGAAGGCGAGCAATTGAACGCGCAGAAAAATAACCAATAATGCATAGCCATAACTTTGCGCCAGGCAATTGAACAGCTCTCAGCACCCCTTTTTCACCCATAGCAAGGTAGAACCTTTATATGAGCAAAGCGAGCAAATCAGCAGCGGATAAAAAATCTTCCAACATTAAAGAAGAGCTGGGGGTAAAACGCATGACCTCCAGGCACCCAATAATAAAAAAACTGAAAAAAGAGTACCCAACCTCCATTCATGGCGATAAGTTTTGGAGCTCCAGCTACCTGCTGATGGACTACCTGAATGATAATCCACCGGAGAAAAAAGCCAAAATTCTTGAAATTGGCTGCGGCTGGGGTTTAACAGCCATTTACTGCACCAAGAAATTTGGCACCAAAGTCACAGGTTGTGATGCCGACCCCGATGTATTTCCTTATCTCGATGCACACGCCGAACTTAATGACGTAAAAATTAAGCACTTGGTGAAAAAGTTTGAAAAACTGGATGTAAAAACCCTATCTAAATACGACATGATTATTGGCGGCGATATCTGTTTTTGGGATGAATTAAACGACACGCTATTTAAACTGTTTAAGCGCGCCAAAAAAGCCGGGGTTAAAACAGCCGTGATTGCCGACCCGCAGCGCCAACCCTTTGTCGACCTGTGTGCGCGGCTCGACGATCATTTTGACCACGAAGTTTGGGATTGGGAGCTGCCAAGCCCTACTCCTGCTAATGGTGATGTTCTTGTTGTTAACTTTGACAAGAGCTAATTTGATTGAGGCTAAACACTGCCAAAGCTGTGGTGTACACGGATGATTGAAGTGCGTCGCGATGGTGATGCGGCAACGCCTTGCACCACGGTTATTCTTTCACCCGACCGGTCGCTTGATTGGGAGGGTAACAAAAAGGTTATCTGGTCTTTGGGTGGCCTGTGTATCGGCATTGCCTTAGGCTTTACTATTATTGCCGGCACCTGGGTGATGTTACCGTTTGCTGGGCTTGAAGTCCTGGCATTAAGTTCGGCGCTCTATTACGTCTCCTGGAAACTCAGCTACCGGCATATTATTACACTTGGCGAAACTACTCTGGTGATTGAAAAAGGGGTTTATCGTCCGCGCGGCAAATGGCAATGGGTTAAGCAGGAAACCCAGTTGCGAGTAGAACCGCCCAAGCACGACTGGGAAGCCCCATCGTTAAGCTTTATCAATAATAACGAACAGGTGGACATTGGCGATTTTCTAAGCCCGGATGACGCCGAACAAATGATTAGCCTAATGCGTGAGCATATTCTGGTTAACCGCCAGGCTGCCCGCTAGTTTCGCCTAGTGAAAAAGTCGTTTTAGCCAGGCAAATTTAAGCCCGCCTCTTTTCAACTTTTATAACCGCGGTTTAATTGCGTTGTTTGTTGCTATTCGACTCTAGTGCAGCGCGCTGTTTTTCCAACGCCTCGAGTTCGGCATCGGAAATTAACACCCCTCTATCGCCTACGGCATCGGACAATTCGCGTGAAAACGGCAATTCATTTTTCCAGCTCGGCTGTAATTTTTCGGCGGGCACGACTGCGGCGGCCCAATCTTTGGGTGCCACCCAGCCAGGGTGGGCAACCAGTGTGCCGCGAGTGCCTGCCAGCGGATGTTGGGAACGGCGTACTCTTAATAATGCGGCAAGCTCTGCCAATTTATCAGGGTATTTTGATGCCAGGTCCTGCTGCTCATTAGGGTCGCTTGCGAGATTAAACAACATTGAACGGGCAATCACGTTGGTTTGTTGCTCGCGCAGTTTTTGCACCAGCTTCCAGTCGCCATCGATAACCGCCAGCGACAACATGCCGGGCACGGGGATTTCGGAAACAAAAAACAAAGGCTGCTGGCGTGGTGTCTCTTCTTGCCTGCTAATTGCCTGCCACATACTTTGACCGTCGATACCCTGCCGCTGAAAAGCGCTGTTAGGTTCGATGCGGGCTGCTTCGAGCAATGTGGGGTAAAGGTCCATTATCGAAACGCTTTGTTGAAGTTCACCGCCGGCGGCCAGGCCTGCGGGCCAGCGGATCACTGCCGGTACGCGAATACCGCCCTCAAACGCCTGGCCTTTTTGTCCGCGCAGTGGCTGGTTTTGGCCGCCAAACACATTGCTGCCGCCGTTATCGCTAACAAACACTACAATCGTGTTATCGGCAATGCCCTGTTGTTCCAGCACGGCCAGGATACTGGCAATGCCCTGGTCCATCTCGTCAACCATTGCTGCATAAATACGGCGGTAATTTGCTGTGGGCAGATGTTCGTATTTTTCTATCGCGGCGGCTGGTGCCTGCATTGGGCTGTGCGGTGCGGTGAAGGGCACATAGAGAAAAAACGGTTTGGTTTTATCGCGCTGGTTAATAAAGTTGACAGCCTCCCGGCTTTCGATATGGGTCAGGTACTCGCCCTTGCCATCGACACTGACGCCGTTGAGTTGTAAATCATGTGCACCCTCGCGCTGGTGGGTATAAAAATCAGTATTGGTATGCAGGTGGCCATAAAAGGTATCGAAGCCCTGTGCGTTTGGCAGTTGGTGCGCCTGGGTATGGCCCAGGTGCCATTTGCCGATTAAACCGGTTTGGTAACCGGCGTCGCGAAAGGCTTCGGAAATTAAGTATTCATCTGCGGCCAGCCCTGCGTTATACCAGGGGTGGATTTGGTCGTAGGCGATACCGAGTTTGATTGGGTCCTTGCCGGTCATTAACGCTGCGCGTGTGGGGGAGCAAATGGGAGTGACGTAAAAGCGCTCGAGCTTAACGCCATCGTTAGCCAGAGAATCGATGGCTGGGGTGTCGATATTGCCGCCGTGGTAGCCAACGTCGGCCCAACCCAGGTCGTCGGCTAATATGATGATAATGTTTGGTGGAGGTTCGGCTGCGCGGGTTATTGAGGCAGCTAGGAGTAGTAAAGTTAATAGTAAGTGGGGGATGGCAGTTTTTGAAATCATGGGTTGGGTCCGGTTGTGGTTTTGAGGACTTATATCATGTGAGGGGATTAGGGGGGATGACAATGTTGTGAATGTAAGTGGCGTAGGTTTTTTTTGCAGGTGAGTCGGGCCTTTTCCTATTTTTTTAAATTATCTTTTAATTGAGCTGCGTTTTTCGCCCGCAGGCGA
>CBFHXO010000021.1:0-32258 GCA_965659815.1 Pseudomonadales bacterium
GCCTGTATGGATATACACTAGAGGTTAAACCCTTTAAATATAGGGCTTTTTTGATTCTATAAGAGAGTGTTGGACAGCATAAAAGGTAAAATGGCGGAGGGGCAGGGATTCGAACCCTGGGTACGTCGCCGTACGCTGGTTTTCAAGACCAGTGCTTTCGACCACTCAGCCACCCCTCCGGAAAAACGAGGCGCAAGTATACCTTGCGATATTAATCTGGCAAGGATTTTTGCGCCGTATTCTTTTATTTTACCAGAACTTATACCGTGTCCTGCTGGGCCGCCTGGTCACCTGTCGCCGCACCGGCACCGCTACGCTTGGCCCTTGGGTCGTTTAGTGCACGCTTGACCTCCACAGCAGGTAAATCTGCGCTGTCAGCGACTAGCGGCTGGCTGGTTTTAATTTCCATTGTTGCTGTTTCAATGCGATGCTCCGCTTTGGCGGCGGCCTTGACCCTGGGGTCGTTATTCGCTCGCACGCCACCTTCTGATTGGCCGCCGTCGGCTACCGTTTCTGCCACAGCGGTATCCGCGACTGGCTCCGCTGGGGTTAGCAATTCATCCATATAAGGCTTCTCAGCATTGAGATCAGGCGTTGCTGACTGAGGGTTGACTTGCACCTCTGCAGTGCCTTGCTGTGTAACTACCGTATCAGTAACCCCTGAATCAGCAACTAATGAATCAGTAACTAATGAATCAGTAACTAATGAATCAGTAACTACTGCATCAGTAACAGTACGAGCAGACTCGGTATCAACAGTGTCTGTCGAATCTAAGGCCAGCGATACTTGCTCTGGCTCAACTCTCGACTCTGTTTCCGACTCAGCTATGGTTGCCGGCTGTTCTGACTCTGGTTGATCGGATGCCTTAGCCGCAGACCTAGACTCAGACTCAGGCTTAGCCTCAGGCTCAGGTTTAGATTCTGGCGCTGAAGCAATAGCAGCACTTTCAACAGCAGCTGCATCCAGTGGCTGTGCTTCGTTAACAGCAACTTCAGGTGTGGTTTCCTGCAGCGCTACAGACTCAGCCGCTGTACTTTCATTTGCTTGGCTCTCGATTGCTTGACTATCGATTGCTTGACTATCGATTGCTTGACTGTCGATAGCCTGGCTCTCATCAGCCTGGACAGCACTGCTGGCCGCTTCACTGCGACGACCGCCGCGACGGCGCGGCCCGCGCGATGATTTACCGCGCTGGCTATCTGGTCGCTTGCGTGGCGCATTATCGTCACCGGCATCGTTTTCGACCTGCGCGTTAACATCAGCATTGGCTTGATTGTTTATATTGCTGTCGTTACGTCCCTCACTGCGTTTATCACCGCCCCGGCCACGGCCGCCGCGACGACGATTATTGCGCGGTTTTGAGTTGCTTTCATCATCGTTGGCACTGCGACGCTCATTGGGCTTGTTGTCGGTTTCAGCATCAACGTGCTGGTCGTTGCGAACCTTTTTTGCATTTCTATTGCGGTTACGATTATCATTCTGGGCGTCGTTGCGGTTGTCGTTACGATTGTCATTGCGACTGTCATTGCGATTGTTCTTGCGGCTATCGCCACGCGCGTTATTCGATTTATCCTTATCTTTATTGTTGTCGTTTTGGCCGCGGGTATTTCTGTTATTACCACGATTATTACGCGAGCCATTGTTTCGCTGATCATTGCGACGACGGTTACCGTTGCTGCGTCGGTTTTGTGACGCAGGTTTTTCTTCGGCTACTGGCTCTGGCTCGGCAGCACTGCCAAACAAGCTGGTAACCAGACGCTTAAGCAAACCAGGTTTGGCCTCTACTGGCGCAGCTTCGGCAGTTGGCCCACGCTCTGGTGCTTTTTGCTGATTTAGTCGTGACGGTTGTACTGCCGCAACGGGCTGGTTAACTACAGTTTCGCGCGCTTCGAGAATGGTTTCTTCCATTTCTGCTTCGGCATCATTGGTCAAGTCATAGCTAACCACTTCACCGGCTTCAGCATCGTCGTCACGTAAACGGACCACTTCGTAGTGCGGCGTTTCTAATGTCGGGTTGGGAATCACCAATACGCGCAGGTTATTCACTTTTTCAATTGAGCGGATGGCGGCACGTTTTTCATTAAGCAGATAGGTGGCAACTTCAACCGGTACCATGGCGCGAATTTCTGCACTGCGGTCTTTTTGCGCTTCGTCCTGAATCAATCGCAGAATTACCAGTGCCAACGACTTAGTATCGCGAATGGTGCCCTGGCCACTACAGCGTGGGCATACCGTGGCAATGGTTTCTCCCAGTGAGGGGCGTAGCCGCTGGCGCGACATTTCTAGCAGGCCAAAGCGTGAAATGCGGCCAATCTGAACTCGGGCGCGATCGGCCTCAAGTGCATCGCGCATGCGGTTTTCAACGGCGCGCTGGTTGCGATTGGCGTTCATATCGATAAAGTCAATAACAATCAGACCGCCCATATCACGCAAGCGCAGTTGTCGGGCAATTTCGTCGGCCGCTTCAAGGTTGGTTTGCAGTGCGGTTTCTTCGATATCGCCGCCGCGTGTTGCGCGTGCCGAGTTGATATCAATCGAAACCATGGCTTCGGTGGGGTCAATCACAATTGAGCCGCCCGAGGGTAATTGAACTTCGCGCTGAAACGCAGTTTCGATCTGGCTTTCAACCTGGTAGCGATTGAATAGTGGGATTTCGTCCTGGTATTGTTTAATCTTGCTGGCGTAGTGGGGCATCACCATTTCGACAAACTGAGATGCCTCGTAGTAGGCATCGGCGCCGTCAATCAGCACCTCACCGACATCCTTACGCACATAATCGCGAATAGCCCTGACAATGACATTGCTTTCTTGAAACAGAAGGAAGGGCGCTCGACGAGCCTCGGAGGCACTTTGTACTGCCTCCCAAATGGTCAGCAGGTAGCTTAAATCCCATTGCAACTCTTCAGAGCTTTTACCAATACCGGCAGTGCGAACAATAATGCCCATACCTTTGGGTAGTTCCAGGTCTTTCATCGCGTCGCGTAACTGGTCACGCTCTTCACCCTCAATGCGACGCGAGATGCCGCCGGCCTTGGGGTTATTAGGCATAAGCACCATGTAGCGCCCAGCCAGGCTAATAAACGTGCTGAGCGCTGCGCCTTTGCTGCCGCGCTCTTCTTTTTCAACCTGGATAATAACCTCGGTGCCTTCCTTAACGACATCCTTTATCTTCATGCGACCCTGGCCGCTGGGTGGCGATCGGTAGAAGTATTCTCGGGCAATTTCCTTAAGTGGCAAAAAGCCGTGGCGTTCGGCACCAAAGTCGACAAAAGCGGCTTCGAGACTGGGTTCAACGCGGGTAATTTTGCCTTTGTAGATGCTGGCTTTTTTCTGTACCCGGGTGCGGTTTTCAATATCGAGGTCGTAGAGTTTTTGGCCGTCGACCATGGCAACCCTAAGTTCTTCTGGTTGGGTCGCGTTAATTAGCATGCGTTTCATAATGTATTACTCATCCATTGGGCAGCGGCAATGGCAATTGATGCATCGGTGCTTTAGCCTTCGTCACGCGGTGCAGCCGAGCGGGGCGGGTGGACGGTTTAGGTGAGCTTATTAAGCGGTGCAAGAAAGCCTGAAAGCGGACGCAAAGCAAGAAGAGAGGCCGGTAAAGAAGATGCTTATGTTGTTAGCGCCAGTACAGTGCCTGGTTCTAACGTTTTGACAACTCGTTTAGCTGGCATAGTGAAACAACAACATACCAATAGCTAACCGCTTGAATTGTCTTATATCTTCAATTGCACAAGCGGTTGTAAAACCTGCTGGGTAAGCTGTTTAGCCTGGCCTGGCAGCTTGTGCCGAATAATCTGTTCTAGTGCTTTGCTTTATACAGCACCTCAAGCGCAATCATAACGGCAGACTTAAGCGGTAAAAATGTTGACTTGGCGCTCGCTGCTTTTTGTCGCGTCTTATAGAGTTTTACCTCAATGATGCAATACCTTTACCGGGGGCTATTGAGTCGCCGTCACGTAATAACTCGTATTGCTGTTGGGTAAAATTCTGCTGATTAATTTAGTTCCTATTACTTTAGCTTTAATGCACAGCTTGTGTCGCTACACCTACAGCGCGATTAGTCGCGTTGCGCCCGTTTGCCTTTGCTCGTTCTGCGCCAACCTGTTTTTGCAACTGTACGCCTGCTGTAACTGCGCGCATAGGGCTGGTCGTGACGGCGGGTTAGCTTGGTTGCTAACCTGGCTTAAACAGAGCTTCGATATACCTGCCAACTTGCTTAGTGATACCTGGCTGTTGGCTTGAGCTGCGAAGTTTAAATTTGTCGTTAAAATTTCCGGTGTGTGCGCAACCATTGAGCTATTTAACTTTGTTTGCGGTTATCACGCCGGGGCGTTGATTTCATACTGCTTGCATCATCTGGGGCTGCATTTTGCTAGCCTTCTCTAGCGATGCTGTCACCTCTTGCGAATATTCAACCCAGTTTCCATTGGGCCATTTAAAATGTTTTTTGTTCTCGCCAGCTGCAAATTTGATCTTTTTTGCGCTGCTCGGTTTAAGCTGCTCTATAGTCTCGATTTTCGATATTCACGCAAAATGTCGGCGCAAAAGGGGTTGGTGCAAAGCCAGCTTTAAAATCAATCACTTGCTTGCCAACGCTTACCACAATAGAGGGTCTTAGCCCAAGTATTCAGTTTAGTTCATTCACCTGCATGGGCGTGATTAAAGCCCCGTAAAAGTACCAGCATGCAACCACGATCTTTAAGAAATGCAGCATGCTTTTTGACCAAAACCCAAAAATCTGTTGCGGGTCATGTATAAAAACGCTTTAACGCCAGGCTCGATAGCTGGCAATCGAGTTGTTATCGGGACGCGAGTGTATTTCGGGGCGATAGGTCAAAACGACAATAGCGTAACATTTAGCGCAGGTTTCCCGGAGATCGCGGCAAATCAGGCTAACAATTAGCGAAAAATCTGATAAGCTCCGCGACCGATCGAGGGCGTTGTTTAACTGACGCCACAAGCGGTTCCGGCGGGGCATGCTAACACTATCCGTTACCCACCTCAATTAACGCGTGGGTAAACTATTATCATCATCGAATAGCGGCTGTCGATGACAGTTGCCCGGTAAATCTCGAGTATTTTTCGTGGAAATTGTGCAAGAAAGCATCAAGTTTGTCACTATCGAGCCGGATCAGGCGGGTCAGCGGCTAGATAACTTTTTGTTGGCGCAGCTGCGCAGCCTGCCACGATCGCGACTGTACAGGATATTAAGAAAGGGTGAGGTGAGAGTGAATAAAGGTCGGGTTGGGCCTGACTACCGGCTTTGCGCGGGCGATGTGGTGCGTATTCCACCGGTACGGTTGGCTGCCAAGGCAAGCCCACCGGGGGTTTCACCGAATTTGGCTCGGCTACTCAGCCAGAGCATTTTATTCGAAGATGACGGGCTGCTGGTTATTGATAAACCTGAAGGTTTGGCAGTACATGGTGGTAGTGGTTTAAACCTGGGTTTAATTGAGGCGCTGCGCCAGGTGAGGCAGGACTGTAAATTCCTTGAGCTGGTCCATCGGCTTGATCGAGACACCTCCGGTTGCCTGGTGATTGCGAAAAAACGCGCGGCGCTTAAAGTTTGCCATGCTGCGCTGCGGGATAAAACAGCGAACAAAACCTATACCGCACTGGCGGCCGGCAGCTGGCCAGTCGGTCTCGATGTAATTAACGCGCCGCTGAAAAAAAACACCCTGCAATCAGGTGAGCGAATGGTCATGGCAGCAGCTGATGGAAAACCCTCAGAAACACGTTTTAAGGTCTTGCAGCGCTACGCCAACGCCACTGGTAATTACAGTTTACTCGAAGTGATGCCAGTTACCGGTAGAACCCACCAGATTCGTGTCCACGCTAAAGTTGCCGGTTTTCCGCTTTGTGGCGACGAAAAATACGGCATAGCCACAGTGAATACACAACTGGCGGCACAGGGATATAAACGTTTATTTTTGCATGCCAGCGCTATTGATATTCCGTTAGAGCAGGGGCGGCGATTGCAAGTAAGTGCGCCGTTACCCGGCAGTTGGGACTCGTTACTGGAAACTCTTTAAATAGGCCTCTACGACAAAGCGATACATTGGGATTTTATGTTATTAATTTTTGATTGGGACGGCACACTGGCAGATAGCCAGGAGCATATTGTTAACGCAATGCAAGCGGCGATAGAAGCGCTACAGCTGCCTGAACATAGCCGTGAGTCCTGCGCACAAATGATTGGCCTGGGTTTATCTGAGGTTGCACTGCGTTTGTTTCCTGGCGCGGGTGTCGATGCACATCAGGCTTTTATTGAAAGTTATTCGTACCACTTTACTCGTTTGCGCCAGCAATACGGTGGCACTCAGTTTTTTCCCGACGCGATTAGTACGTTGAACGCCTTGCATACTCATGGGCATCAACTGGCCATTGCCACTGGTAAAAGTCGGCGTGGGCTTAACCGAGTACTCGATGCCGATAATATCGCGCATTTATTTGCTGCAACCCGCGCCGCAGATGAAACTGCCTCTAAACCCAACCCGTTAATGCTTGAGGAGATTCTGTCCGAAACCGGCGTGGGGGTGGGCGACGCAGTTATGATTGGCGATACCAGTTACGATCTGGAAATGGCGCGCAATTTGGATATGCGCCGTATTGGCGTCAGTTACGGTGTGCATCATGTTGAAGTATTGCGTGAATACAAACCTGCAATCATTATTGATTCGCTGGCCGAGCTGTTGCAATGGCCCGCGCTGCGCTAAACTGGTTTAATAGCGGGCACAGACAACTCGCGAGCACTTACGGTATTTATCGGCTAACTAACATCATTGCAATCGTCGTGATCGACAGCTATTGGAGTTTATTTTGATAGAGCAGGATCCATCTTCATCTGAAACTAACGCTTCTTCCAACCCAGCTGCGTCCGCAAATAATAAACCCGCTGGGCTGGGTTATTCGGATAGCAATGAGCTGTCTAATAAGCCCGAGTGGAAAATTCTTGAAAAAGTGGCAACTGCGTCGATGGTTGAGCAACGCAAAGCCAGGCGCTGGGGCATTTTCTTTAAGTTCCTGACCTTTGCCTACCTGCTGATTTTTATTGTTGCGCTGTTACCCGTTTCAGCGACACTGGCGCCCAGTGGTCAAAGCCATGTGGCTTTAGTTGCATTAGATGGTGTGATAGCGGCGGAGGCGCCTGCCAATGCCAATACCGTGGTTGCTGGTTTAAGAAGCGCCTTTGAAGCCGAGCATGCCACGGACGTGATTCTGGCCATTAACTCGCCCGGCGGCAGCCCGGTGCAGTCGGGCTATATCAATGATGAGATTCATCGACTTCGCGATAAGTATCCTGACAAAAAGCTTTACGCGGTGATCGCTGACCTCGGTGCTTCCGGGGGCTACTATATTGCCTCGGCGGCCGATCAGATTTATGCCGATAAAGCCAGTCTGGTGGGTTCAATTGGTGTAGTGAGTGCCGGTTTTGGTTTTGATGGTCTGATGGAAAAAGTCGGTGTGGATAGACGCATTTATACCGCAGGTGAAAGCAAGGCGTTTCTCGATGCATTTTCTGCATCGAAAGAAAGCGATATTGAGTTTTGGCAAACGGTATTGGCGGTGACGCACGAGCAGTTTATCGATGTGGTTAAGTCGGGTCGTGGCGATCGTTTGATTGACGATCCGGCGATTTTTTCTGGGTTAATCTGGACCGGCGAACAGGCATTGGCCAAGGGCTTGATCGATGGCTTGGGCAGCGCAGGCTATGTGGCGCGCGAGGTAATAGGGGTTGAGGATATTGTTGATTACACGGTACAGCCCAACCCATTTGAAAGCTTTGCGCGCCGCATTGGCACCAGCTTTGCGCTGGGTATTAGCAGTTATTTGAGTCCGCAATTGCGTTAATGTTTAGTGTGTTAGTTGTGGTTGGTCAGCTCCACAAACTCGGGTAGTTGTACTTTGACGCACAGCCCGTTGCGCGCATTTAATGCGCTGACGCTACCTTTATGGCGCGCGATAACGCGCTGCACAATAGCAAGACCTATACCGTAGCCGCCAGTATTCCGGTTGCGCGCGCGGTCGACGCGATAAAAGGGCTGAAATATAAAGCTCAAGTCGGCTTCGGGCACGCCTGGGCCGCAGTCGGTAATTAATAGCGTAAATACCGGCCCGCGAGCAGATTTTGTTAGCGCTGCAGTAGTATGGACCAGTTCAATGGTGACGCTGCTGCCATCCTTGGTGTAATGAATTGCGTTGCGAATAATATTTTCTATTGCACTATGTAACTGTGTTGCAGTTGCAGCCACCAGGGCTTCATCGCAGTCGCTCACCAGGAGTAATTGCACTTGTTTAACTTCGGCTTCGATTTTGCAGTCGTCAATGATTGATTCTAGCAGTGCGGTTAAGTCGATAATATCGTTAAGCGGTGCCGAGTCATCAGGTATTGTCAGTATTTGCCCTATGAGCTCATTGAGTCGATTGGCCTCTTGTTCAATCCGGTCGAGCTCGTCGATATTGGCTTTTTGCCTTGCCAATTCCAGCGCGATTTGCAAACGGGTTAACGGTGAGCGCAGTTCGTGAGAGATATCCCTGACCAGGCGCTTTTGATTTTCAATGCTTGATTCCAGCGCCGTTGCCATTTCATTAAAATCATGGCCCAGTTGCGACAACTCATCGTTGCGACTTAGGTTAGACATTTTCGCCCGCGAACTGAGGTCGCCACTGGCAAGCGCGCGGGTTGCAATGCTCAGCTGTTCGAGATTGCGGGTAAGGTAGCGCGCCAGTACATAGCAAACAATGCCGCTAAGAATGAGTGCCAGCATAAACTGCACGCCAATTTGGCTGATCCACTCTTTTGCTTTAAATACATTGATGCCAGGCATATCAATAACAAAGCGAATTTGCTCACCGTTAACCGATATCTCCCTGCGGCCTACCAGCAAGCGGGTAAAGCTGGATTGCTCGATATAGGTAGTTGCTGTTAATTCGTCTAACAGTTGTTGTATAGCTTGCGGGTAGTTAGGGGTGCTTAGTGGACTTTTATCTTCGTAGGCGGCGTAAAACTGAATATCGTTCTCGGCCAGTTGTTGTTGCCACTCGCTAATGTCGTCCGGCAGGCGGCGCACAATAAACGCTGAGCGCTCGACTAATTTTACCGGGTCGAGGCCTTGCAGTTCGAGCGAACGCTTTTCGCGAAGTTCAGATGATAAAAAAACCGCTGCGCCACCGAGTATCAGGCTGGTTAGCCAAAAGGCGAAAAAAACTTTCCAGTAAAGGCTAAACATCGATTTGGTTTACCAGTATATAGCCGGAGCCTCGCACCGTTTTAATAATATCGAGCTCACCCAGGTGTCGGGCTATTTTTTTTCTGACGTTGCTAATATGCACGTCAACACTACGATCATAACGCGTGTACTTTCGATTAAGTGCCAGTTGGGTTAAATCTTCTTTGGTAACAATTTGGCCTGCTGATGCCATTAATGCTTGCAGGGTATTAAATTCGGCGCTGGTGAGTTCCAATGGCTGGTTGTTGATAGACGCAGTGCGATTACCGCTGTCGAGTGTAATGCCATGAATACTGTAAGCAGTATTCGCTGTTTCGCTGGATTGGTTGTCAGTTCTTCGCAAAACTGCACGCAGCCGCGCCAGTAATTCACGCGGGTTACAGGGCTTGGGTAAGTAGTCATCGGCGCCAGCCTCAAGGCCAACTATGCGGTCGATATCTTCACCTCTGGCGGTAAGCATGAGTACTGGCGTTGATGTAAACGTGCGCATGCGTTGTAAAATTTCCAGCCCTTGCATGCCGGGTAGCATAAAGTCGAGCACAATCGCATCGTAGCTTTTATTTTGTGTATGACATTGTTGAATATGCTCGATAGCTTCAACGCCATCGTGAATAAGGGTAATGGTAACACCTTCATTACTTAGGTATTCAGATAGCAATTGGCATAGCTCAATATCGTCGTCAACAATTAAAATATTTTGCGCCATGATCTATTGGTTCCTGTGGGTGCCCTGCTTGATATAGTGTCTCGCTTGGAATTGCGTCTTGACTGTATTGACTTAGCCCCATTGAATTTTCAGTTGTTAATCACCGTATACGTTGTTAGCAAGTGTAGCGTTAAAGTATATCGTCTGGGTTGTGGTCTTGTCGTCTGAATCGTTACCTACAATGTTGTCAGGGAGGTTAATTAAAGCATTAAAATTTTATCTCGCAGATAAAAAAACGCCCGCGATAAGCGGGCGGCAATGGAATTGCGTGTCTGGAGGAACACTGTAGCTCTTAGTGAGCGGGTGCTTGCAATGGGTCAAGCGGATAAATCTGTTACGGTTTTGATCAGCTTTGTTGCTCAAATATGTCGTTCGAATATATGGTTCAACTATATTGTCCAACTATATTGATCAACTGCAGCAAAGCCAGAGCGATGATCAAGTCTTCTGGCCAAAGGACGTCTGGTGGAGTTTACCCAGGCCTCCTGCTTTGCTGATCGCTTGAAGAGTATTATCAGGATACTGGGGTTAATTTGGTGGTAAGAGGTGTAAAGAACAGTAAAGCTGGTTTGGTTATCGCATCCATAAGGAATGATAATAGTCTTGCTCTTTGGTTTTCTATCAGGCCATAGGCTAAGACTATTAACTGCCCAGTATAAGGTAGTTTTCTTTCTCCAGTGCCTCAATCAATTTGATTAATGGCAGGCCAATCAGTGTGCTGGGGTCAGTGCCACTGTGAGCTTTTACCAGCGCAACTCCCAGGCCTTCAGATTTAATGGCGCCGGCGCAGTCATAGGGTTGTTCTGTAGTGAGGTAGTCGGTAATTTGGCGATCGCTTAGCGCTTTAAAGTGAAGCTGGTAGCTATCGTAAAAGCAGTGTTGCTGTCTAGTACTGCTGTTTAGCAGGCAGCAGGCGGTTAGGTAAGTCACCGTACTGTTACTGCATAAGCGCAATTGCTGGTAAGCCTTGCCGAAATTACCCGGCTTGCTCAGCATTGGGACAGCGTTGGTTGCGGAGTTTTCGATGTAGGCAACCTGGTCTGAGCCGATGATCAGGCTATTGTCCCAGCGTGAGGCAATGGCATCGGCTTTTTCGCGTGCCAGGCGTTGGGCAAGCTCGGCGGGGGACTCGCCTGGCAGCGGTGACTCATCGATATCCGGGCGATCCTGTTCAAAATTGGTAATAATTCGGCCCAGTAATTGGGCTCGGTACTGTGATTGGGATGCAAGAACAATACGCACAACCGCAAACTCCTAGAAAAATAGTGATAAAAACAAGTCAGATCAGTGCCTTGGCCATTAGACGTGTCCGCGGGGCGGGTTAGCGGCTAGGCAAAATCAAATTGACGCCGTCGCTCAAATTCTTATAAAATTGACCGATTATGTCCAGCGATAAGCTTCCTCAGTCTGTAACCGTTAAAAAACTTGTTGATAGTGGTTCACGAATAGCGGGTGGTATTGCCGCCGAGCGCCTTCGGCGAGTGGCCGATATGGTTGACGGGCTGCAAGAGGGTTTTCAAGTGGCCATGGCTTTTGGTCGTAATGACGATGCCAAAGCAACCATTGAGTTGCAAATAAGCGGTGAGGTGGTGATGCAATGTCAGCGCTGTTTAGAGCCGGTAACCGTGCCGATTGCCATTGACAGCAAACTGGTAGTGGTGGCTCACGATGAAGAAGCGCGTTCGCGTATCAAAGAGTGCGAACCCATCGTGCTTGAAGATGGCCAGTTCGATATTGATAGCGCTGTGGAAGATGAAATTTTACTGGGTTTACCGCTAATTGCGATGCACCCGGAAGATGCTGAGTTCGGTAATGGCGCTGGTTGCCAGACAGGGCATTATGAGACTAAGGAATCGGGCGTAATCTCGATGCCAACTAGTGAATTAGAAAGTAACGATACAAACGACAATCAATTAATTGGTAATCAATTAATTGACCAGAAATTAATTAAAGTAGAGCGGCGCTCAGAAGCGGGCATGGTAAACCCCTTTGAAGTGCTCAAAACATTGAAGACCGGTGGTGGTCAGGAGTAAACAGTAATGGCTGTGCAAAAAAGTAAAGTGACTCGTTCGCGCCGCGGGCAGCGTCGCTCACACGATAGCTTGGTTAAAGGTGTATTATCAGTTGAAGAAACCAGCGGTGAGAAGCATCGTCGCCACCACGTATCTGCCGAAGGCTTTTATCGTGGTAAAAAAGTGGTTGATACTGGTTACGACGACTAAATTGGTTGATACGCTGGCTGGTTGCAAGTATTGAACCGGCGGGTATTGCAAAAAAAATCGCTCCGCGATCGTATTTATCGAGTGTATGCTAACAAACAGTGTATCCTCACAATATAAATGCAGCGTCCGGGGCGATTGTTTTTTTGTTGGTTAATCCGGGCCTTACAGTTTAAGCGAGTTATCAATTTGCGCGACTTGCTATAGACTAAGCCACTTGTGTTCGTTCATTGCCATTCGATGAGAATCGTTATTCTATGAGAATTGCTATTGATGCTATGAGCGGTGACCACGGCGCCGCAGTGGCGGTCGCTGCAGCCTTTGAAGCTTTAGAGCACAATCCGCAAGTTACCCACATTATTTTCACCGGCCACGAGCAAGTGCTGGCCGAACAAATTGCTAAACTAAGCCAACAGATGCCGAGCGCGCCAGAAAACCAGAACTTCCATGCTATTGGCGTTAATTGCGGTGATTGATGGTGACGCCGACGGTTGTGTCAGCGCTGGTAACACGGGGGCGTTAGTTGGTCTGTCGCGACACTTTGTCGGCTTGTTGCCGGGTATTAAACGGCCGGCTATTTGTGCTCAATTGCCCACCTTACGTGGCGATAGCCACCTGCTTGATATTGGTGCCAATGTCGATTGTTCGGGTGAACAATTACATCAGTTTGCGCGCATGGGCGCGGTGCTAGCTCAATCGCTTAATGCTAATAGTCGTTTGCGGGTACGGGCCTTAAGTATTGGCGCAGAGGCAGGCAAAGGCAATGCAGCAGTTAAGCGCGCGGTTGAACTGTGTGAGCGTGATACAGGGTTTTGCTTTGAAGGATTAATTGAGGCAAGCCAGTTGCTCAATGGCAATTGCGATGTGATTGTTTGTGATGGGTTCGTTGGCAATGTTGCGTTAAAAGCCTGCGAGGGAACAGCTGAATATATTCGTAGCTATGCGCTTGATAGCTCACGCGTTGCTTTCGATGCGGGTCAACAAGCTAACGACGCTCGCCAAAATACTGATACTGCTCCAAACACTGATACGCTATTCAACGCCATTGACCCCGAGCGATTTAACGGTGCCTGCCTGCTGGGTTTAAAACAGCCCATAATTAAAAGCCATGGTGCGAGTAGTGTTACCGGTTTTACTGCTGCAATCGATAAGGCCGTCGACGTTTGTGCGGGTGGTTTGCTTGATAAATTGAGGCAAAGTTTTAGCTAGACCTTATTGTTAATTATTTTTTTCAGGAAGCGATCTATGAGCGATAATCACAGTGCGTTTTTATTTCCCGGTCAGGGTTCACAGAAAGTCGGTATGTTGACCGCTGTCGCCGAGCAGTTTAGCGAAGTTGGCGATACTTTTAGCGAAGCCTCGCAAGTCCTAGGTTATGATTTGTGGGCACTGGATCAAAACGGCCCGCAAGAAGAATTAAACCTCACCGAAAAAACCCAGCCCTTATTGCTGACTGCCAGTGTGGCACTATGGCGCGTCTGGCAGCAAAAGGGCGGCCCGCAACCGGCATTGCTGGCGGGCCATAGCCTGGGTGAGTTTAGTGCGCTAGTGTGTAGTGAGGTTATTTCCTTTGCTGAGGCAGTTGATCTAGTGCGCCAACGCGGCGCATTTATGCAGTCGGCTGTGCCGGTGGGCGTGGGTGCAATGGCGGCTATTATTGGCCTTGATGACCAGGCTATTGTTGATGCCTGTGCTGCATTGTCCAGCGACAGTGAAGTTGTTCAAGCGGTAAATTTTAATTCGCCAGGCCAGGTTGTGATAGCGGGTCATGCAGCGGCGGTAGAAAAAGCCATTGAACAATGCAAAGCTGCTGGCGCAAAGCGTGCGATGCCGCTACCCGTTAGTGCGCCTTTCCATACCTCGCTAATGAAGCCTGCCGGCGAGCAATTGGCACAGGCCATTGCAAAAATCGATTTTGCGGTGCCGCGAATTCCGATTGTTCACAATGTCACTGCTAAAACTGAAAGCGACCCGGAAAAAATTCGCCAGTTAATGGTTGAGCAAATTTACAGTCCGGTGCAATGGACGCAGTGCGTGGAGTTTATGGTGGGGCAGGGCATAGACACTACGATTGAGTGCGGCCCCGGCAAGGTGCTCAGCGGTTTGTCGCGACGTATTCATAAACCTTTGCAAGCTCTGTCGCTAGAAGAGCCGGATTCTTTATTATCGGCACTTGCTGAGCCGGTCTAAAAGTCGTTTGAGCGGTTTGTTTATCTTTAACCTATGACGATTTGCGTCATGTCTTTGGGGGGAACATGTCTTTAGAAGGAAAAGTAGCATTAGTGACTGGGGCCAGTCGTGGTATTGGTCGTGCAATAGCAATGACGTTGGGTGGGGCTGGTGCGACGGTGGTCGGCACCGCTACTACCGACACAGGTGCTGCGGCAATTAGTGAGTATTTATCTGCCGCTGGCATCACGGGTGCTGGTTGTGCACTTAACGTTACCGACGCTGAGCAGGTGCAAGCGGTATTGGCCGAGATTGGCGAGCAGTTTGGTCCACCGCTAATTGTTGTCAATAACGCTGGCATTACCCGTGACAATATTATGCTGAGAATGAAAGCAGATGAATGGGACTCGGTGATCGATACTAATCTAAACGCCGTGTATCGCGTGGTTAAGGCCTGTCTTAAAGGTATGACCAAGGCGCGCTGGGGGCGAATCATTAATATTAGCTCGGTAGTCGGTGCGATGGGTAATGCGGGGCAGGCCAATTATGCGGCGACCAAGGCCGGTGTTGCTGGTTTTGGTAGGGCGATGGCCCGTGAGCTGGGTTCACGCGCGATTACTGTTAACACCGTTGCGCCAGGCTTTATTGATACCGATATGACAAGCGGCTTGCCGGACGAGCAGAAAGCCGCGCTGCTGGACCAGATACCACTGTCGCGATTGGGCCGCCCCGAGGAAATTGCGGCGGTTGTGGGCTTTTTGGCAGGCGATGCTGGGGCTTATATCACCGGCGAAATTATTCACGTGAATGGCGGAATGTATATGACCTAAGGGTTGCGGCGAGCGGGCGAGTAAGGTGTTTTTAGAGTAAAAAATGACCTGAAAAAACGGTATTTTGCCGTTGCCAGATTTCTGTCGAAAAGCGATTACATTTTTGGGCAATCAAGGTACAATGCGCCGCGGTCGCAGGGCCAACTGTCAAATTTTGATCATTTTGGTTGCTGAGGTTTGGGCAACAGCAAGACGAATTTTTTTACGATTACAAATTTTAGGAGTCGATACGAACAATGAGCAGCGTTGAAGAGCGTGTAAAAAAGATTGTTGCAGAGCAACTGGGTGTTAAAGAAGATGAGATTCAAAACTCTGCATCTTTCGTTGAAGATCTGGGAGCAGACTCGCTGGATACAGTTGAGTTGGTAATGGCGTTAGAAGAGGAATTTGAAACCGAAATTCCTGATGAAGAAGCAGAGTCTATTACCACGGTTCAACTTGCAATTGACTATATTGAGAAACACCTGGACTAAGCGAAAGCATACTTGCTTAAGCACAAGGTTGGTTGTTACCAGTTAAACCCCACTGTTAAACCACCCTAACGGAAATCCACCGTTTCGACGCCTGTTTATCTTCAGCGCTGTCTACCGATTTTTGAGTGAAGCGGTGTTTGAGTAAAAAGTGCAGCCAGTGTTTTTCGTCACCGTAGCAGTGCTGATTACTCTTTATATTGTGGTCGGATCATTACCTGAGAGCCGCTTCTGTTAGTATGACAGAAGCGGCTTTTGCGTTTTTGACCGCTGATTTTTTAACGCTAGCGTTTGGAGTTTAATGGTGTCAAAGAGAAGAGTTGTTGTTACTGGTATGGGACTGGTGTCTCCCGTGGGTAATAATGTAGAAGATAGTTGGGCAGCAGTTACCCAGGGTAAAAGCGGTATAGCGCCGATTAGCAGTTTTGATGTGTCTGCCTATTCAACGCAATTCGGTGGCAGCGTTAAAGATTTTGAGGTTGAAAATTTTCTGCCGCTAAAAGAAGCACGCAAGATGGATATCTTTATTCAATACGGTATGGCTGCAGGTATTGAGGCCATGAACAATGCCGGGCTTGAAGTGACCGATGAAAATCGTGGCCGTATCGGCGCGTCAATCGGTTCGGGTATTGGTGGTATTGGCTCAATTGAAAAAACCCATGATATTCTCTCTAACCGCGGGCCGCGAAAAATTTCACCGTTTTTTGTGCCGGGTTCTATCGTTAATATGATTGGTGGCAACCTGTCTATCAAGTACGGTTTTCAGGGGCCCAACATTGCCATTGTTACCGCGTGTACTACCGGTACGCACAATATTGGCGTTGCTGCCAGAATGATTCAAACGGGCGATGCCGACGCTATGCTGGTTGGGGGTGCCGAAATGGCAACTACACCTGTAGGGCTCGGTGGTTTCGCTGCAGCGCGTGCGCTTTCCTGTCGTAACGAAGATCCCGAGGCTGCCAGTCGCCCCTGGGATAAAGACCGCGATGGCTTTGTATTAAGTGATGGTGCTGGTGTTATGGTGCTTGAAGAATACGAATTTGCCAAAGCACGCGGCGCCAATATTATTGCCGAACTATGCGGTTTTGGTATGAGCGGCGATGCCTATCACATGACCTCGCCGCCAGAAGATGGCAGCGGCGCGGCCAGCGCCATGCGCAATGCCTTGCTCGATGCAGAAATGGATGCCGGGCAGGTTGATTATGTTAATGCCCACGGTACTTCAACGCCGGCGGGTGATATCGCCGAATGTGTTGCCGTTAAAACCATTTTTAATGCAGCGGCTGACCAGTTAGCAGTGAGTTCAACCAAGTCGATGGTGGGGCATTTACTGGGTGCGGCAGGTGCTATTGAAGCAATTTTTTCAGTATTGGCCATTCGCGATGGTATTGCACCGCCAACCATTAATCTCGATAACCCCGATGCGGGTTGCGACTTGAACTTTGTGCCGCATACCGCCCAGGAAAAATCCATTGATGTGGCAATGTCCAACTCCTTTGGTTTTGGTGGCACTAACGGCACTGTGCTGTTTAAGCGTGTTTAGTGCATTAGCGATAACACCCATAAAACCGGTGACAGGTATTAGGCCGATATTATGACGCTGTACGCCTGGTTAAATGGCGAAGCCTTTACCTCATCCACTGAGCAGGGCTTGTTGCTTGATAGAAGCAATAGCTTTGGCGATGGTGTATTCGAAACAATGTTGATGCATGGTGGGCAAGTACATCTCTTAGAGCGGCATCTACAGCGCTTATCTGCAGGGTTAGTGACACTAGGCCTAGTCGATGATGTTTCACTCGATGCGTTTCTAATCGCTGTTCGCGACGATATCCAACGTGCCTGCGATACGGTAAGACAGTTAGCTTCAGGGCAATCAAAAGCGAGTTATATTGATTCGTCTACCGCTGTTATTGATTCACCGACTTATGTTATTAAAGTGCTTATTAGTCGCGGCGCTTCGGTATTTGGTTACTCCAGCCGGGGGCTAAGCGTTAATCGACGGCTATTAATGCAAGCCTATCAACCCGTTGATGATACCGGACGCCGGGTGATGATTTGTCAAACGCGGCTGGGTTCGCAACCGCAGCTGGCGGGTATCAAGCACTGCAATCGCCTTGAGCAGGTGCTGGCTAAACGCGAAGTTCAATTAGCTGGCTTTGATGACGGCCTGGTCTGCGACCAGCGCGGTATGCTTTGCGAGTCTACCGCAGCCAATATCTTTGTACTGGAGCAGGGCCAGTTAGTTACCCCGGCAATTGTCGATTGTGGTGTTGCTGGTGTGATGCGAGATTATATTGTTAGCACTATCGCACCTAAACTAGGTATCGCTGTGCAACAGGAAACTATTTCGTTGCAGCGGCTAGGCCGCTGCGAAGGCCTGGCATTGAGTAATGCTGTACAGGGTTTTAGTAGCGTAAGCAGTCTTCAGCTATCAACCGATCAGTCTATCGATTGGCCAGTCTCCGCAACGCTTGAGGCCATTGCCGCCGAAGTCAAAGCCAGTATTGGGTTAAACTAGCGCCATGAAGTGGCTAAAACACATTTCGCTGGTGCTTGTTGTGTTGTTTATCCTGGCTTTGATTACGGCCTTTGTGCTGGTCAAGGGGTTTAATACCTACTGGTACTCACCATTGAAAAGCTTATCGGCTGAGCAGGTCATTAGCGTTGAACCGGGAACGGGCTTTGGTCAGCTGGTCGCGCGCTTACACAGTCAGGGGATATGGCGGTGGCCGCGCGTGACAAGTTGGTGGCTGCGCGTGAACAAACCCGATTTTGTGCTTAAGGCTGGTGAGTTTCGCTTACCGGCAAATGCGACGCCGGCGCAAATTATTGACATTCTCGATCGCGGTGTTGCAATACAATATAAAGTCACGTTAATCGAAGGTGATAACGCCAGACAAATGCTGGCGCGCTTAACGGCGAACGAAAAGCATAAGTTAAGTCATGCAACGTCGCCCATCGATCTTAACAGCTTGTTGTCTGAACAGGCGCGGGCAAAAATGGTTGATGTTCCAGCTAACGTTGCGGCCATGGCAGAGGGCTGGTTTTTACCCGACACCTATTTTTACAGCGATGGTGATTCGCTAGAGTCGTTATTACTTCGCGCACATCAGGCAATGCTAAGTGCGTTAGAGGAAGAATGGGCGGCGCGTGAAGAGGGGCTACCTTATCAGTCTGCGTACCAGGCTTTGATTATGGCCTCTCTGATAGAAAAAGAAACCGGCGTTGGCTACGAACGCCCTCAAATTGCTGGTGTGTTTGTGCGTCGTTTACAAAAACGCATGCGTTTACAAACCGACCCGACGGTGATTTATGGCATGGGCGAGCGTTATACTGGCAATTTACGCAGGGCAGACCTTAAGCGCGATACGCTATACAATACCTACACTCGCCATGGCTTGCCGCCAACGCCTATTGCCATGCCGGGGCGAGCGTCTATTCACGCGGCGCTGCATCCGCTCAAGGGCAGCAGTTTGTATTTTGTTGCCAAGGGTGACGGTAGTCATTATTTTTCTACCACTTTAGAAGAACATCAGGCAGCGGTGAAAAAATACCAGCTTAATCGCCGGGCAGATTATCGCTCAGCACCTGCTGCAGGACATTAATGTCAAACAAGCGGCGTGTAGTTGATTAAGGAAGTTTAACGAGTCAGTAGATGATGTCAGTTGCTAAGTTTATCACCATTGAAGGTATGGAGGGGGCTGGCAAGTCGACCAACCTCGACTATGCCTGTGATTTTTTTGCCCAGCGCAATATCAATTTTGTTGTTACCCGTGAGCCGGGTGGTACTGAAGTTGCGGAGCTGATTCGCGACTTATTACTCGCACATCATAACGAAGCGATTGCGCCGCTTACTGAGCTGCTATTGATTTTTGCCGCGCGGGCGCAACATCTTGAAACCGTGATTAAGCCCGCGCTTGCCAGTGGCCAGTGGGTGATTAGCGATCGCTTTACTGATGCTACCTATGCCTACCAGGGTCAGGGGCGTTTACTGGGTGGCGATAAAGTTGAGTTGCTTGAACAGTTTGTGCAACAGGATTTACGCCCGGATTTAACAATTATTCTCGATGTTCCGGTTGAGCTCAGCGCTCAGCGGGTGAGGCAGCGCGGGGAGCTCGATCGTTTTGAAACGGAATCGAAAGTGTTTTTTCAACGGGTACGTGATGCTTATCACCAGCGCGTGAGTACTGATGTCAACCGTTATGCCTTAATTGATGCCTCTCGACCGCTGGTCGATGTGCAGACTGACATCCTCGCCGTACTGAAACGATTGATATCGCCGACCTGTGAAGGTTTTCTCGACCAAAACCCGGCGGGGCATGAATAATATGGCATTGCTTGCCAACGAACAATTTGCCACTGTGTGCAGCGACGAAAATTGCGCAATTTTGCCCTGGCTTCAAAGCATCAATCAACAACTGCTTGCCGCTTATCAATCACAGCGACTCCCGCACGCGATTAATTTTGTTGGTCCGCAATACCTTGGCAAACTCCAGTTTGCCAGGCAGTTTGCCCGCCGCTTGTTATGTACCTCACCGGCTGAGGAGTTTGCATGCGGTCAATGTAAATCCTGTTTGCTCTGTGCGGCAGGCACCCATCCCGACTGGCTGAATATAGAGCCAGAAGCCGTCGGAAAAGTTTTAAAAGTCGATACCATTCGGTTTTTGCAATCGCGCTTTCAACAAACTGCACAGCAGGGCGATAAGAAAATTGCTATTGTCGGTCCCGCTGAGCAGATGAATGAAAACGCCGCTAATGCACTATTAAAAATTCTTGAAGAGCCGCCCGCCGACACGTATTTTATTTTATTAACCCATCATTCCAGCAAGCTTTTACCCACCATACGCTCGCGCTGCCAGCGTATCAGTTTTTCAATTCCTGCCGAGCAGGCTATCCTTAATTGGTTGGGTGACGGTTATCCAAAAGCCAGCGTGCAGTCAGCCATGCGGCTCGGGCGAGGCTTGCCCATGCGGGTAAAGGAGATTCTTGATACCGACCTGGATATCGACAGCGAGTGGGACATGCTGGCGTCATTGTTTTCTGGCGCGGCCAGCGCGCAGGATTTGTCGGCAAAAATCGACAAGGAGCAGCTGCCAGGCTTTTTAGAGAATCTGCTGCGCTTGATTAGTGATTGTGCAAAAAAAAATCAAGCAGTTGAAGAGGCTAGCGCCTTAGGTCGAAGCTCCGACCCACTATTTGCGCAATTAACAACCAAGGCATTGCAGGGTATGTACCGTGAGGTTGCCACAGCAAAGCTCGCGTTAGCGCAAAACGCCCACCCAAAATTATTGCTCGAATCGGTACTACTAAGCTGCTTGGGCATTTACCGCAAATTTAATAGCTAAAATACCTTTAGCAGTCTATGCTTTAGGGGGCTGCGTGGTCTTTCGACGGTCAATTCACCGCAGCACAAGCGGCTACCAAAAAAGCTACGAAGAAAAAAGCTGCTGCGACACAATCTATAACTGTCGTGTATATAGCGGTTATGTTTAATGAGAGCTGTTATGCCAGATGCAATAAAAACAGTTGCAAAAAGCGGAATCTTGTCTTTAACCATTAAAGATAAAGCCGTGTTGTATGCTGCGTTTATGCCGTTTGTCGAAAACGGCGGCCTGTTTATTCCTACCAATAAACAATATATGGTGGGCGATGAAGTATTTATGTTGTTAAACCTGATGGATGAGCCTGAGAAAATTCCGGTTGCTGGTAAAGTCATTTGGATTACACCAAATCGTGCGCAGGGCAACCGCGCAGCAGGTATTGGTGTCCAGTTCAGCGCGCAAGATGATACTGCAACAAAAAAAATCGAAAATTATCTAGCCGGTATTGTTGATTCCGATCGCCCTACGCATACCATGTAATAGCCTCTCGCCCGGTTACTTTAGACCCCACCAATTAACTGGATGCGAATTACTCTAAATAAGCCCCAATAAAAATTACCCTTAGCATGGTAGTGATTCCGCAAGCGACACTGGCTGGGCTATAATGCGGCCGGTTATGTCCCATAAATTGATTTCTGTTGGTAAATTCCCGTTGATTGATGCGAGCGGTTTGGACGCACTTATATGCTGATTGATTCACACTGTCATCTCGATCGTCTTGATCTTGCCCAATGTGGCGGCAGTGTGGACGCGGCACTTGCGCATGCGCGCAACAATGGCGTCAGTCGTTTTCTTTGTGTGGGTATTTCGCTCGACTGCTTGCCGGGAATGATGCGCATTGTCGACCAGTACGATGATGTTTACGCCTCCGCGGGTTTTCACCCACTTGAAGATATGTCCGCTGGTCTGGATCAGCAAGCGTTAAAACAATGGGCATTAGACCCGCGGATTATTGCGGTGGGCGAAACAGGCCTCGATTACTTTTATGCACAAAACACTGCGGCATTGCAACAACAACATTTTGCAACTCACTTGCAAGTGGCGGCTGAAGTTGATAAACCGGTTATCGTCCACTCCCGCGATGCGCGCCAGGATACGTTAACGGCCATTGCCAATTACAGTGGTTCTGCGGCAGGGGTGTTGCACTGTTTTACCGAAAGTTGGGAAATGGCAAAGCAAGCGCTGGATTATGGTTTTTATATATCAATTTCAGGTATCGTCACCTTCAACAATGCCCATGAACTGCGTGAAGTGGTTAAGAAAATTCCCGCCGAGCGGTTGATGATTGAAACTGACTCGCCGTATCTGGCGCCGGTACCGCATCGGGGCAAATCAAACCAGCCTGCCTATGTCAGGGATGTGGCAGAGTTTATTGCCAACTTGCGCAATGTGCCGCTGGCGTTGCTGGCAGAGCAAACCTCCGAAAATTTCCAGCGGCTGTTCCGTATCGATTAGCGCTAGCAGGCTGGAGGCGAAAAATGGCCCCAAAAAAAACCCCAAACCGAAGTTTGGGGGCATAAGACCATAGGAGTAAAACATGTGAGGCTTACGCCTCCAGATGCTTGTCGGGGGAACAGGCATCCTTAAATTAAATTAAAGCCTATTTATTCGAATTGTCCAATAAGTGGTCAGTTTAAATATAAATAGATCAATGTTTACTGCAATATCAAAGATTTATATTTTCTATGTGTAGGGTGAAATACGCGAGAAGTATTGGCCGGGGTACTGTTGGTGAGGAATCGTTAGTTGCGTTATCTGGGTGTTATTGAAGGCTTTTATGGCCGCAGCTGGCCTTGGTCGGCCAGAGCCCAGTATCCGCAGTTTATGGCTGGAGTGGGGCTCAACAGCTATATTTATGCACCCAAGTCCGATAGCAAGCTTCGCTCGAATTGGCGCGAACCCTGGACCGAGCAAGAACTGGCTCCGTTAATTAAGCTGGCGACTGAATGCAAGCGCTGCGATATCGGCTTTGGTGTGGGGCTTTCACCGCTGGGTTTAACCGCGGCCGCGCTGGAATCTAACGGTTTATCAATGCTTGATGCAAGGCTTGAACAGATTGCTGTTATTGGCTGTGACTTTCTGGCGATATTGTTTGATGATGTGGCTTCTGACGGAAACGCTATGGCGCAGCGTCAGTTGGCTATTGTCGAGCATGTTAGCGGTAGTGGTTGTGCAACAAATTATCTGGTTTGCCCCACTTATTACTGCACTGACCCCGTACTCGAAAAACTATTCGGCCTGAGGCCCAAAAACTACTGGCGCGAGCTTGGTGCAGGCCTCGATTCTCGTATTGATTACTTTTGGACCGGTGAGCAAGTATGTAGTCGGCATTATAGTGAAGATAACCTGCAATATATCAGTGAGCAATTTCGCAGAGCGCCCGTGTTATGGGATAATTACCCGGTTAACGATGGCGAAAAGCTGAGTCGTTATCTTCATTTAAAACCTTTTAATCAGCAGGCCGATGCTGGCGTATTGGCGGCATTGACTGCAGGGCACTTTGCTAATCCCATGAATCAGGCTTGTTTATCGCAACTTTCGTTGTCAACGCTTGCGGTTCAGTATATGCCGCATGGTACTGACATTCGGCATAAGCGTGGGGCTGAGGCCAACAGTGCCGAGTATGCTTGGCGAGCATTTGCCGAACAAAAACTTGGGCGGCAGCTAGCGACGGATTTAATCGCTGATGTCGAACTGTTTCAAAGCCAGGGGCTAGACGCGCTTGATGATGTGCGCAAAGCGGCGTTGCGGGAAAAGTACGGTCAGTACACTTCGGGCTTTGCCTGTGAGCTGGCAACTGAGATTGTTGATTGGTTAGATGAAAAATACCGCTTTGATCCGGCGTGTTTAACCGGTTAGCCAAACAGGTTTTGGTATTAAAAGCGTTACTTGCACGGCGATAACTTGTTGCCTTTGCTTTTCGCAATGCAAATGACGATTAGACTTATATCGACTCGACTTATATCGATTCGACTTATATAAAGACTGGAGACAGCAGAAATGTTTAATGGTAATACTCTTTCTCTTTCGAGATTAGATAACGGCGTAGTAGAGATGTGTTTCGATGCCAAGGGCAGTGTCAATAAACTGGATGTCGAAACCGTGGCAGAAGTGGCGCAGGCGGTTGAGCTGCTTGAAGCTGACCAGTCGATAAAAGGTCTGCTGGTGACCAGCGCCAAAGATGCCTTTATTGTTGGCGCAGACATCACTGAGTTTACGCAATTATTTGATGGTCCCAAAGAAACGTTGGTTGATGCAGTGTCGCAAGTGCATGCACTATTTAATCGATTGGAGGATTTACCCTTTGCAAAAGTAACGGCGATAAACGGTTTTGCCTTAGGCGGTGGCTATGAGTTGGCGCTAACAACGGAGTACCGGGTTATTGCTGATAGCGCTGCTATTGGTTTTCCCGAAGTTAAACTGGGCATTATTCCCGGTTATGGTGGTACGGTTAGAGCACCACGACTGGTGGGCTGTGACAACGCGGTGGAATGGATTTGCACGGGTAAGCACGTCAAGGCGGCTGAGGCATTAAGTGTGGGTGGTGTCGATGCGCTAGTGCCGTTAGAGCAGGTCCGTTCGGTGGCCATTGCCATGCTTAATGATGCAATTGCCGGCGAACTCGATTTCAATGCGCGACGCGAAGAAAAGAAAGCGCCACTGCGGCTTAATGATATGGAGCGCTTGATGGCGTTTACTAGCGCAGGCGGACTGGTGGCTTCGCAGGCGGGGCGCGATTATCCTGCGCCAATGTCGGCGTTAAAGGCGATAGAAAAACACGCCACCTTACAGCGCGAAGATGCTGGTAAAATTGAAATCGAACACTTTGTCGAGCTGGCGTTTACCGATGTTGCCAGTGCCCTGGTGGGTTTATTCTTAAATGAACAGGCGGTATCGAAAAAGGCCCGAGATCTGTCGGGCAGCGTAGCCAAAACTGGCTGCGCGGCTGTATTGGGCGCCGGTATTATGGGTGGTGGTATTGCCTATCAATCGGCGTCAAAGGGTATTCCTATTCTAATGAAAGATATTGCCCAGGAAGGACTCGACGCTGGTATGGAAGAAGCCGCATCGCTGCTCAGCAAGCGTGTGAATCGCGGTCGTATGTCGGCAGATAAAATGGCTAAGGCGCTGAATAATATCGACCCCACGCTAAACTACGGTGGTATAGAGAATACCGACGTTGTTGTTGAAGCGGTGGTTGAGAACGCCAAGGTTAAAAAAGCGGTGCTGGCGGAGTGCGAAGCCCTAATGGCCACCGATGCCGTGTTGTGTTCTAACACATCAACTATAGAAATTACTGAGTTGGCAACAGCATTAAAGCGCCCAGAAAACTTTTGTGGTATGCACTTTTTTAACCCGGTGCATAAAATGCCATTGGTTGAGGTTATTCGTGGTGAAAAGAGCAGCGATGAAACCGTCGCTAAAGTGGTCAGCTACGCCTTATCGTTAGGCAAAACACCTATCGTCGTTAATGACTGTGCTGGCTTTTTGGTAAATCGCGTACTGTTTCCTTATTTGGGTAGCGCAAATGCGTTAATCAAAGAAGGGGTTAGCTTTACTCAAATCGATAAAGTGATGGAGCGCTGGGGTTGGCCAATGGGCCCGGCTTATTTACAAGATGTGGTTGGTTTGGATACCTGTGATCACGCATCTAAAGTTATGGCAGGCGCATTTCCTGAACGCATGTCCCCCGACTTTAAAAGCGCCGCTGAAATTCTTTTTGAAGCAGGACGCCTGGGCCAGAAAAACGGTTTGGGCTTTTACCAATACGTGCCCGATAAAAAGGGGCGTATTCAAAAAGTTGCCGATGAAAAAGTCGATGCGCTGTTAGCGGGCAATATCGACGCAGAAAAAACCATGGATGACCAAACGATTATCGATAGATTGATGGTGCCGATGGCGCTGGAGCTGGTGCGCTGTATTGATGAAGGTATTGTTGCCAGTGCGGCAGAGGCCGATATGGCGTTAATTATGGGGGTGGGTTTTCCTATGTTTCGTGGTGGCATCTGCCGCTATATCGATACCATGGGTGCGCAAGCATTGTGTGATAAAGCGGCGCAGTTTAGTGACCTTGGCCCGCAGTACGAAATCCTTGATAGCCTAACGGCAATGGCAAAAGAGGGGCGTCGTTTTTACTAGCGTTTATTCAATAACGTTTTTGTAAACGTGTTCTAGCGTAAACTAAATTAATTAACCGCAGCATAAGCTAACTGTTATCAATCGAAAGATAATGCTGCGACAGAAAATAGTGTTATCCATTAGCGATTAATTAATTGATCAACTGTGATAACCGTATTGGAGAAATAGTATGAGCTTACCTGATAATACGCCCGTCATTGTCGACTGCGCTCGCACCCCAATGGGTCGATCGAGAAATGGGATGTACCGTCACACTCGTTCCGATGACCTCGCTGCCGATTTGGTATCGGCACTATTGGCACGCAACGAAGCCATTAATCCTGCCGAAATTGATGACATTATTTGGGGCTGTGTTAACCAGACCAAAGAGCAGTCATTTAACCTTGCGCGCATGATGTCATTAATGACCCAGATTCCGCACACGGTGCCGGCGCAAACCGTTAACCGTTTATGTGCCTCGTCAATGTCTGCCTTACATATTGCTGCGCAATCGGTTATGGCCGGCTGCGGCGATTTATTTGTTATTGGTGGTTCTGAGCATATGGGCCACGTGCCTATGACCGAAGGTCTGGATCCAAACCCGCGTATGAGTAAATACGTTGCTAAAGCGTCGGGCATGATGGGTTTAACTGCTGAGGCGCTGGCTATGATTCACGGTGTTAGCCGTCAGCAGCAGGATGAATTTGCCGTGCGTTCGCATGCACGGGCCCATGCGGCATCAACAGCGGGTTATTTTGATAACGAAATTATTGCGCGCGAAGGCCACGATGAAACCGGTGCGCGTAAACTGTTTACCCATGATGAAACGATTCGACCTGACACTACGGTAGAAAGCCTGGCCAATTTACGCCCCGCCTTTATGCCAAAAGGTGGTTCGGTAACGGCGGGAACCTCGTCACAAATTACCGATGGTGCTGCGGCCATGATTGTCATGAGCGCTGCTAAGGCGCGTGCACTAGGTATACAGCCACGGGCTAAAGTGACGTCGATGGGCGTGTCGGGTGTTGACCCTTCTATTATGGGTTACGGCCCCGTGCCCTCGTCGCAAAAGGCAATGGCAAACGCAGGTATGACGATTAAAGACATTCAAACTGCTGAGCTTAACGAAGCCTTTGCGGCGCAATCCATTCCCGTGCTTAATGATCTGGGCCTTATGGACGACCTTGATACCAAGGTAAACCAGTACGGTGGTGCAATTGCACTTGGTCACCCATTGGGTTGTTCCGGTGCGCGTATTATGACGACGCTGATTAATGTCATGGAGCGACAGGACACCCATGTCGGCTTGGCGACCATGTGTGTCGGGCTGGGTCAGGGCGTAACCACAATATTAGAGCGAGTCTAATACGGGTCCGGTTGGTTGCAGGTTTTTGCTGTGTTTAGGGGTTTGCAGAACGCAAGCTCCTGACTGTTGGCTGACGGAGTTTATGGAATCAGGCAAGGTGCTGATCTAGTGCCTTGTTCAGCTCAGATTCAATCGTTTTGGTTAACGGCACCATTAAAAGTCCGGTGGTAATAGAAATCTGCACTTCGCCGGGTTTTAGGTTCAGGTCGCCACTAATGCCTTTTTCTTTAAATGCCAGTGTATCTCCCTGCCAGCGGCACTGAATTCGGTACTTCTGCTCTAGTAGTTCGGCCAGCTGGTCGGCCAGTTTGCGAACCTGCTTGGGGCTTTTTTTGTGCGGTCTGCAAACGTTGATACGGGGCATGCTGATATTTCCTGAGTGTCTGCTTGAGCCTGCTATTTTTACAGATTTAGCGATATTGGGGTACTTTAGAATAAAAATCGCCGAAAGGCTCAATCTTGCCGCTTATCGAGCGTCAGAATGGTTGATCAAGGGCGCCTAAGTATGGGAAAATCCCGCTCCCTTTTTACGGGGGGTAGTCAAAACAGCAAAAATGCGGACGTGGCGAAATTGGTATACGCGCTGGATTTAGGTTCCAGTGGGGCAACCCGTGAGAGTTCGAGTCTCTCCGTCCGCACCATAACTCACTGTTTTTGAAATTAACTTTTTCTTGAATCATAAGCTGACAATCATATTCAAGTTCCCAATTTCAGATGCATAGCAGCAATAGCTTCAGGGCGCTTGTTCTAGTGGAGTAGCTTCGGCAATTTTCAGTGGAACAACTTCGGCAATAAGTTCGAGGTCGGGGTAAACAAAGGCTGTGGCAATCTGGCTGATAATGAACGATAGAGGAAAAATCCATGCAAGTTTCCGTTGAATCGACTGAAGGTCTAGCGCGAAAACTTACCGTTGAAATACCTGCGGAGCAAATTGACTCTGAGGTGAAAAAGCGGCTTTCATCGACTGCCAAAAAAGTGCGTATTGATGGTTTTCGCCCCGGTAAAGTGCCGCTAAAGGTAGTTAAGCAGCGGTTTGGCGAGGCGCTTCGTGCAGAGGTTGTGAGTGAAATTGCCAATCAGTCCTTTCGTCAGGCGGTCATGCAGGAAGATTTGAAGCCGGTGGGCCAGCCATCGATTGAGCCCAAGCGAAATGAAGAGGGCGAGAATTTTGAATTTATTGCGACTTTTGAGGTTTACCCTGAAATTGAATTAGCTGATTGCGCAGATCTGAAGCTCGAAAAACTGGTTAGCGAAGTGACCGATGAAGATATCGATAGCATGATTGAAAAGCTGCGCGACCAAAAGGCAACCTGGGAAACAGTCGACCGCGCTGCAGCAGAGGGTGATCAGCTTAATATTGATTTTGCCGGCACCAAAGACGGTGAAGCATTTGAAGGTGGCTCTGCTGAGGGTACAGACTTGGAGTTGGGCTCCAAGCGAATGATCGATGGTTTTGAGTCGGGCCTGGTTGGCGCTAAGGCCGGTGAAGAGCGTGTGTTAAACCTGACGTTCCCGGAAGAGTACCACGCTGAAGACCTGAAAGGTGCTGCGGTTGAATTCACCGTCAAGGTAAATGCGGTAAAAGAGAAAAAACTTGCTGAACTCGACGATGCCTTCTTCGCCGATTTTGATGTTGAGGGTGGGCTTGACGATTTCAAAGTAAATGTCCGTGAAAACATGACCAAGCAGTTAAAAGACGCCATTGACGCGAAACTTAAGCAGCAGGTGATGGATGGCTTGTACGACAACAATAGCGTCGATTTACCAGCAGCGATGATCGCTGACGAAGTCAATGTGCTACGTCAGCAGTCACTGTCACAGTTTGGTGCTGCCGCCGAAAATTTTGATATGTCCTTATTACCCGACGACCTGTTTACCGAACAAGCTCAGCGTCGCGTTGCACTGGGTATTATTTTAAACAGCGCCGTAGAGAAATTTGAGATTAAGCCCGACCGTGATGCAGTGATGGCTTATGTTGATGAAATTGCCTCGTCATACGATTCGCCCGAAGACGTTCGCAACCAGTTGTTAAGTGATGAGAATCAGCTGCAGCAAATCCAGTTGATGGTGGTTGAGAAAAACGTGGTCGAAAAAATTTCCGAAGTAGCGCAGGTGTCCGAAAAAGCCTGTAGTTATGAAGAGGCTGTGCAGGCGGCGCAGCCCGGTTAACGACACAGGTTAAATTACCCATTTAGCTAAATTAAATAGCATCGATATATTCAAGCGACTACACTTACCGAAGGTGTAGTCGCTTTTTTAATGGCGGCGAATAAAGCCGTTAATACGAGTTGAAAATTTATCGACAAATAATCTTGATTGGGAGTATAAAAATTGACCGATATGATGGGTAACGACAATACGATCAAAAATCTTGGTCTGGTACCGATGGTGGTAGAGCAGACTTCTCGCGGTGAGCGTTCGTTTGATATTTATTCCCGTTTGCTGAAAGAGCGCGTGATTTTTGCGGTAGGTCCAGTCGAAGATAATATGGCGAATCTGATTGTCGCCCAGTTATTGTTTTTGGAATCTGAAAACCCGGACAAGGATATCAGTTTATATATCAACTCCCCGGGTGGAGCGGTTACCGCTGGCTTGGCGATTTACGACACCATGCAATTTATCAAGCCAGATGTCAGCACTATATGTCTTGGCCAGGCGGCCAGTATGGGGGCGTTTTTGCTAGCTGGTGGCGCTAAGGGCAAGCGTTTTTGCCTGCCTAACTCACGAGTGATGATCCACCAGCCTAGTGGCGGAGCGCAGGGCCAGGCAACTGATATCGACATTCAGGCGAAAGAAATCCTTATTATTCGCGAGCGCTTAAACCGATTGCTGGCCGAACACACGGGTCAGTCAATGGAGACGATTGAAGCGGATACCGAGCGCGATAACTTTATGAATGCCGAAGCGGCCAAGACTTACGGTTTGGTCGACCAGGTACTGGAAGATCGCAAAATCTAGGCCAGAATACCCCCGCTGACTGATAAATCTCGGTAAATGGGCTGGATTCATAGGATAATGCTATAAAAACAGTAGCAATCTGGCTGGTACCAGCTGTCGTATAATGATTCGAGTTTCGGCATTTTTGCGCCCATCCGGAAAAAAATAGCTGGTGCTGCAAAGGTAACGGGATTTGCGGCTGCGCCCAAACGCGCTAAGGGCGCGATTTTCTTAGAACTGACTGGCCAAAAGCATTGTCAAAGCATAAATGGCTTTTTTATGGCGTATTTAGCAAGCTCCACTGACATAAAGCGTTGTGGCTACTACAGTTATTTAAGAGAAAAGGCTTTTCACATGCGGGATGTTTTCGTATAAAGTACGGGTAAAGCTGAGCGGTTTTTTGTAGCGTTTTACGGTGAAAAAATCCGCTCAATGCTCTGCTGGGTTAGGCGCCAAACACTGGCAGCGCATCGGAGATTAAAACACCAAGTATTGGTTGAATAATAGGCAATAATATTCTAAAGCAATTTGAGGTTTACAATTAATGAGTGATAACAGCAAAGATGGTGATAGTGGAAAACTGCTTTACTGTTCATTCTGTGGTAAGAGCCAGCATGAAGTGCGCAAGCTTATCGCCGGGCCCTCGGTATTTATTTGCGATGAGTGTGTGGATTTATGTAATGACATCATCCGCGAGGAAGTTCAGGAGAGCAGTGCCGAAGGTGGCCAGGAATCACTGCCTACCCCAGTTGAAATTGACAATATTCTCGATGAGTATGTGATTGGTCAGCAGCGCGCGAAAAAGGTATTGGCAGTTGCGGTTTACAACCACTACAAGCGTCTTCGTGCGGGCACGCTGGGTAAAGATGACGTTGAGCTAGGCAAAAGTAATATTCTGCTGGTAGGCCCAACAGGTAGTGGTAAAACACTGCTTGCCGAGACACTGGCACGGCTGCTTGACGTACCGTTTACCATTGCCGATGCAACCACGTTAACTGAAGCCGGTTATGTGGGTGAAGACGTTGAGAATATTATTCAGAAACTGCTGCAAAAATGCGACTACGATGTAGAAAAGGCGCAAGTGGGCATTGTTTATATCGATGAGATAGACAAAATTTCTCGCAAATCTGACAACCCTTCAATTACCCGCGATGTATCGGGCGAAGGTGTGCAACAGGCCTTATTGAAATTAATTGAAGGCACGGTTGCATCGGTACCACCGCAGGGTGGCAGAAAGCATCCGCAGCAAGAGTTTTTGCAAGTCGATACCTCTAATATCCTCTTTATCTGCGGCGGCGCATTTGCCGGGCTCGATAAAGTGATTCGCGATCGCTCTGAAAAAAGCGGCATTGGTTTTAACGCTGAAGTTAAAAGTAAGGATGAAACCAAAAACTTTGGCGAAGTGCTGCATGATTTAGAGCCTGAAGATTTAGTTCGTTACGGCCTTATCCCTGAGTTCGTTGGCCGTCTTCCGGTAATTGCAACACTCGAAGAACTCGATCAGGATGCATTGGTACGCATTCTTACTGAGCCGAAAAATTCACTTAGCAAGCAATACGCTCGCTTATTTGAAATGGAAGGTGTGGAAATCGATTTTCGTGAAGACGGTTTACGTGCTATCGCCAATCGTGCAATGGAGCGTAAAACGGGCGCACGGGGTCTTCGATCTATTCTCGAGTCGGTGCTGCTTGATACGATGTACAATATTCCTTCACAAACCGGTGTCTCCAAAGTGGTTATCGATAGTTCAGTGATTACTGGCGATTCGGAACCACTGATTGTTTACGAAGACGCACCAAAAACAGCCTCAGACGAGTCTTAGCGG
>CBFHXO010000022.1:0-31765 GCA_965659815.1 Pseudomonadales bacterium
TACAGCCTTCGTGTGTGCCTTCGGCCTTCATGATTTTAAATAATAGCGCTAAATACAAAGGCATTACCGGAATGGCCGAGCTCGCCTGGGTTACCACCGCTTTTAATACCGACACGCGGGCATCACCATTAATATCAGCCAGGCGATTGCGAATGGTTTTTACCCGTCGATCCAGATCTTGCTTGGCCTGGCCAATAGTACCGTGCCAGTAAATGTCCCAGGTGACTTTCTCGCCGACATAAGTATAAGCGGTGGTTTTTGCACCCTCAGCCAACACGCCGGCATCGGCCAGGGCATCGATCCACATCTCCCAGTCTTCACCACCCATTACTGCAACGGTGTTGGCAATTTCTTCATCGCTGGCCGGATCGATGGTGACTTCTTCGATAATCCCCTTATCGGTATTGACACAACGCTGGGTGACGCTCTTGCCAATAGGCTTAAGTGTTGAGCTATGGATCTCGCCAGTTTTGGGATGCTGGCGTCTGGGCGATGCCAGACTATACACCACCAGGTCAACCTGCCCCAGGTCTTCTTTAATCACCTCAATGGTTCTTTGCTTGATCTCATCGGAAAATGCATCGCCATTAATGCTTTTCGCGTAAAGCCCTTCGGCCTCGGCATATTTATGAAATGCAGCTGAGTTATACCAACCTGCAGTGCCCGGTTTTCTCTCGGTACCGGGTTTTTCAAAAAACAGGCCCAGCGTACTGGCGCCGCCGCCAAAGGCAGCACTAATACGCGATGCCAGGCCATAGCCCGTTGAAGCGCCAATGACTAATACGCGCTTGGGCGCATCCTGAATATCGCCCTGGGACTTTACATAATCAATTTGGCTTTTGACATTGGCATCACAGCCAACGGGATGGGTGGTAACACATAAAAAACCGCGAACTTTGGGTTTAATAACCATAGAAAAACCTTATCCAGTTGAGAAAACTATCTAGCGGGAGAGCGACTGATTAAAAAACAGTCGGCAAAGTTAATCGCGAGGTATTATAATGCGCAGCGCTACCGATACCAGCTAAATATTTGAGGTTGTTTTGTCCGAAATCCACGCCAATAACATCAATCCACTGCGCTATGACACCCCTGCCGATTGGGTCGAAGCGGTGATGAATGATTTTGATACTTTTATGCAAGACCATGCCGCCGCCGAGAAAAAGGCATCGGGTATGGCGCTATCGATGATTTCGCACTATCCCGATCGCAAGGAGCTGGTTGAAAAGATGTCGGAGCTGGCGGTTGAAGAGCTAAGCCATTTTCGCGAGGTAGTCAAATGGTTGCACCAGCGCGATATTCAACTGGCTGCCGATACCAAAGACCCTTATGTACTGGCCATGCGCGATCAGATGCGTAATGGTTCGGATGTCTACCTGCTCGACCGATTATTAACGGGTGGGATTATCGAGGCACGTGGCTGTGAGCGTTTTGGACTGGTCGCCGATGCGCTGCCTGAGGGTGCGCTGAAAAATTTTTATCGCTCCATTACCCGCAGCGAAGCACGCCACTATGCGACTTTTGTCGACCTGGCTTATTGCTACTTTGACAAAGCCATTGTTGATGAACGGCTAAATGAACTGCTGGATATTGAAGCGAAGATCACCGCCGATCTCGATATCACTGCTGCCTTACACTAACGCCACACACGAACACGGCAACACGTGAATAGCACAGAAAAGTATCTCGCAAAATACGCGGAGCCAGAAGCCGCGTTACTGGCAGGTTTGCCTGCACGATTTACCCATTGCGTTTGCATACCCGCCTATGACGAGTCTTTGGTGTTTATCCAGCGCACGCTTGAATTTTTGGCAAACCAGCCAGCCACACTTGCCGTTATTGTGCTTAACCGACCCGACGCAAACGATGCGTTGTCAGCCCACAACGCCGACGCTCGGAGCTTTTTACAACAGCGTACGCAATGCAATTGGCGCAACCGCAATCTCAGCTTACACACACTAGCAAGCGATTCGATCAATAACCACAGCGGGGTACTGCTGGTTGATCGATTTGATCTGGGCGACCCGATACCTCATCAGCAAGGCGTGGGTTTAGCGCGAAAAATTTCTGCCGATATTGCGCTACAGCTTATTTACCGACAACTGATTCGCTCGCATTGGATTTACTCCACCGATGCGGATACGGTTTTACCGAATAATTATTTTCAGTTGCCCATGCCCGATGCAAAACAAGACGTTGCAGCATTCGTGCTGGGCTATCGACATATCACAGGCGGTGACAGCGCCATTGACCGGGCCACACAGATTTACGAAACGCGACTAAGAGCTTATGTCAGCGGCTTAGCATATGCAGGGAGCCCCTATGCATTTAATACCGTTGGCAGCACACTATGTATTGATGCTCATCACTATGCGATGGTGAGAGGATTTCCAAAGCGCGCAGCGGGCGAGGATTTTTACGTACTAAATAAGCTGCGCAAGACCGGCCGCATTATTGAACTGGCGCAACCGATTGTCGACATCAAATCGCGGATCTCAAACAGAACACCCTTTGGTACAGGAACTGCGGTAGCAGACATACTGAACTACGATAACGTAGAAGATGCCGCGATTTTCTACCATCCGCAATTATTTGAACTACTAAAAACTCTGCTACAGGGTTTTGATGAAATAGCTGCGGGGTTTGATGCCAGCACTAAGATCACTATCCAATGGCGATTAGTTTATGACATGCAAGCGTCTATTATCTTAGCATTGCAAGCAATGGATTTTGACAACGCGATTGCACACTGTGTTGCTAATAGCCGCGACCAACAACAATTTAGCCGGCATCTACAGCACTGGTTTGATGGTTTTAGAACGCTAAAATGGCTTCACCACATCAGGGGAGAATCTGGGCTGCACAACATTTCGCTTCTAGAGTATCAAGCATTGCACGCAGCACAGCTAGCTAATTAATCCACGCTATTATTCATATAACTCGCCACGGGCTGTAATCACAGTATTACCACCGAGCTCAATGGTCGCATTGTCGATATATGCAATGTCAATCTCACCATCCCGGCCTATTTCCTGCCCTTGCTTAGCCCGATAGTTACGTACAACTTTGGCAGTCTTCGCTCGCAAATAAGCAAACGCAATATTGCCGCTGCCACAAACCGGATCTTCAGGAACACCCACTGCCGGGGGCGAACGTCCTAACTTTATACCAATTTTCTTCTGGCATCGCTGCGCCAAGCATAATACCCGTAGCTTGCAACTCATTTGAGAAATGTTCAATATCGGTAAAATTGGGATCAAGGTCTTGAATACTCTCCGCTTCAGATAACAATGCGGTTATCCAAAGCGGACCCGAATCAATGATTGCCGCTTGTTCTATCGCAGCGCTATCAAGACTCAGAACGTCAGCTAGCTGACTGCGTGTGGTATTAGATAGCAGCTCCATTTTCGGCTCAAGCGCCAATAAATGAACAGTGCCCGATAGATCAAAACGCACTTCAATCACGCCAGCCTTACAGTGCTGGCAAATCGTTTGCGGAGCATAGTCAAAATGTGTTTTTACCGCAGCGGCCGTACCCAACGAGGGGTGGCCAGCAAAAGGTAATTCGCCGCGAGGTGTAAAAATCCTAACCTGATAGCTGACTGGGTCAGGCTGAAAGTCGGTAACAAAAGTCGTTTCTGATAAATTAAACCATGCTGCTATTTGCTGCATCTGATTAGACGCCAGTTGCTTATCACAGATAACAACAGCTACAGGGTTTCCTAAAAATGGCGCATTAGAGAAAACATCGACTACATAGTACTTCATTGAACACTCCGGATTGTCTGACGACGGGTATTTTTATTAAGACGCGCCAAGCCCCCAAAACCCCACCTGTCGAACGAGCATCAATTAGAGCACCTGCCGCACAAACTTGACTTTAATGGAATAACCCAAAGCATCTGCATAATTTTCAATGGTTGCCAAACGCGGAGAGCTCTCCGAATTTAAACTTTCGAGCCTGGAGATATTACTTTTGCGCGTACCCATCAGCTTAGCCATTTGCGCTTGTGTCACTCCGGCTTTTTGACGCAATGCAATCATCTCACGCTTTAGCGCATACATTGGCTCTAGCGCGTCATACTCTGCTTTAACCGCGTGCTTTTTTAACGCCTTTTGCTTGAAGGTAGTAAAATCGGTTCGCTTAGTCATGGTTTTGTATCTCCTGTTGACGCCTGACAACAAGATTCATTGTGCGTTTTGGCAACGCATTGCTTTTTTTAATTACCGTTAAAAGAATAACAATCTCACGATTTTTCACAGTACAGAATATTGATCGCGCAATGCCTTGCCTACCACGGGCGCGAATCTCAAATAATCCCTTACCCAATGGCGCAGTATGTGGGCGACCCAGATCCGGCCCATATTCTTCAATTAATTCCGCTATACGCAAAAAATTCGCAAGAATGCTAGCCGATAGTGCCAGCGTGTCCTGCTCAACCTTTGAATTGTAGAAAGTAACCGTCCATGTCATTCGAGCAGGTTATCTTTTTTGATAACCCGCGTCAAGAAAAATAGCGATTAGCCAAATGAATTGGAAGCTTCCACCTCACCAAAGCGAATGAGTCGCGAGGTTAATACCGCCGCCTGGCGATTGACTACCGCCAGTTGATACTTGGGGTCGGTGACCATGGCCATAAATGCCCCACTGTCCGGGTAACGCGCAATAAATGCGATATCCCACTCCATATCCTGTGGCCCAATAAGCATCGCCTCCATCTGCCCACGCCAGATGATTGAACCACCGACGCGTTTAAACACAACGCCACTGGTTTTGCCATATTCCTGATAAGCCCGCGCGCCGCTCCAGTTATGTTTAGTATTTTCGTGCCCCGCCGGATACGCAGCGAGGTCGCGAAGCTTGATTAAATTGAGCATATTAATTGGCGTATCGCGCGGCAGCGCATTAAAAGCCTCAAAACTCTCGCGAGTAGGATCGACGTAATTTACTTTACTCACAACGCAACTCCCAACCCATAGCTATAGCTTGATTTCCAGTGATTCCAGCGGCAAGTACTCGGCGTCACGCTTTTCTGCACCGGCCTGCATCGACTCAAATAAATCTGTGGTCCTGAACATACCCGCCTGCCAGGTTGCCATATACTGCAAAGAATCACTGACCCCATGATCGCGGCCATAGTTAAACATCGCCTTGGTACCCGCCACGGTAAGCGGCGAATTGGCCGCAATCGACTGCGCCGTTGCCATCACTGATTCAAGCATCGCCGCCTGGTCGGGAAATACCGCGTTAACCAAGCCCGCCTGCAAGGCCTCTTGCGCCGACATTTTTCGGCTGGTGTAAGCCAACTCGCGCGCCAGGCCGTCAGGTATTAGTCGCGGCAAACGCTGTAGCGTGCCCAGGTCAGCAACAATACCCAGTTGCGTTTCTTTCACCACAAAAAAAGTGTCTTCGGTGCAGTAGCGAGCGTCGGTGGCACAAACCATATCGACACCACCACCAATACAACCGCCCTGTATGGCCGACAGCACTGGCATACGTGCCTGCTCTAATACATTAAAGGCATCTTGCAGCTTTAATACCAAACGGCGCAGGGCCTCGGCACGCCGACCCTCTTCGGCTTCAGCCTGGCCACCCAAATTGGCAAATACTTCTAAATCCATACCCGCAGTAAAGTGTTTACCGGTTGACGATAAAACAATAACGCGCACCTCGCCGCTATTATCTAATGCTCGAACCACTTCGGGCAGCTCGCGCCAAAATGCCGAGTTCATGGTGTTTAATGCCTTGCCACGCTTTAACTGAATATGCGCAATAGCATTTTCAACGCTAACGTCACAAGCCTCCAGATGGTTGAACTCGGGTAAACTCACAGCATGCTCCTAAATGTTATTGGTAAGAAAGAATCCAGGCGATCAACGACTAACGCACCTTGGGTTGTACACGAAATTCCGATGGCGATACCCCATGCCAACTCTTAAACGCGCTGGAAAAAGATCCCTGATCGGCATAACCCAGTAAGAAAGCAATCTCGGCAATGGTGAGTCGTTTATCACTGAGATAGCGCTCGGCAAGATGCAAACGCACATCCTGCAAGATCTGCGAAAACTGTGTACCACGTTCAGACAGGCGTCGCTGCAAGGTGCGCCGCGAAACATTTAAATCACTAGCAACCGTATCGAGCCCAACCTCACCGTCGGGCAGGTTTTGCGTAATCGATAATCGCAGTGAACTTAAAAACGCATCGGTATCGTCGCGCGGCATAATTAAACCTTCGACCTTTTGCGGATAGCTAGGGTCAACATCGTAGCCCTGTTCAACTAGGCGATAGTTTAAAATCTTACGGTCAAAGTGCAGCGCACTAGCGGGCCTATCAAAACGCAAATTACTACCAAACAAAGCTTCCAGTCGGCTAGTATCTGCTGGGCGGGCATAGCTAAAATGTGCCTCAAGCACCGGTATTTCAAACACGCAGAGCGAATTAAATACCAACGCACTGGCCGCCAGCATTTCATCGGTAAGATAGCGCTCGCGCGCCGATTCGGCAGCCAGCGGCAACCATTGCAAAATAATTTGCTGCCCCTCTTTTCGGGTTTGCACCTCACCAATGTCGCCTCTTAGTTTTAACAGGCTAGGCATGAGATTAAGAAAGTCGCGCACATCATGGCAGATAGTCGCCATGTATAAATGCAGGTTTAATCCGGTTAAATAACTGATTCGCCCCACCGTTAAACCAATTTCGGGGTTACCCGTGGCGCGCTCGGCGTGACGATAAATATCTAATAACAAACCGGCAGGAAAACGATGCTCAGGCTGGCTTAGCAAGGCCTCGTCTATATTGGCCGCGCGCAGGAGTTCTCGGCGCGATACGCCAAACTGCTCGGCGGCCATGACCACCGCGTTAATGGGACCACCAAAAATGGTGAGAGGATGATTCATACTGTGCAGAGCCCAAAGACCGAATTTCGGATTGAGATTCTACAATAAGTTGGCCTGCAAATCCGTCCCCTCATTCAGCATCCTTATGGAGCCAATTGTGGCCGTTGATTAAACTCTCTGGCGCCCCAGATACCTAAGGGGTTACACTAAGCAGCTCTGTACCCGCTACACGGTTAAGTAAAGAGTGAATTATGACCCAGGCAAGCCCCAGCGAAGTTGAGAACGTAATTAACGATACGGTAATGAACCTTGACGACAGCTTTGTTTACCCACCGGCATTTAACTCCCTTGCCGAAGAGCGATTACATCGTAAACAACGACTAACCGCCGCGCTGCGCCTGTTTGGCAAATTCGGTTTCGATGAGGGCGCCGCTGGCCATATCACCGTGCGCGACCCGGAATTTACCGACCAGTTTTGGGTTAACCCCATGGGCGTGTCGTTTAAGCAGGTGAAAATGTCCCAGCTGCTATTGGTCGACCACGAAGGCAATGTGCTTAACGATGGCGGCCTACTTAACGGCGCTGCATTTACCATTCATAGCCATATTCACCGCGCTCGGCCCGATGTGATTGCCGCGGCCCATTCACACTCAGTGTATGGCAAAAGCTGGGCAGCTTTAGGTAAACCGTTAGACCCTATTACCCAGGATGCCTGCGCCTTTTATCACGACCATGCACTGCATAGCAATTTTACTGGCGTAGTGCTGGACATGAGCGAAGGCGAAGCTCTGGCAAAATCACTGGGCAATAACAAAGCCTGTATTTTGCAAAACCACGGCTTGATTACTGTCGGCGGCTCAATCGAAGCGGCGGCCTGGTGGTACTTTACGATGGAACGCTCTTGCCAGGCACAATTGCTAGCCGAAGCGGCGGGTAAACCTAAACTGATCCCTGATGCGGTAGCAAAGACAACTTACGAAACCGTGGGTTCTGAACTAGCCGGCTGGTTTAGCTTTCAACCGCTGTTTAATGTCATTGCGGCTGAACAGCCTGATATGTTTGATTGATTTTTTGAGCGATTGACTGTTTGATCTTAGCTCGGCCACTCAGCTTGCCACAAATACTAGTCACCCAGCGTCAGCTCACGCATGCGTTTAATGGCCTCATCGCGCTGGGCCAGCTCGGCTTCGAGTTCACGGTTTTCCGCAACGACTTTATCTTTACTGACATCTGCCTCAACCATAATTTGCGCGCTAAACCAAAGAAGCCGCGCCTCGCTGGCGGCCTCGGTTTTCAACGCATCTTTAGCACGCTGATCTAATACATAAATGGCAGTTTGCGCCGCCTCACGACTGTAATCAGGGTTATCGCGATCAAGCCGCAACGCAATTATGCCCCAAAGTGCATAAGCATCGGCCAGCAGGCTGGCATGCTCAGAAAGCACTGATTCATAAGCTTCAAACGCACTTTCGTAGCGCATTTCGCTATGCCATTCGTTGGCCAGCGCTAATTTGCGCATCGCAGATTCGGTACCCAAGTCAATTTCAGGTTCGCACGCTATCGGTTCGACAATTGGGGCGGGTTCGGGCGCGATATAGATAGGCGCTGGCGGTGGGGCACTGACGCAAGCAGCAAGTGCTGCTGTGAGCACAAGAAGCATCGCGGTTGGCAGTGGCCGGTAAATTCGGGGTTTACAACTCAATTTTATTTCATACCCGCTGTTAAAGGCGTTTGTTAGCATTGAGAACAACATGTTAAACGAAATACCGTAGAATCGAAATGATTTTCCGCGAATCATTTGCAGCAAACTCTGTAAGGCGAATTAAGGCCACGTACCGCCAGCAATCAAACTCCAGAATTAATCACTGGATGCCACTTAGTCCTGCGAGCGCCGCATAGCCGGAAACAATAATACATCGCGTATCGATGGCGAATCAGTTAACAACATCACCAGCCGATCGATACCAATGCCCTCGCCTGCCGTTGGTGGCAGCCCGTACTCCAAAGCCGCAATATAGTCGGCATCATAGTGCATGGCTTCGATATCACCGGCATCTTTATCTTCAACCTGCCGCTTAAAGCGCTCAGCCTGGTCTTCGGCATCGTTGAGCTCCGAAAACCCGTTGGCGATTTCGCGCCCGGCCACAAAAAACTCAAAGCGATCGGTAACAAACGGGTCGGAATCATTACGCCTGGCCAGCGGGGATACCTCAGTTGGATAGGCGGTAATAAACGTTGGCTCGATCAATTTTTCTTCAACGGTTTTTTCAAAAATCTCAATTTGAATTTTGCCCAAACCGTAGCTATCTTTTAGCGGAATACCCATGCTACTGGCAATGGCGGCAGCAGACTCGCGGTCGGCCAGCTGCGCAGCATTGAGCGAGGGGTTATAGGCCAGTATCGACTCCAGCACCGTCATACGTGTAAACGATGAACCAAAGTCCAGACTGTGGCCCTGGTATTCGACGCTAGTCCCACCCAGCACCTGGTCAACCACGGTGCGCAACATCGCTTCGGTTAAGTCCATTAAATCATGGTAGTCGGCGTAGGCCTGATAAAACTCTATCATGGTAAATTCGGGGTTATGCCGGGTAGACAAACCCTCGTTACGGAAATTGCGATTAATTTCAAATACACGCTCAAAACCGCCCACCACCAAACGCTTTAAATAAAGCTCTGGTGCAATACGCAAATACATATCCATATCGAGCGCATTGTGATGGGTAATAAACGGCCGCGCCGTTGCACCGCCAGGAATCGCCTGCAACATGGGCGTTTCAACCTCCATAAACTGGCGCTCAACCAGAAACTGGCGTATGGCATTAATAATTTGCGAGCGCAGACTAAAAACCTCGCGCACATCCTGGTTCATAATTAAGTCAAGATAACGCTGGCGGTAGCGAATTTCGGTATCAGCCAGGCCATGAAATTTATCGGGCAATGGTCGAAGCGACTTGGTGAGCAGTTTGGCGTCTTTAATATAAACGTATAAATCGCCCTTGCCCGACTTATGTACCGGGCCGCTGGCGCAAACAATATCACCAATATCCCAGCTTTTAATGGCGGCAGTCACAGCCTCAGGCAACGACTTTTTATCGACATAAAGCTGAATACGCCCCGAGACATCTTGCAGCACAATAAATGGTCCACGCTGGGCCATAATGCGCCCCGCCACACTTGCATTGCGGTTTAGTGCTTCTAGCGCCGGTTTATCGTGCTCGCCCAGCTCGGCCTGTAGCTCGGAGGCCAAGCTATCGCGGCGAAAATCGTTAGGAAATGCCACTCCCTGCTCGCGAATGGCGGCCAGCTTTTGCCTGCGCTCGGCAACCAGTTTGTTTTCTTCGGCGGCCTGATTATTTTCGTGTTCGTTGCTCATAGTTTCCTGTCTATTGTAAAAAACCTGTTTTAACAGCTTGGTTATTAACTCGTGCTTTGCAATTTCAGCGTATCGGCTTTTTGAGGCGAGAGTATAGCCTTACAAGCCCTGCTTAAGCGATGCCTCAATAAACATATCGATATCGCCATCGAGTACATTTTGGCAGTTGCTGGTTTGGGTTCCGGTGCGCAAATCTTTAATACGCTGGTCATCGAGCACATAAGAGCGAATCTGGCTGCCCCAGCCAATATCCGACTTGCTGTCTTCCATGGCCTGTTTCTCGGCGGTCAGTTTTTGCATTTCTAACTCGTAAAGCTTGGCTTTTAGCATTTTCCAGGCTTTGTCGCGGTTTTGATGCTGCGATCGCTCGCTTTGGCACTGCGCCACTGTGCCGGTGGGTTCGTGGGTTAAACGCACCGCCGAGTCGGTTTTATTAACGTGCTGACCACCCGCACCCGAAGCGCGATAGGTATCGGTGCGCACATCAGAGGGGTCAACTTCAATTTCGATATTTTCATCGACCTCTGGCGAGACAAAGATCGAGGCAAAAGAGGTATGGCGGCGACTACCCGAATCAAACGGTGATTTTCTCACCAGGCGGTGTACACCGGTTTCAGTGCGCAGCCAGCCAAAAGCGTACTCCCCCTGAAAGTGAATGGTGGCGCTTTTAATACCGGCAACATCACCGGCTGAGGCTTCGATTAAATCGGTTTTCAACCCTTTGGCCTCGCCCCAACGCAAGTACATGCGCAGCAGCATTTCGGCCCAGTCTTGCGCTTCGGTGCCACCGGAGCCCGACTGGATATCGAGAAAGGCGTTATTTGGGTCCATTTCGCCCGAGAACATGCGGCGAAACTCCAGCTGTTCAAGCTGGGCGCGCAAATCATCGATTTCGCTATCAACCGATACCAGGCTCTCGGCATCGCTTTCTTCAATCACCATTTCCAGCAGATCTTTGGCGTCATCGATACCGGTATCGAGCTTGTCGATGACCAGCACCACTGCTTCCAGGGCAGCGCGCTGCTTGCCCAATGCCTGGGCTTTTTCGGGGTCATCCCATACCGAGGGTTCACCCAACTCGAGTTCGACTTCGGTCAGTTGCTCTTTTTTATTGGCGTAGTCAAAGATACCCCCTAAGGGTTTCAACACGCTCGCGCAGATCTTTTAGGCTGGTTTGCTGGGGGTTGGTTTCTAGCATGGAGGTTAGCGATCTCTTTAAAAAGTGCCGATTAGCCTGGAGGCCGATGATCGAACTATTGGGTCGATTGAAAATAAGCGCGAAATTATACTTAAAGAGACCGCTACCAGCGAGAAAAAATTGTCAGATTAAAGCCACGACTACCCTGTCGTCCCAAACCTGATGGGCATTTCCTTAATACCGTTAACAAAATGATCGCGCACATACTGTACTTCGCCATCAAACTGCGGCTGATGCAAACGTGGCACCAGTTCTTCAAACATAATACGCAGCTCCAGCCGCGCCAAATGCGAACCAATGCAAAAATGCTGGCCTACGCCAAAGGCGCGATGCTCACGCGATAGCGATGGCAGCTTTTCAGCACGCCTGACATCAAAGCTTAACGGGTCGTCAAAGACATTGGGGTCAAGGTTTACCGAGTGCCAGTGCAAAATCACCTTATCACCCTTTTTAATTTGCGCGCCGCCCACCTCAACATCTTCTTTAGCGGTGCGACGCATCCCAATAAATGCCGCGTTATAGCGCAACATTTCTTCGCAGGCATCGGGGATTTTATCGGGGTTATCGACCAGGTATTGCCACTGGTCGGGGTTTTCCATTAACAGGCGCATGCCATGCGCAGTAACCGAACGTGTACTTTCATTACCCGCCGCAATTAACATTAAAAAGAACAGCGAAAACTCGCTTTCGGTAAGCTTTTCGTCATCGACCTCACCGTCGAGCAGCGCGCCAACAATATTGGTGAGTGGTTTTTGCTTATGCTGCTCAGCCAGTGCATTGGCATACATATAAATATTGGCCGATGCTGCCTCTGCTTTGGCCTTGGGGTCATCGCCACCAATATCTTCATCGTCCTGAAAAAACATCTCGTTAGTCCATTGAAAAAACTTACCACGATCTTCGCGCGGCACACCCACCAAATCAAGTATTGCCATTAATGGCAACTCGGCAGCAACCTCAGTTATAAACTCGCAATTGCCTTTTGCCACCACCTTGTCGACAATCTCTTTTGCATAGTCACGAAACAGCCCCTCGTACTCCTCTACCGCTCGGGGCGTAAATGCGTTACGAGCAATACGGCGATACTTGGGATGCTTGGGCGGGTCCATATTGACCAGCATCTCTGCCTGCATGGCAATGGTATCGTCATCGTACTCGGTAGGGATCACCGTTTTTTCTACACTCGAAAACAGCAGCGGGTTTTTGGCAATAAAATCGGCCTCGTCGCGCCCCATTACCGCCCAGTACGGTACACCGGTGAGCGGGTCATCGATTTTCACAATAGGCGCATTGGCCTGCTCGCGCAGCTCGCCAAGCCGAGGCTGGTGGTTGCCCGCAACATAAAAATCGGGATCGAGAATATTGGCAAAAGGGCATTGGGACACGAGCTGGTTTCTCCTCAAAAGTTAACGGATGCATACTGATGGTCACGATGGCATAAAATGCGCCGCGGGTCACCACACAATCTGTTAATCAGATGACATTATCTCAATGTAAATCAGCTGCTTATAACTGCCCAAACACCTAATTTCGAATGATTAAGCGAGCCTGCCACCCACTTTATACCCGGTCTGGATATCATATGGCGGTAGCTGTGGTTCTTGCGACGGCACCGAGTATCGTTAAACGCTATGCCAGCTAGCTTTATCAGGGATACCCCATCTCAAACCCCATCTCATGCTCCATCTCGTGCTCTATCTCATGCCCTGGGCACGGCTTGCAGGTCGTTTTATCAGATAAAAATAAACGCCCGCTGGCCTAAGCCCATCGGCAACCACTGGCCTGAAATTCCGGCAATTTGGAACCTATCCAATTGATATCACTTGACTATCGTGCCGCGAAATCGACAATAGAGCGAAGCTAGATAGAAAATCAAATGCAACAAAAAAGCAGTAACGTATCGGTAGCCAACAAACCCAAGCATCGCGATACAACTACTACCTCCTAACGCTCTATATGAAAAGCAAACATAACCCTTTTCTATTATCTGACATGTGAATCTAAATTATGCGCGCACCGCTAAAATCTGTAACAGACCTTCCTTCATTCGGATGCGATACACTCGTACTCCCGATTTTTAAAGGCGAAAAACTTAACGCCGATAGCCGCAGTATCGACAAAGCCAGCAAAAAACAACTCAGTAAGTTAATTGCCGCCGACGAATTTGGCGGTAAGCCTGGCGAAATTCTTACCCTGCCGCTAGTCACCGGCAATGCCGCCAGCCGCATTGTGCTTTGGGGCCTGGGCGAAAAAGGCAAACTCAGCCGCCAGGGCTGGCATAAAGCCTGTGACGCATTAGCCAACGCGGTAAACAAATTCAACGGCAAACACTGCGCGGTGGTTTGCAGTATTAAAACGCCCAAGTCGGTACCCGTAAGTTGGGCGCTACAACAACTCAGCTCACGTATTACACGCAGTACTTACAGCTACAATACAACCAAGCCTGGTAAAAAAGCCAAGCCCTGCGTCATTAACAAAATCAGTTTTATCAATGCCGAAGCGTCTACAGCCAATCGCCAGGCGATTGCACAAGGCGTTGCCATTGGTAAAGGCATTAACGTAGCGCGCGAGCTGGGCAACCTGCCCGGCAATTTTTGCACACCTAAAAATCTCTCGGCCGAAGCGCGCAAACTGGGTCGTCAGCATCAGACCATAAAAACCACAGTACTGGGCGAAAAACAAATGGAAGCGCTGGGTATGGGCTCGCTCTTATCGGTAGGTAATGGCAGCGACCAGGAATCGCAGCTTATGGTAATGAACTACCAGGGCGGTAAGAAAAACGAGCAGCCTCATGTATTGGTAGGTAAGGGTATTACCTTTGATACCGGCGGCATCAGCTTAAAGCCTGGCGCCAAAATGGATGAAATGAAGTTTGATATGTGCGGTGCAGCCAGCGTGTTTGGCACTATCAATGCCATTGCCGAAATGAAACTGCCACTCAATGTGATTGGTGTGGTAGCTGCGGCAGAGAATATGCCCAGCGGCCGCGCAACCAAACCTGGCGATGTCGTTACCAGCATGTCGGGCAAAACCATTGAAATTTTAAATACTGATGCCGAAGGACGCCTGGTGCTCTGTGACGCGCTAACTTATGTGAAGCGCTTTAAGCCGGCCTCGGTTATTGATATTGCCACGCTAACCGGTGCGGTTATTGTCGCACTGGGCCATCATGCCACTGGTCTAATGAGCAATGATGATAACCTGGCCGACGAACTACTAGCTGCAGGTAAAAACAGCGCCGATAGAGCCTGGCAATTACCGCTTTGGGATGAATATAAAAAGCAACTCGACACGCCATTTGCCGATATCGCCAACTTAGGTGCCGGTGGCGCAGGTACGGTAACTGCGGCCTGCTTTTTATCGCAGTTTGCTGAAGATTACCGCTGGGCGCATCTAGATATTGCCGGCACAGCCTGGAACCAGGGTGGCCCCAAGGGCGCCAGCGGCCGTCCGGTTAACCTGCTATGCCAATACTTAATGGAAAAAGCCGGTAAGGCCTCGTAAGTTTATGGCCAATTGCGCAGCCAGGCTAACAGCTACCAAAAGAACGGTTATACTGGTTGCGCCATACGCGTACAAGCAATAAAAAGTTTGCCAAACTTCTTTAAACCAAACATCAGCCATGACAAAAATCGATTTTTATATCACAGATGCAAAAACACCGGCGGAGCTTTATAGCTTTGCCTGCCGCTTGACTGAAAAAGCCTATCGCCAAAAGCACGCGATTTACTTGCATACCGATAGTGAACAAACCATGCAAGCGGTTGATGACCTGCTGTGGAGTTTTAGACCCAATAGTTTTTTGCCACATACCAGTGAAAAAAATGGCAGTGAGCAAAATAGTGGCGATAGCGGTGAATCTAAAACCGATGAAGATGCTCCCAAAGAAATTTTGGTTGCCTGCTCGGGCAATCCGGGCGCGCACCATGATGTGCTGATCAATTTAACTGAGCAAACGCCAGAATTTTTTAGTCGCTTTACCCGCGTTGCCGAAGTGGTTTCAGGTGACGAAGCCGCTAAAGAAAAATCGCGACAACGATTTAAATTTTATCGCGATCGCGGTTATCCGCTGGATGTTCATAATCTGTAAGTAATTTTTAATCTGCAAACCACCTCAACCCGTTTAAGCGTAAAACCTGCCATGCAAAATGATTTAACCAATAACCTGCTCGATGATTTAGAAAATCTGAGCATTGAACTCGATAATCTTTCTAACCCGGGGTCGGCCGTTATAACCAGTGAAGAAATAACCCGGGCCAAGGATAGTACAGCAACTAAAGACCCTGTATCCGGCTCTGAGCAAGTACAGTCAGATTTAGTCGCACAAGACACCATGGATTTGAATTCAATGATTCACGATATTGTGCAGCAAGCGCTACCATCAATGACCCAACAATTAACTAACCAGCTAAAACACCAGGCGCCCGATGTGATCGAATCACTTTACCAACAGTCACTGGAAGATTAATCGGCTAACACCCTAACCCAATCTGGGTTAGAATCCGCGGCCTATACACTTTTAATTACTCTTGACAAGCGACGAACCCGATACCCACTATGGAAAAAACCTTTCAACCCGGCGATATTGAACAGCGCTGGTACCAACGCTGGGAAGAAAACGGCTATTTTGCACCCGCCTCCGAGTCAGCCGATAGCGATAAAGCCCCCTACAGTATTATGATTCCGCCGCCCAATGTGACCGGCAGCCTGCATATGGGCCATGCATTTCAGCACACCATTATGGATGCCCTCACCCGCTACCAGCGCATGAAAGGCAAAAACGCGCTCTGGCAGGTCGGCACCGACCACGCCGGTATCGCCACTCAAATGGTTGTCGAGCGCAAACTGGCCGCCGCCAATGGCCCCGACCGCCATCAACTTGGCCGCGATGCCTTTATCGATAAAATCTGGGAGTGGAAAGAAGAATCGGGTGGCACGATTACCAAGCAAATGCGCCGCTTAGGTAATTCGGTAGACTGGCCCACCGAACGCTTTACCATGGACAAGGGCTTTTACCAGGCCGTGCAAACCGCGTTTATTCAGCTGCATGAGCAAGGCTTAATTTACCGCGGCAAGCGCCTGGTTAACTGGGACCCAAAACTGCAAACGGCAATCTCAGACCTTGAGGTTGAAAACAAAGACAGCAAAGGCAGTATGTGGCATTTGCGCTACCCGCTGGCCGATGGCGCCAAAACCGCCGAGGGTAATGACTATTTAATTGTTGCCACTACTCGCCCCGAAACCATGCTGGGCGATACCGGGGTTGCAGTAAACAGCAACGACCCACGCTATAAAGACCTTATCGGTAAAGAAATCATTCTTCCGCTGGTTAACCGCCGCATTCCTATTGTTGGCGACGAACATGCCGATATGGAAAAAGGCACCGGCTGCGTCAAAATTACGCCCGCGCACGATTTTAATGACTACGAAGTTGGCAAGCGCAACCAGCTGGCGTTAATCAATATTCTTACCCGCGACGGTATGATCCGCAGCATAGCCGAAGTGTTTGATAGCGAAGGCCAGGTCTCCACTGTATTTGATGGTGCGCTGCCAGAGAAATTTGCCGGACTCGAGCGCTTTGCTGCGCGCAAAGCCGTGGTTACCGAACTCGAGGCACAAGGCCTGCTCGATGAAATTAAGCCGCACGAACTCTCGGTGCCTTATGGCGACCGCAGCAATGTCGTTATTGAGCCTATGCTTACCGACCAGTGGTATGTCGATGCAAAAACGCTGGCCAAATCCGCAATTGAAGCCGTTGAAGATGGTTCAGTGAAGTTTGTACCCAAGCAATACGAAAATATGTATTTTTCGTGGATGCGCGATATTCAGGACTGGTGTATTTCACGCCAGCTCTGGTGGGGACATCGGATCCCGGCCTGGTATGACGAACAAGGCAATGTCTATGTCGGCCGCGATGAAGATGATGTTCGCAGCAAACACAATATCGCAAGCGATGCCGCGCTGCGACAAGATGAAGATGTACTCGATACCTGGTTTAGCTCAGCGCTATGGACCTTTGGCACTTTAGGCTGGCCAGAAAACACCGAGCGCTTAAACCTATTTCACCCTACCAGCGTGCTGGTTACCGGCTTTGATATTATCTTTTTCTGGGTTGCCAGAATGATGATGATGACCATGCACTTTATCAAAGACGATAGCGGCAAGCCGCAGGTGCCGTTTGAAGCCGTTTACGTGACCGGTTTAATACGCGATGAAGCCGGGCAAAAAATGTCAAAGTCCAAGGGCAATGTGTTAGACCCGCTGGATATGATTGACGGTATTAGCCTGGATGCATTACTGGAAAAACGCACCGGCAATATGATGCAGCCACAACTGCAAGAAAAAATTGCCAAGCGCACCAAAAAAGAGTTTCCCGACGGTATTGCCGCTCATGGTACCGATGCATTGCGCTTTACATTAGCTGCACTGGCATCCACCGGTCGCGATATCAACTGGGATATGAACCGACTCGAAGGCTACCGCAACTTCTGCAATAAAATCTGGAACGCGGCGCGCTATGTGCTGATGAATATTGAAGGCAAAGAGTGCGCTGCCGATGGCAGTACCGATTATGAGCTTTCGTTAGCCGACCGCTGGATTATTAGCAAACTGCAGCAAGCCGAAAGCGATATTCAGCGCCATTTCGATGAATACCGTTTTGACCTGGCAAGCCAGGTGCTATACGACTTTATCTGGAACGAATACTGCGATTGGTATCTGGAACTCTCTAAACCCATGCTAAGCGATGACAATATATCAGCTGCGCTTCAAGTGGGAACCCGACGAACCCTGGCGCGGGTGTTAGAAGCCGTACTCAGGCTTGCGCACCCTATTATGCCGTTTATCACCGAAGAAATTTGGCAAACGGTAGCGCCTTATGCAGGCGTAAATCTTGAACCTAACAGCACCATTGTGCTGCAACCCTACCCCGAAGCTGACACAAGTAAAATCGATCAGGCTGCGCTCGACGAAATAGAATGGGTTAAAGCAGTGATTATCGCAGTGCGAAATATTCGCGGCGAAATGAATATCTCACCGGGTAAAGCACTACCGCTGTTTTTTAATAATGGCAGCGAACAAGACAAAGCGCGCGCGGCAAGTAGCGCGCAATTGATTCAATCACTGGCCAAAGTCGAAAGCATCGATTGGCTCGCCGCAGGTGAAGCAGCGCCCGCCTCTGCGACACAACTGGTGGGTGAGCTGGAAATTCGCGTACCACTGGCCGGCCTAATAGATACCGATGCCGAAGTAGCAAGGCTCGATAAAGAAATTGCCAAGCTAGACAAAGAAGTTGCACGCATTAGCGGCAAGCTGGGCAATAGCGGCTTTGTTGATAAAGCCCCCGCAGAAGTGGTCGCCAAAGAACAGCAAAAACTCGCCGATGCCGAAGCGGCGCGCAATCGTCTGCAGGCCCAGCAGCAAGAACTGAAAGCCTTGTAAGCTTAAGCAAGCCTTATGGATTATCTGCACCAGATTATTGAACAACAATGTGCAGATAACCCTGCGGCACATGCACTTTACTGGCAAAACCAAACCATTAGCTATGCCGAATTTGCAGCGCTTATTGAGCGCATAGTTAGCGCCATTATCGCCAACACACAAGCGGGCGAAAGAATTGGCGTACTGGCTTTAAACTGCCCTGCCTATGTTGCATTAATGTATGCGGTGCCAAAGGCCGGCAGAATTTTAGTACCATTAAATACCCGCCTGGCGAGAGAAGCGCATCAACAGCAAATTGCAGAACTCGATATTAATTTATTAATTGGCGATAGCGAATTAATTCATACGCTTAAGCTACCAAACGCTATCCGCTGTATAAGCTTCAATGATGCGTTTGAGGGTTGGCTAAATCAGCATAAAGATATTCCACCTGCTGCCGATCAATCAATTGATACCAACAGCGTTGCCTGGCTGCTATTTACCTCGGGTACAACCGGCTTGCCTAAGGCAGCGTGCCTAACGCATCGCTCGCTATTGGCCGGTCTTGAGTCGGCCAATGCTGGCCGTCCGGTATTAGCCAACGATAAATATCTCTACCCTTTTCCGCTATTTCATATCTCAGCGCATAATGTATTGCACCAGCATATGCATGGCGCTGCGGTAGCATTACTGCCGGCGTTTAACGCCGCAGATGTATTAAGCAGCTGCGCTAGGCAAGGCATTACCACGATGTCGCTGGCGCCAACCATGATTGCGATGTTACTCGATCACCCGGAATTTGATGCCAGCAAATTATCGACAGTGCGTACCATAGGCTATGGCGCTTCGGCAATTTCAGCTGCGCTGTTAGCACGCGTACTCAGCGAGACTGATTGCGGTCTGTCGCAAGGCTATGGCATGACCGAGCTATCAGGGACCGCAGCATTTTTAGATGCTGATGCACATCGAATGGCGGCGCGTGAACGGCCTGAGCTATTAAATACTGTAGGTAAAGTAGTACCCGGCGTTGAATTGACGATTGTCGATAGCAAAGGTAACGCAGTAGCAAACGGCAAAGCCGGCGAAATTATTATTCGCGGCCCACAGGTAATTACTGCTTATTGGAATAACCCGGCAGCCAGCACCGGCACCATTGTCGATGGCTGGCTATCCACCGGCGATATAGGAATATTAGATGACCAGGGTTACCTGTCTATTGTTGACCGTAAAAAAGATATTATTATTAGTGGTGGTGAGAATATTGCCTCGCGTGAAGTCGAGAATGTACTCTGCCAATTTCCTGGAGTGCGACAAGCAGCCGTGGTTGGCATCCCTGATGCAAAATGGGGTGAAATAGTTTGCGCTTTGATTGAAGTTGATACTGAAGTGGATATTGAAGCACCAGCGCTTATCGCCTTTTGCAAGCAACAGCTTGCCGGGTATAAAGCCCCCAAACGCATTCAGTTTGGCATGCTGCCCGTCAATGCCAGTGGCAAGTTAGATAAAAACCAAATCAGAGCGGCCTTTAACAAAACGTTAGTCAATGCAGACCGCTAACCGGAAAGCGGAACAAAATCGATTTAACAGCGATTGCGCTGCAGTCAGCAAACTGCGACAGTGATGAAAGTGCTTACTAAAAAAGCAAGACACTTTCACCTACCGAAACAAGCAACCTTATGCAAACAGCTCCCCGGTCGCTGCCCGCTCAAGCAGCAACTGCGGCGGTTCAAAAACCTCACCATAGCGGGCCGCCAGCTCTTGCGCCCTGGCAACAAACTCCTTTAACCCATAAGCATTGATTGCCTGCAAAACACCTCCGGTCTGGGCAGGAAACCCAATACCCATAATTGACCCGATATTGCCATCACCCACACCTCGCAATACGCCCTCTTCCATACAACGCACCGCCTCCAAACTCTGGCAAAACCACAGCCTGTCCTTAATATCCTGATAAGGAATTTCCTTAAACCCATCGGGCGCATAAGCGTCCTTTAAACCAGGCCAAATAAATTTTTTGCCGCCCTCAGGGTACTCGTAATAGCCTGCGCCATGCACTTTACCCTTACGACCAAATTCATTCACCATTTTGTCAATCAATCGCGACGTGGCATTGTCTTGCCAACCTTTACCCTGAGCTATTGCATCTTCCTTCGCCTGCAAACCATTTTTATACGCAGTCTCCTGACTGATTTCATCAATCGCTGCTAACGGCCCTACAGGCGACCCATTATCACGTGCAGCCGACTCAATCAACACCGGGTTAATACCTTCAGTCACCATTTCGGCGCCCTGGCTAACCGTAGTACCAATGGTACGCGAAGTGAAAAAGCCCGGCGCATCATTAACCACTATAGGCATTTTTCCCAATGCCTGCGCTAAATCAAATGCCTTGGCCGAGGCTTCATCTGAGGTTTCTTTTCCGCAAATAATTTCTACCAATGGCATTTTCTCGGCAGGCGAAAAGAAGTGCATACCAATAAAGTTTTGCTTGCGAGCGCTGGCTTCTGCCAGTTCGGTAATGGGCAGCGCAGACGTGTTAGAGGCAAAAACCGCCGACTCAGCGATCACCGCCTCAGTATCTTTGGTCACCGCCGCCTTAATATCGCGATTTTCAAAAACCGCCTCAATAATTAATTCGCAATCGGCCAGATCGTCGTAACTGTCGCTAGCCTTTATACGGCCAAGATATTCCTGCGCCTGCTCGTCTGTGACGCGCTTATTCTTTGCGTAAACCTGCGCCGCATAGGCTTTACCTTTGTCAGCATTCTCCTGATTGATATCTTTAAGCACCACCTGCAGACCCTTTTGCGCCGCTGTGGTTGCAATACCCGCACCCATTTGACCGGCACCCAAAATACCAATTTTGCTAAACTGGGTTCTATCAATACCATCGGGGCGGCTGGCACCGCGGTTAAGCGCTTCCATTTGCAAAAAGAACGTGGTCATCATATTACGCGCCGTCTGGTCTAACAGCAGGCTTAACATATAACGACCTTCAATTTTTTGCGCAGTATCAAAATCAACCCTACAACTATCAACAATACAGGCGTAAATTGCATTTTGCGCCGGCATCAGATTTTTAGTTTGACCCATCGTTGCAGCAGGGCCAAAAAAGATAAAACCCTGGTTTGCCGAATCATCAGGCAAACCACCGGGAATTTGATAACCTTCGGTATCCCATGGCTGCCTGGCCTCGGGGTTGGCTTTAATCCAGGCCTTAGCCTTGGCTGCCATTTCATCTTCATTCTCGGCCAATTCATTCACCAGGCCTTTTTCTAAGGCCTTTGCAGACGATAGCTTTTTACCCTGCGCAATGAGTGGCATTGCCCCTTGCATACCTAACATACGCGTTAAGCGAACCGTACCACCCGCACCCGGCATTAAACCAATTTGCGCCTCGGGCAAGCCCATAACAACATTATTTAGCGCCACGCGATAATGACAGGATAAGGCAATTTCAAAGCCGCCACCCATCGCCGGACCATTAATTCCTACCGCGACCGGCACACCTAATAATTCCAGATCGCGCAGTGGCTGCTTGGTTTGCATTAAACCCTCATACATGCGCGTCTTTTCTGCAACATCAACATTTAAATCCATTTGCAGCATATCTTTAATATCTCCACCGGCAAAAAACTGATTGGGCTTGCCGCTTTTAATATAAATACCGGTAACACCACCGGCTGCCACTCGCTCTTTAACCTCAGCCAATGCCGCTGTCATCGCCTCCTGGTAGTCGACACCCATGGTGTTAACCGTTTTACCCGGCTGGTCGAAAATAAAATCAATAATGCCGTCACTATCTTGTTCTAGTCTGATATATCCCATTGAAATTCTCTCTTTACTAACCGTTTGCAGGTTGTCTGTGCTAGCTGGCATTTTTGTCGTCGACAACAGGCCAGCGCAGCTTGTTCACTAAACGCGCTCAATAATAGTCGCTATGCCGATTCCGCCCGCCGCACACAAAGTACAAAGGCCACGCTGTAAATCACGACGCTCAAGCTCATCGAGCAACACACCAAGAATCATTGCACCTGTCGCACCAATCGGATGCCCCATCGCGATAGCACCGCCGTTAACATTAATTTTTTCATCAGGTACTTTAAGGTCGCGCTGAAATCGCAGCACCACCGAAGCAAAAGCTTCGTTAAGTTCAACCAGATCAATATCGTCCATGGTCATGCCCGCTTTCTTTAACGCCTTTTCTGATGCCGGGCCAGGACCAGCTAGCATAATCGTAGGCTCTGTTCCTGTAGTGGCAAAACTCACAATGCGTGCACGCGGCTTTATGCCCTGCGCATCACCTGCCGCCTTGTTACCGAGTAATACCAAGCCAGCACCATCAACGATGCCCGATGAGTTACCCGGGGTATGCACATTAACAATTTCTTCAACTTGAGGGTAACGTAAACGCGCAACATCACCGTGGCCGTAGTCGTTAAACATTTTAAAAGAAGCCGGTAGCGCCGCGAGTTTTTCCATACTCGTTTCACGAATTAATTCATCGTGATCAAGAATAGTGACACCATTTAAATCAACAACCGGTACCAGCGATTTAAAGTAACCGTTGTCACGCGCGTGGGCAGCGCGCGTTTGTGACATCAGCGCGTAGCGGTCAACATCTTCGCGACTAAAACCATCGAGCGTTGCCATAAGGTCAGCACCTAAACCCTGCGAAATAAACAGGCTTTTCATCTGCACCCAGGGGTCGGTAACCGCACCACCAGAGGCGCCCATACCCACGCGCGAAAGAGATTCAACACCACCACCACACACCAGGTCTTCCATACCGGCCATGACTTTTGCAGCGCTGACATTCACTGCATCGAGTGCACCCGCGCAGTAGCGGTGCAGTTGCGCACCAGTGGTCACAGTATCCCAGCTGGAATAATTAAGTGCCGTTTTGGCAATATTAGAGCCCTGCTCATTGACTGGATCACCAGTTGCTAAAATCACATCATCTACTTGCGAGGTATCAAGATTGTGACGCTGTTTAAGTGATTCGAGTAAATTCGTCACCAGGTCTATAGGCTTGACTTCGTACAAGCTGCCCTTGCCCGGCTTGCCAATTCCTCTTGGCGTTCGGATCGCATCGTAAATATAAGCTTCTGTTGACATATTGGCTTCCAGTTATTTAGCAATTTTGTTCTTATCATTCAATGAGTTCTGAATGATTTTGAATGATTTATCCAGCCGCGAAATGCTAGCGGATTGACACTGTTTCTCAATAGCAATTCAGTGCAAGCCTTAACCAGTATTGCCTCGCTGCCGTATTCGACCACTGCCCAGATCGGTCTATAATCAAATAACGTGATCGACACAGAAAAATTAACCAACAGCTGCTGACACAAACGCAAGATGCACGACGTAACAGTACACCAGGAAATGATAAGTAATGGCCGAAAGACGATTTGATATTATTTTTGATGGCAGCGTAATTAATGGCAGCAAGGTAACGGATGTTAAAGCCAACTTGAAAGCCTTGTTTAAGCTCGATGATAACAGTATCGAAAAGCTATTTTGTGGTACTCCCATTGCCATTAAAAAAAATCTCGACCGACAAAGCGCTACCCAGTACCAAACCGCACTATCCCAGGCAGGTGCAAAAATCCAGCTGGTATTGCATCGTGATAGCAGCACTGCCAAGCCTGTTGAAACGGCCATCAGCGCAGAAGCGGGTATGCAGCTACTGCCTCCGGGTAGCCCTTTACTGACTGGCCAGGAGCGCCCAAGCGTTACACCCGTAGAAGTGAACATCGATCATCTGGAATTAATTAAAGCCAACCCGTTTATAAGCGAAGTGTTGCCCGAGGCAACCTCCGAAGGCTTGGCTAATTCCAGTGCTACGGTTAATTCTATAGCCAATAATGCAGAAACAGTGTTTACGCTGGCAAAGACCGGTACTGATACTGGCGTAGCAGTACAACAGGATGCACTGCCAATAGTCCCACCGAATATCGACCATCTAGATGTTGAGCCATTGGGTACTGATTTATTGGCAGGTATCGAACAAGCAGAAACTGCAGCGGCGCCCAAATTATCTGCCAACTTAAGCTTATGTGAACCAGGTAGTGATATATTGCGCAGTGATGAGCGGCCAGTCTATAGCGCCGTTGAGGTTGATATTTCAGGCTTAGCATTAAGCGAAGACAATACTTGAACCGAGCTATCGCGATTGAGCTCCCGCTGCTGAAACACAGGAAACACCAAATGAACACAGAGCCCGGGATTTTTCGGCCGAAATAAAATTCGCGCATCATGTAGCTTGGCAACTGCAGCTACCAAGCTTAAGCCTAAACCATTACCCGGCTGCTTGCCGCGGCTGGTTTCTTCACGATAAAAACGCCTAAAGACTTTTTCGTAATTAGCCTCAGCAATACCACAGCCAGTATCAATAATACTAAACACTTCATAATTATCGCTATCATCGAATCCTGCAGATGCAAGCAGTGCCGCCTTACCCACTCCATTGGATACGAGCTGCACGCGCCCGCCCTCAGGCGTGTATTTAATTGCATTGTCAATTAAATTGGCGAAGGCCTGAAATAATAAATTGCGATCGGCAAATAATTGCACCGCGCCCAGGTTAATATCAAGACTCACATTTTTATCTGCGGCAACGGGCTCGTAAAGCTCTATCACATCCCGCAATAATTCATCAACTCTTAGCAATGCTTTCTCGCTGCCGCTCTCACCCAGCTCAATACGCGCAATACGCAATAGTGAATTAAACGTGGCGAGCATATCATCCGCTTCGACAATCAGCTGCTGCACAACTTCGAGGTCTTCATCGCTACATTTTTTTTCAAAGTTGGCCAGCTGATTGCGCAAGCGAGTAAGCGGCGTACGCAAATCATGAGCAATATTGTCGGAGACCTGTTTAACGCCCTCCATCAGGTACTGGATCCGGTCGAGCATGGTATTCAGGTTAGCTGCCAACTGCTCTATTTCACTGCTGGAATCACTCACCCGGATACGCTCAGATAAATCACCCGCCATAATGGTTTTAATACTACGGTTAATCATATCAAGGCGACGCTGGTAGGCCCAGGTCATAAAGAATGCCGCCATCGCCCCCAGCGACACCGTCACAATAAAACCGCGTACCAATATACCTACAACAAAGCTAATGTAGGCCAGTACGCTCGCATAGCTGCGCGCCACCAACAATTGCTCGCCATCGGCCATTTGCAAGCTGCGCGCAACAAATTCCTGGTCGCGCGAGTCACCATCGTTTTGCAGTATGCCTAACTCAAAACTCAACCAACCATCACCGTATTCGCGAAACTTGGGCCAGGCATCAAGATTTCCGGCTACCTTGGTTAAATCACTGTCGACCACCAGGTAGGCAAACTGTACCAAGTGATAGCGCTTTCTGCGCTCTTCGATAAAACCATCGATGCTGCGCCTACCACCTTGCTCGTAAGCGCTGGCAAACTCAGTAAGCTCAGTTGATAGCTCTTCGTGAACGTCGTGAAAATAGTTGTAGGAAAACACCCCGTAAACAATCACCATCACAAACATAACGACCATACTAATGACCACCACCGCACCAATGGCGTAGCGGAAGGTATAGCTACTGAGTATTTTCGTTAGAATCATTAAGCCGCCGTCGATCACTGCTTCTTAGTCATGAAAGTTTAACCAAAAACGTTTAATAAAGCGCACCGCTATTAAAGCTCTTTGTCAGGATCGTTAAGCACATAACCCGAACCACGCACCGTTTGTAGTAATTGATTGTCAAAGTCCTTATCAATTTTCTGTCGCAACCGACTAATATGCACGTCAATGACATTGGTCTGCGGATCAAAGTGGTAATCCCATACATTTTCTAACAGCATGGTGCGAGTAACAATTTGCCCAGCATGGCGCATAAGGTATTCAAGCAAACGAAACTCGCGCGGTTGCAATAATAGCTTCTGCCCTGCTCGCCTGGCTTCGTGCGCAAGCAAATCCAACTCCAGATCGGCAACTTTCAATCGCGTGACCGGTGTGTCGATATCGCGGCGACGAACCAGCACCTCAATTCGGGTGTAGAGCTCTTCAAAATCAAAAGGCTTGGCAAGATAGTCGTCGGCACCAACCTTAAGACCACCAATTCTATCGGTAACTTCACCCAGTGCGCTCAATACCAAAATCGGAGTATTGTCCTCTTCGTTGCGTAGGGCCTCAATAATCGAAAGGCCATCAAGCTCCGGCAGCATCCGATCGACGATAATCGCATCGTAATCCTCATCTTTGGCGAGCCCCAAGCCATCCACGCCGGTGGCTGCATGGGTAACAACCTGGCCTTTCTCAATAAAGCCTTGCTCAATAAAAGCTGCAACGCTTTTGTCATCCTCAATTAATAATATATGCATACTCGGTTTCCAATCTCTTTATGATATCCAGCGATCAAATTACCCGACGGCTGCAAAAATGCCAAAACCGTCACAAACTGCTCTTTATTTAGCCAGACCAACGCTTTAACTTGGCTGCGAAAGTATACTAATTTTCAATAATTCAACAACTTACACTTATAACCAATCTGAAAAATTTGCCTATACCTAATAACCTAATGTTCTGGTATTTATACTACCACTCATTGGCTAGCTATGGCCTGAGCGAAACCGGCTGAATTGAGTCCACCCGGTTGACCGGAATAGACAATAAGATCGAAAAAATTCTTAAAGGCAGTTGATCAATAATTAAAATAACTGAAAATTAAAGTCACCATTCAGCCAGAGGTAACAATCGATGTTGAGATTGGAGAACGCTGAACGTAACACTTATTATAGTAACATCAGGCAACGCAGCTGGGTGTATGCCAGCTACTGCATGCTAGCCTGTATTGCCCTACTGGCAAGCAGCTATTTGCCTGCTGCTGTTGCTGCTAGTCAATACCAGCTCCCATCAAAAGATATCAGCAGCATTTCGCTAGCACTTCGCGATAGTAAAAGAAAAACGCGATTATTAAATTACTCCATGATTTGTATCGACAACTCAACAGTGGTGAGCAATCGTTACAGTAATCAAAGTGTGGAAATTAACGATCCTGGCAGTAACCGTCATGTGATTACCGATGAACTGACAGAATCTGACCTCGAATCTATATTGCTGGATATTGAGGACAGTAGTACTGCTCGCCGCCTGGCTCCGGTGGGTGTATTAACACTGCATCCCATGGACATGTACCGACAAGAAAAACCGGACAAAACTCTGCACGGCGGCTCTGCGTTAGGGGCAGTACTGCGCATGAGCCTTAAATCCTGGTGGAAGCACAACCAGGGCTCGCAATTACATGCGCTTAGCAATCATGCTCCCACGACAATTAAAAACGGCGGTTTTTCTGGGCGAGCCAAATACGACTGGGATTACAAACTCAAGCTCACGCATGATGATGTAAAGCTTAAGCTTGAAAAAGTGTTTTGAGCAGATAGCGCAACTTAAACCTGACACTGATTTTTAGATTACATTGTTGACAGCAGTGTTTAATACCAGCAAAATTTTTACGCCATCAACCTCGCCTATCCATTCAATTAGCAAATTTTCGCTGGAATTTTACTGGCCAAAGATCTGCACCCACTATATATTGCGCAGACAGATCAGCGCCAACAAGACATTCAGGAAATCCCATGCCAGGCACTAAAGATACCGGAACTAACGCCAGTGCGAACCCGCAAATCGCACCACTGCGACGACGATTTATGGCCATGCTTTACGACACTTTTTTACTCGCGGCGATGTTATTGTGCGCTAGTGCGCTGTATACCATTATCGTGGTCACCATTAATGGTGACTTTAATCAGCATGGCAGCGTTAGCACCAACGATACTATTCACGAACTCACGCCCACCAATTTGGGCTGGCCAATTTACCCCACGCTGGCAGCTGTTTACCTAGGTTTTTTTATTTATTTTTGGCGCGCCACAGGGCAAACCTTGGGTATGCTGGTTTGGAAAATCAAACTGGTGTCAAGCAAGCAGGCACAGGTAAGTTTCACCCAATGCCTAGTGCGCATTGGCGCTGCTATTCTATCGGCGGCAGTACTTGGCTTAGGCTACTGGACATTATTATGGGGTGATAAACAAGGTACCTGGCACGATAAATTATCGGGCACAAAGGTGATTTATCTTAAACCCGATTAATAAACACAACAAAGGTAAATCACGCCTGCATACCTAGCGAGCGCGGTAAAGTAATACGCTACCTACTAATGCACACACGCATACAGGCAATAGCACCGCGTAAAAAGGCGCAAAGCCATAAATCAAACTACTTGGCCCCAACAGATTTTGAGCAAACTGAAATGCAATACCCACTACCACACCAATAAACACGCGAAAGCCCATGGTAGCTGAGCGTAGCGGTCCAAAGACAAACGAAAGCGCAATTAGTACCAGGCTTAATACTGCCAGCGGATGTAACACTTTTTGCCAAAATGCCAGCCGATAGGCCCCACTATCAAGCTCCTGTCGATCGAGATAGTTCGCGTAGTCGTATAAGCCGGTAGGTGATAATTCATCGGGCGATAAAGCAAGATAACCAAGTAACTCTGGCGTTAAACCGGTATCCCATGGTTGCGTGGTATAACTGCCGCTGGATATCGTATTGCCGTGAAACTCGCTATGAATCACGCCCTCCATTAGCCAAGCACCGGATTGAAAGCTCGCCCTGCGGGCAAAAGTGGATTTCTGCAATGCGCCCTCGCCGTTGAATGCAAACGTGGTCACACCGTATAAAACACCACCCGGCTGCACCACGTTAACATGCATAAAGGTATCGCCCTCTCTATGCCATAATCCACCACCGGCAACCAGTGAACGTTCACTGCCCCAGATTTTCAGATCTTTATGACTCTTGGCCCATTGGTCGGTTAAAGGTGATACGTACTCACTAATTAATGCCGTTAGCACAATAAGCCAAAGCACGGGCTTTGCAGCCAGCCAAACCAGTTGTAGCAATGATACGCCGCCGGCTCGCATCACGGTAATTTCACTATTGCTGGCGAGCATGCCCATGGCTACCAGACAACCCACCAGTGCCGCTAGCGGAATATACTCATGGATACGGCCGGGAATGGTTAAACCGACATAGATTATTGACTGCATAAAATCGTAGTCACCACGCAAATCGCCCAGCTGATCAATAATGGCCGACACCACATCGAGCCCGACGATTAAAAACAACACCAGCAGAATGGCGCCGATAACCGTGCTACCAATATAACGACTTAAGTTATTCATGCCTGCTGCTCTTCACAGTAATTACCCTTATGCGCTGTTGGATGCATTGCGCTGGGCAAAGTATTGCCCAAGCGAATCGGAGAACAACAGTAACAACGCGATAGCGAAAAACAGCGCATGCACCAGCCACATCAACTGTGGCAACTGCATTTGCGTTTCAATAATATTTCGCATCCCGGTGATCGCAATAATGTAGAGCAGGTAAATGACAATTGCCGGTAACATTTTGACATAGCGACCACTGCGCTGGTTGGTTTTACTCAGCGCCAATGCCATCAAAGCAACTACAATCACAACCACAGGTAACGACAAGCGCCATTGCAAAGCAGCGATATCGGCTGGCGCTTGCGAGGCCATCAGCTCCGCGCTGGATTTAGCATCGACCTTCAGCTGAATTTTCTCACCCTGGGTGGACTCGGCAATTTTCTGTGAATACGCTTCAAAGTCTGTGACCTGGTAATCGCGTTCACCGACCCGGCCATCGTAAACTGTGCCATTTGTAAGCGTGAAATACTGGCTATCGAATTTGGCACTACCCGTTAGGCGACCCGACTCTGCATGTATGATTAGTACGCTACCATCGGATTTATGCTCCACCAGCCAAACGCCCTCTACGGTATTGCTTGCGCCGTTCAAGCGCTCGGCATAACTAACCCGTTTACCACCATCACTGAGCTGGAATTTTCCCTCCTGTAAAACAGCCAGTCGGCTGGAGCTAGCAGGGTCTTCAAGAATGGCCTGCACCTTACCAAGGCTGGCAGGTGCTCCGTATAAAGTGAGATAGGCAACCAGCATGGCTATGAATAACGCTGGCAAAGCAGTAACAAAAATTAAGCGACGCTTTCCTATACCGCAAGCGCTAATCACTGTCATTTCACTGTCGGTATATAACCTGCCGTAAGCAAGCAGAATGCCGACAAATAAACCCAAGGGTAGAATCAGTGGCAAAAAATCGGGAATACGAAACAAAATAACCCAGAACACCACATCAGCCGACAGGTCACCGCTACTCGATTGCGCCAGATATTTTGCCAGCCGACCGCTGGTAACAATAAGCAATAGCACCATGGTAACTGCCAACGTTGACAGCATAACCTCTTTTATTAAATACCTGAGTAAAACCATTTAACCTTGACCTAAAACTGAACAGCAACACCAAGAATAAGTTTGTTTTAGCTTTTAAAATTAATCACGCTAAAATGCACAAAATAAATGAGTGCAATACCCCAGTGAAACCCATGGTATTTTGAATGCGGTTTCAAAAATACCGTAAAAACTGCGTATATTTGCACGTGTAACATCTAACACTTTAATTTTGCCGCTTGAATAAAACTCAATCACAACGTGCAGTTAATACGCAAAGGCAGCGATTATTAGCCATTAACGAATTACTCCTAAGTAATAAAGTAAATATTACAATGGCAAACATTTGCCAATAAATAGTTTAGTGCTAGGGTTAAAGTGTAGCGCCAGCAGTGTATATCTCGCTATTGATCCAGGTCTACGTAACTTCTCTAAGGGCGTCCTATTGGACGCCCTTTTTTTATCCGCAACCGCTAATGACAAGCTATGGCATTGCCAACACACCACAACGACATCACTGTGAAGATAGCGGTCAGTTATAGTTACTGCTTCGGTAATTGCACCAATACCCAAGGGGCAACCACAACAGCCCACAGCACCTGGTTATTCTGATGCCAGGCCTGCGC
>CBFHXO010000023.1:0-30592 GCA_965659815.1 Pseudomonadales bacterium
AGGCCAGGCAGGTATTTTTTAAGCTCCGCAAAGCCATTGAATTGGCATCGGGAGAATACTTACCATCTAGCTGCAGCTGTTGATTTAGGCATTGATAGGTATTGAGTAACTGTTCACCCATTTCAGTTGCCAGCTCAAAAGCGAGTGTTTCTTTTGCGTTTTGAATAGCCGCAATATCAACGCTATCAAACTGCTCCAGTACATACTGATAGTCGGGTAAGCGCAGTAACTCTGCGACCAATGCCGCATCATAATTATGGTTCCACTGCCCCACTCCGCTGCCATCAAAACCGGCCGCTAGTTGCGCACCGAGCACTTGTGCAAATCCTTTTATTGACTGCGCTGCATCCGCCATGGCTCGATCGCCACTGACATGCGCTTCGATCAATTGTATCGCAACGCGCTGCGATGCATCCCAACGAACAAAACCATCATTGTCCAACGCTATTAGTCGCAGTAAATCCGCTAATTGGTAATCAAAACTTAATTTTACTGGCGCAGAAAAACCACGCAGCAATGATGGCACCGGTTTATTATCAAGGCCGGTAAAGCACCAGCTTTGCTCGGGCTGCGTTACTGGTAATACGCATTCATTATTTACCGCAGATGCAATGGACTGCTGCTTAATCGCGCTGCAATGCAGAGGTACCAAACCGTTCTCGCCAAGCAAAGCCAGCCGAAGCGGAATAACCATTGGCTGCTTGTGGGCTTGGCCTGGTGTGGCCGGGCAGGTTTGGCGCAGGTTTAGCGTATAACTGCCCGTTGATGCATCCCAGCTTTCACTAACCGCCAGCCTGGGCGTACCGGCCTGCGAGTACCAATTGCGAAACTGCGCCAGGTCCTGCCCGCTGGCATCTTCCATTGCCACAATAAAATCTTCGCAGGTCACTGCCTGGCCATCGTGGCGCTCAAAATACAAATCACTGCCAGCACGAAATGCCTCTGCACCGAGTAGCTGATGCATCATGCGAATAACTTCCGCACCCTTTTCATAAATGGTTAAGGTATAGAAATTGGAAATTTCGATATACGATTCGGGTCGGATGGGGTGCGCCATTGGGCCCGCATCTTCAGCAAACTGGGCCGAGCGCAAGAGGCTAACATCTTCAACACGTTTGACAGTGGGTGAATTCATATCCGCCGAGAAACAAGCATCTCGAAAAACGGTAAAACCCTCTTTTAAACTTAACTGAAACCAATCACGGCAGGTTACGCGATTGCCCGACCAATTGTGAAAGTATTCATGCGCAACGACTGCCTCAACCCGTTGAAAAGCGGCATCGGTTTGCGTCAGTGGGTTGGCCAGCACACAGGAAGTGTTAAATATATTCAAACCCTTATTTTCCATCGCCCCCATATTAAAAAAGTCCACGGCAACGATCATATACAGGTCGAGATCGTATTCGCGACCGTATACCTGCTCGTCCCAGCGCATGGCATTTTTCAGCGACTGCATAGCATGATCGCATTTATCAAGGTCTTTACTTTCGACAAAAATTTGCAACGCCACATCGCGACCACTAGCCGTGGTGAAAGTATCTTCAACGGCCTGTAGATCACCCGCCACCAATGCAAATAAATAGGCAGGCTTTTTAAAAGGGTCTGACCATTGCACCCAGTGGCGCCCATCGTCAAGCACGCCGCTATCGACCCTGTTACCATTCGACAACAGTACCGGATATTGCTGCTGATTGGCGATAATTCGCGTGGTAAAAACCGACATGACATCGGGGCGGTCGAGGTAGAAGGTAATACGCCGAAAACCTTCGGCCTCGCACTGCGTGCAATACATACCATCCGATAAATACAAGCCTTCGAGCGTCAGATTATTCTTGGGGTCAATTTCAGTCGTTATGGTCAACTCAAAATGTAAAGGCACATCATGAATAATTAAACCGTGCTGGTGCTGTGAATAACACTTGGTATCGAGCACCTTATCGTCAATACTGATCGCCAGTAGTTTTAGCTTATCGCCATTCAGTTCAAGCTGATTATGTTGCTCTGTACTGTCAGGGTTTTTAACTATTTGCAAGCGCGACTCCACCCGGGTTTTATCGCTGCGCAAATCAAATTGCAAGTCGGTCGTTTCGATTAAATAAGCGGGCGGTTGGTAGTCTTTTAAATACTTAACACGCGAGGCTTCAGCCTGGCTGGCGTTAACCGGTAGTGCACTAGCACCTTCGGGCATGGCTAATCTCCAAAACAGTTAATCTCTATAATAGTTAAAACGAAAGGCCTTGAGCGATAAATGTCAGGTATCGAGACTCACGTCAAGTCTCACGTCAAGATAGTAACCACCAAATTTACGTAAATTTAGCACGCCAGTATCGAGGATTAAATACTGGCCTTTAATTCCCATAAGCTTGCCCGAAATTTTTGGTGTTTTATCAAAGTTCAGTGATTTAACTTTAACTGGATACTCCAACACCGGAAATTGTATGTGCACCGTACTAGCATCGTCGCAACGCTGAATTGCCTGAAGCCCATACTGCTTTTGCAACTGGGCAATTTCAGGCTCAATTTCAGGCATTAAGTTTTCGACGATTTGCTTTAGGTCCAACGGCTCTGGGCTGCCCTTTAACATGGCCTGCCAATGCGTTTTATCAGACATATGCTGCTTAAATACCACCTCAACCAAACCTGCGTAAAGGCGGGTAGAAACGCGATAAATGGCCAGCGCCTGCGAAGCACCCTGGTCTATCCAGCGGGTGGGAATTTGCGTGCCACGGGTAATACCCACCTTTAAGCCCGAAGAGTTGGCTAGATAGACATAGTGGTCCTGCATACAGAATTCATCTGCCCACTCAGGTTCACGGCAGGTGCCTGCATCGTAGTGGCAGCGCTCTGGGCTCACAATGCACTGATCACATTGGGCCAGTGATTTAAAACAGGGATAGCAATAGCCCTGGTTAAAACTTTTTTTGGTTGCGCGACCGCAGTGAACACAGCCAATTTGACCTTCATAGATCAGTTGCAACTGCTGGCCGATAAATTCGTTTAATGGCAGGCGGTGATCGCCCAATACCATTTGGTAGTTAACCGCCTGTTGCGGATTCTCTGGCAGGCTGACCTGCATTTTTCTTAGATTTCCACTAAGCGATGACATAATTTATTCCCGGACAAAACATTAAATAGCCGATGCAGTGGCAATAAAGCGTCTACTCACTGCCACTTGATGATTGAATCTTCGCTAACAGAATCGCTTGTGCATTGGTCGTCAAGCTCACCAATACGCTCACCCGATGGCAGATGCGCGTTATCATAAATAATAATCGACTGGGTGAGGGTTTGCTGTTGTAATTCACTCACCGGCTGGCCATCAGGCCATTTACCGGTGGCCAGTGCCGTTTTAAACCGCTGAATCATTTCGGGCGATAGCTGGGCACTTTTCTCTAAAAATTTATCCATACTAATTACCTTAGTTACCAATAACGCTGGTGGCCGAAGCAAGTAAGCTAACGGCGCTTATCTTGATAGTCAAAATAGCGGCTTAACAATGCACTGGGCAGCGCAATAAAGCAGCCCCAAACCAGCCCGCTTAAATGTGCCGTGTTGGCCATTTGAGCGAGAAAGTCAAAAATATCCAGCCATCCAATCACCAACGAGAGCAACATAATTATGTAGACCTCGCGCGGCAAGTGCATACTCTTTTGCGGCACAATAAAATTAAATATCGCACAGTAGCCCAGCAAACCGTAAATCACTCCTGACATTCCGCCAAAAAAGGCATAAGGTGTGCTGGCCGCCTGGTAAAGATTTGATGCAACTGCAATAAAAAAAACTACGCTGATAAAATGGATTGCACCGCCCTGTTTTTCTATTCGACGACCTAACTCCCAAAGCCAAAGCATATTAAAGGCGATATGCACCCAACTAAAATGCAAGAATATTGGCGTGACCAAACGCCAGTACTGACCGTGAGTCAGATATTCTTGGGGGGATATACGTGTTGACAAGTTAAGCGACTTTGACAGCTGGCTGCTGTCGACATTCTGAATTTTAAGTAAATCAACCAAAGCGTTTTGATTAAATTCAACAAGTAAAAAACCAATAATGCTTAGCATAATCAGCAGCAGCGTGACTGGATATTGGCTAAACGCCGAACCAATAGCCAACATCGGGCTGGGCGAAAGTTTTTTCTGCAAGCTTAGTTGCAGACGCCCATCGACAAAAGCTTGGTAATCATCAAGCATTCGTTGCTGATGAACCGTACTTTGCACCCACACCACCTGCACACCAGCCTCTTCAGCAATTCGGTGTTCAACACTCTGCTGCCACCAATAGACAGACAGCGCATGGAGATTCACCTCCAGCGGCGCTTCAATGACTTTTATCAATTAACTCATTACCTATTAATGGCTTTTAAAACCTTTACTGTATCAACACCGTGGGAAAAATACTCACCGATTAATCACCCATGATTTGTGCACCCCAACCCAGCTTGTCGCGACAGGTTTGATAAAATACATGACCCTTGGGGTGGATTAATTTGAGTTTACGCGACTTTTTACGGATATATAGAACATCGCCTGGCTGCGCGCCAATATTTACCTGGCCATCGCAACTCACGCGAGGCGACGCCGGGTTATTGTCGCCAATGATAATTTTAATTTCACTGTTGCCATCAACAACCAGCGGCCGCGAGCTCAGCGTATGCGGAAACATGGGCACCAATACAATGGCATTAAGCCTTGGATGCATAATAGGGCCGCCACCCGAGAGAGAGTAAGCCGTTGAACCGGTAGGTGTTGAAACAATTAACCCATCTGAGCGCTGCGAATAAACAAACTCGCCTTCTATGTACATTTCAAAACTGAGCATTTTGGGTGCCTGACCACTGTGCAAGACCACATCGTTAAATGCGTCAGACTGCCCTACCCGTGCTCCGTCGCGCTTTAGCTCGGTTTCAAGCAAAAAGCGGCTCTCAATATCGTACTCGCCGTCGAGCACTTTAGACACCCCGCTTTCAATATCATCGGGCGCGATATCGGTTAAAAACCCAAGCCGGCCGCGATTAATGCCCAGCACGGGAATGTCGTGGCGATGCAAATCACGTGCGGCGCCCAGCAGGCTACCGTCACCACCTACGACAATAACCATATCACACACTTCACCAATCAGCTTACGCGTTGCCACTTGTAAGCTGTGGGATTCAAGCGCAAGCGACGTTTCTTCCTCGAGCACAGCGGTCAGCGCCCGGCGTTCGAGCAAATCGACAAGCGCTCGCACCGACTCGCGCACAGGGTCGCTATCAACACGCCCAATTAGTCCTATATTTCGAAATTGCTGGTTCATAGTTATCGGTTAACGCTACCTTAATCAGCGCCTATTCAGCTCGTTTTTAAAACTCTGCCACTCGTGGCAATTACCACCGGGACGCCAATTATAGTGGCATTAGACGGAATACTAAACCTCTACCAGCGAAATTTACCGCGCTTATTTATCATGCATAAATAACGCTTAACGTGCCATGCTCAACCCTGGCACCCAAAAAAGGTTAAGATAAAACCTTTCACCCACATCAACACGGTATTGACCCTAAGCACATGCAGCCGCCAAGCAACACCAATGCCCCTTTTATCAATAGCCTTAAGCAGGCCGAAGTCAGATGGCTGGCCAATGCCATTTTTGCACCACCGCTGCTGCAAATGCGCTCGCTGCCAGACTCTAACACTCAAACGATAGCGCGCGCCCCGAACTTTAAACACAAAGATCATTTACAGGCGGCTGTTTTTATACTGGACACCAATTACCGCCAATGGCTACAAACACTGGACAACAATCCGCAACTGCTGCTAGCATTTTTGCGCAGCGAACGACGATTAAAACTGGGGATCTTACATGAACGCCTATGGCAATTTTTTTTGGGCAACCAAAGCAGCACACAATTACTCGCCACCAACCTAAAAGCCAAACAAGGTAGGCGGGATATTGGCGAGTTTGATATTGTCTACCAACATCAAGACCATGGACTGATTCATTTGGAAGTAGCCAGTAAGTATTATCTTGCGAGCACAGCGGCAACCGACCAGTGGCAGGTTTGGCTGGGACCAGGTAAAACCGACCGCCTCGATCTAAAACTCGACCACAGCATTAACAAGCAAATTAATTTAGCCGATTGCAGCGGTGTTAAAGAACAGCTTATTACCAAACTGTACAGCGTCGAAGATAGCGCTGCAACCGATACCAGGCAATATCCCTTCACATTAGGTAAACAGCTGCATATTGGAGGCCGACTATTTTATCGCTATTCGTTGATAAGGGTTACCGAGGCAATAAACGCGGCGAGCGACCTTTTTGAACGGCGACTGGCACCGTCACATTTAAACGACCAACATTTATGCGGCCATTGGTTGTTTGCCGCTGAATGGCAGCAACTAAAGAGCAGGCTGGTAAGCGATTATCAATGGCTGGAAAAATCACAATGGCTTGACACCAGTGAGCACAATTTAAAACGAGACAGTCAAACCCCCGCTTCAATTCAGGCAGACGATATTGAACATACCCAAACACCGCGCTTGCTAGTGTATAGCACGCACCGGCAGCAAAAGTACTTTTGCTTTATCGTGCCCGATAACTGGGAGGAGAACGCATTTCAGAATTAAATAATTGAACCAAATCACAAAGCTGTTTGCCATCTAGCCAGCCATGGATTGCACCTTATAACCTTGCTGACTAAGCAGATAAGCAACCGTAGAGGCACGTCTGCCAGTAGAACAGTAGGCGACATATTCGGTATCACTATCCATTAAGCGTGATTTTAATGTCATTAAATGCATAGGTAGATGAAATGCATCTTTTTTGTGTGCGTTATCGAATTCCTGCTGCGAGCGCACATCCAGCCAGCGGGCACCATTGGCTATATGGTACTCGGCCTGTTCTTGACTTAACGCGGCTACTTCAGGCTCGGCCATTAATGCGAAAAAATCGCGCTTTTTAAGGCACATAACAACACCGTTAGATTCCATTGTGACACTAGCATTGCGTCGGGTTTTATTGAGCAGCGCATCTTCACCAAAACATTTACCAGGGCCTAATAGCGCAACAACTTGTGGTGCCTGCCGGTCGCGCATGTTGGACCCGACAGTGGCACCAATAGCGACTACCGCATCGGTATCTGGCGCCACGGTAACGACCGCCTGCCCTTCTTTGATAATATAGCAAATGTCGCCCTGCTCTCCCTGGCGAACAATGGTTTCACCCGATTGCACTACGCGCGGCTCAAACTGGTCAAAGATCTGCTTGACGTTATAAGGTGGAATGCGATGAAACAGATTCGAGCATAATAAGGTGTTCATCCATTCAATATCTTCATCAAAATGACGGTCAGCGCTAAATTCAACGGCCAAGGTTTTCGCAACCTGATCCCAACACAGCATGGCATCAAGCTTATCGCGATCAGTCACTATCAACTGGCTATCTTCTATCGCAGTAATCGAGGAAATATCGGTAAAGCGATCAGTTAGCGATAGATCACTGCCACTGCAACCTGCGTACACGGTGGTGTGTGTGCCGTCAGCATTATCCACTCGCACACAGCCACCGGTTAAAAACAATTGGCTATGAGCGAATAGATCAGCGTCAATGACACGCTGACCGCAGAGCAAAAAATCCAGCTGCGAAATTCTGGAAACAGTATATAAATGATCGTCGGATAAAACATTTAATGGCACGAAAACACGCAAACAATCAATGGTCATTGTCAATGGGCCACTGTCCTGCCTCGTTAACAACGCCTCACTCACAGCTTCAGTATTACTCGATTCATCTGCAATAAGACGCGACGGCGATTTAATATCACTATCAACGTCAGTAACATCATCATTAACAACAGCCAACAGGTCGCTACTTAAGTCGAGCCCTGGCGCTGCGCTATCGTGGGGTAGCGAATTCGCTTTAAACGCATTTGTACTGGTTTTTTTATCTGCACCGCTGTCGGACATACTTTTTCCTTGTTACTGCTAATCTGACTACTGGGGTCTTCGCCCCTGCTGGCCGCCGCTATAAATAATCGCAATTGCTGATGGTTTGGCGTTACCGGCTGTCGCAGCTTGGGAGCTGCGCTTTGCCAATGGCTGCGAACCTAAATGCGACCATAAAGCAAAAAATAATTTGGCCATATAAACCTGGTCTACCGGCTCACCAAGCTCGCTCTCCAACTGCTGGTGAAATGCTAAAAGCGCTTTATTTACCCTAGCATAGCCACCACAATGGTACCCATCCATTACCCGCCAAGCCTGCGATGCAGTTCCCTTTTCGCACATTTTGTTTCTACCCGTCGCGTCAAGCTGCCGTAAAAACCCACCAATATCGTGCGCCATGTCGCAGTGTCGAAGGACATTCACCGCAGTGACCTGCCCCGTATAAACCGGTTGCTTAGCCGAAATCACACCCGCTATCAAACCCGCTGCAGTGCCACCGGTTGCTGCCGCCAGCCATATGTCAGCCACATCAGCAGGCAAACGCGTAGCTAACACCTGACCCATGGCACGTGCGCCTTGCAAGCCACCGAGATTGCTACCCCCCACCGGTATTACCGTTGCAAAGCCAAACTGTTGCTGCAAACACGCCAGCGCATCAGCTTGCTGCAACCGGCGATAGTGACCACGTGAAACAAACTGCAAGCGCATACCCATGGCAATACAATCTCGTAAGGTAGGCGTTAGAACGGGCTTACGCTCTCCTCGAACAATACCAACCGTTGCAATGCTATAGTGCTGTCCGGCAGCAGCCAGTGCATGTAAGTGATTAGACCAGGCTCCACCGAAGCTGATCATCTGCGGCACCTGGCCTTCGGCGGTCTGAGCTTTTACCTGCACCAGCGTAGGCAATAATTTAAATACTTTGTTGCCAGTAAGTCGTCCGCTACTGGTCAGTTGAATTTTATCGAGACGAATTAAATAAACCGGCTGCGTAAAGCCAGCAAATAGCGGAATATCTAAACGCTGAATAGGAATCGAACGAGCGAGAGCCTGAATATCATACATACTTGATGATCGTGTTAGCAATGGGCGCAGTCGGCAAACAAAACCACGATTAGGTCTGACCGTGTAACCAGACGGTGTTAATTGTTATATCACTAGTTAATGAGGAAAAAAACCAATTTTTCTCTAGGCAGTATTAACTACCGCTGGCAACGGAAAAACGGCCGTGCTGGTGAGCCGCACAATGATCAGATACGCCAACGACAAATTCCTGGGGTTTTGCAACCAATTCAATGCTTGCGCTGCAATCTGCACCAGTGCGTATGTCACCCGCGCACATCGGTGCCTTGATATGCTTGAGCCAGGCTTCGTATAATTCAAGCTCCACGCCAAGGCGCTCAGCCATATAGCGGTTGGGCTCAGCATTAAAAAACAACAGATCCTGTGCAGCAATACTGATTGGCCCTAGGCCAGGCAGTGTGACAACAAAATGCACACCGTTGTCGACCAGTGTATTAATCTCACTACTTAGCGACTGGCTCTGTAAACGTTCAGCCTGCGCCTTCAGCCGCTCAACCTCAGTCTTAAGACGATTAATCTGCTCTTCGCGATAGTATACTTCGACTTCACGCATCTCTAACTGCGACTCGATTTCGCTGGTTTGCTCAATTAACTTGGCCTGAAATTCCTTGCGGTATTGATCGCGCAAGACCTTATGATCGATGCCGTTTTGGTCCATGACACGCGCCAGCTGCTGCTCGTGTTCCTGCTGCCGCGCTGTGACTAGCGTATCTTTATGCTCACATTTAATAAGTAGCTCGCAATAACGCTGCTCAATGTCCTGGGCCTGAGTCTGCAATTGTTTATTGGCGTGTAAAAATGTTTCGCGGTCCTTGGCAAACAGTATACGCTGGGCTTCCAGCTCCTGTTCGTGCAAGGCTTTTAAACTGGCAATATACGCGCGCTGCTTTTTGATGTTCTGCGCCATTTTATAGCGCTCTTGCTCGCGACTAACATAATCTTCAAGCACCGCATCGCACTCGATATCGTCATCCTCTGGCCCGTCTATCACGCTTTCCTGTAGGCTGCCGCCGGTCTTTCGCAAGCCGATCGCAGGCGTATCCCCAATCGGTTTATCCAGTAACGGCGGCTCATCCCCAGCCGCATTATGGTTAGTGTTGTCGGCACGTTTATCGTCAGCCATTAAACCTAATTTATTTGTCTTTACAGCGGCGGCTAGCATTTTTAAGGTATTCGAACCGACCGATAAATCGGGCTCCCACAGATCCTGCTGATGCCAGGGAATCTGGCACTGGCTGCGACTCGCAACGCGAATCCGTACACCGTTTAACTCAGAACCAAAACTCGCGGTCTCTACCATTTGCGCCAGCGGAATATTCCAACGCCTATCCGCATTACCATTTTTATCAAAGGCAATATTAAAAAACACTGCACCAACGATATTAAGCTGGCGATCAATTTTCAGGTATACAGCATTACAGCGAGTACCTGCGAATTCCACTTCGCCCACCACGCCATCGAGCACAGCATCAAATTCACTTAGCAGCATCTCTTTGATGACCTTATTTTGGTCTACAAAAAGCACCGCGTCGTGACTTGACTGATCAAAACCAAAAGCCATTCACTGTAAACCTATTTAATTTGGTACTAGCACATGCTAGGTACCCAGCCATTGGAACACAGGCCACCATCTCAGTTTTACACGCACCACTACCAGTATAACCAAGGCCAACCGATATGGATGACGACCATTTTGGCTGGCCGCGTGTTTAACCGTTAAACGAGAACTGGTTAACATACAATCAGCAGTTTATGCAAACCGGGCCAAACGGCAAAACCAGTAAGCGGATAAAAATGGCGGGCAGTTATTGCGGGCGGGCATTGCAGGTGAGTGAATAGCGGGATAAGAACCTAAGCGGTAGTCGCACCTCAGCGGCCGGCAGTACCAAAAGTCCTACTGGCCGCAGGTGACACTTGCTTATAACACCAGCTCAGCCATAGTGCGCAGTAGCTTGTTATCACCCATGACTAGCAGTGAGGTCACTGGTGAATTCTCCCAGTCCTGGAGTTTTTCCTTAATACGATCAACCGGACCTACCAGCGAGATCTCATCGGCAAACTGGTCGGGCACGGCCGCAATGGCCTCGTCGCGCTTACCTTCAAAAAACAGCTCCTGGACGCGGTTGGCCTCTTCTTCAAAACCCATACGGCCCATTAACTCCTTGTGGAAATTGCGCTTCTTAGCGCCCATGCCGCCAATATAAAAACCTAACATCGCTTTAACCGGCAGCAGACCTTCATCAATAGTATCGGTCACGTTGACCAGTGCCATGGCCGCGATTTCAAAACCCTCCTTGGCTGCTTTTAGCTGGTCTGCATAAACTTCCTGTCGATAGGGCGAGTAATAAAGCGGTAACCAGCCGTCGGCAATTTCGGCGGTTTGCGTAACATTTTTAGGGCCTTCGGCACCTAAAAATATTGGCAGATTCGCGCGCAGTGGATGCGTAATCGGTTTTAGTGGTTTACCCATGCCCCAGCCGTCTTCACCTTTATACGGCAGCGGATAGTGCTCACCGTCGTTAACCACTGGGGCTTCACGCGCCAGCACCTGGCGAATAATGCTGACGTATTCACGGGTGCGCGATACGGGTTTACTAAACGGCTGGCCATACCAACCCTCAACCACTTGCGGGCCCGACACACCGAGACCCAGCATCATGCGACCACCGGACATATGATCCATCGCCAGCGCCGTCATCGCACAGGCGGTTGGCGTACGCGCCGATAGCTGCGCCACTGAGGTACCGAGCCGAATTTTAGAGGTATTAGCGCCAATCCATGCCAGCGGGGTAAAAGCGTCATTACCCCAGGACTCTGCGGTCCACACCGAGTCGTATCCCAATTGCTCTGCCTCTTGCGCAAGTTTTACATGACTATCTCCAGGCGCGAGCGCACCCCAATAACCTAGTTGTAAGCCCAGCTTCATAACAACTCCCAATGGTTGATCAATACGGTTGATTTAAGTGATTCGTTAAAGCGCTTTACTAAAGTTGATCATGATAGCGGTAGCGTGAATGACCGACACTAGCGAATGCGCTCTTTTAACCTTTTGGCGACACATAGTGTGCATTTCAGCATCGATACTGCCGCTCAATGCGCTTTACGCCAATTGATTGAATAAGTATGCTTGCAGCGGTATAAAAATCACACCAACCCCTGGCCAAGCGGCTGTGCAAAAACCCATTTGAGTAATTGATATGTCGATAGCACGAAAAATAAAAACCGGCCTGAGCAAAGACTTTAGCCACCTTACTAAGCGCGGCAGTATTGGTTCTTTGCAATTAAAAAACCGCATGGTCGTCACTGCAATGGGGGTTAACCTGGCAGAGCCGGATGGCAGCTGCGGAGAAAAAATTATTGCCTTTCATGAACGTCAAGCCAAAGGGGGTGCTGGGCTAATTGTGATGGGCGTTGCTGGAGTGGCCTGGCCTAACGGCGGCAACCAGCCGCGGCAAATTGCCATTTCTGACGATCGTTTTATCCCCGGCTTGCGGGCAATGGCCAATGCCGTTCATGCCCATGGTGCCAAGCTAGCCACGCAATTACATCACGGTGGCCTGGTTGCCACCGAAGACTCGCGCAATGGGCGCCCTATGTGGGTACCCTCTTACCCCGAGCGTAAAAAAGGTGATTACCTGAATGGCTTTTTGGAAAGTGAACTGGCGGTGATGTTTGACCCCGAAGCGCCCAAGCCTACGTTGCATCCGATGACGCATGATGATATCAAGGTATTGATCGCGCAGTTTGCGGCGGCGGCTGTGCGCGCTAAAGCAGCGGGCATTGATGCTGTAGAAATTCACGCAGGTCACGGCTATATCATTTCGGAATTTATTTCGCCATCCACTAACCAGCGTGACGACGAGTACGGCGGTAGCTTGGAAAATCGTACGCGTTTACTAATAGAAATAATTGCAGCTGTGCGCGAAGCCGTGGGATCAGATTATCCACTATGGTGCAAAATTGACTCGGGCGAGTTCGGCAACGATGAAGGTATCAGCCTCGCCGACGCCATGACGACGGCAAAAATGGCTGAAGCTGCTGGAGTTAATGCCGTGACGGTAAGCGCCTATCACGACACATCGCAGGGTGCGCTGCATTCCGAGTCGAATATTCCGCATGTGCCGGAGCGATTGGTAAGCAATGCCATCGCGATTAAAGCTGGGTTGACTATTCCCGTGATTACTTCCGGCCGAATCGAGCCGGGTTCGGCCAACGAGCATATTGCTCAAGGCCATTTCGATTTTTTTGCCATGGGTAGGAAAATGCTGGCCGACCCCGACCTGCCGGCCAAAATTGTTGCTGGCGAGCCTGAGCAAATTCGGCCATGTATTTACTGTTATTGTTGTGCTAGCCAAATTTATAAGCGCGAGCAGCTTAAGTGTGCGGTTAATCCTGAAACGGCTTTTGAGCGGGAGCGCACTCTTATTGCCAGTGACGCTGCTAGTGGCGTCGGCCAGAGCAAGCATTTTGTTATTGTCGGTGGAGGTCCTGGTGGTATGGAGTTGGCCAGGCGGCTAGATGCTTGTGGTAAGAAGGTGACTTTATTGGAGCGCGGTAAGCGACTAGGTGGTACTTTGCAGTTTGCCAGCATTGCGTATCCGGCGAATGAAAAATTACTGACCTGGTTGCGTCGACAGATCAAGCAGTCGAATGTTGAAGTGGAGTTGAATTGCGATGCTGATTTGGAAACCATTCAAAATCTTTATGCTGATGAAGTGATTATTGCGACGGGTGCCAGTCGGACGATGCCCCCAATTCCTGGCTCTGACCAGGCGTTTGTTTTTAGTGGTGATGAAATGCGGGCAATGGTTTTGGCTGAAGACAAGCACAGCTTGGAGCGTAAAACCAGTGCTAGCACCCGTATGATGTCGAAGCTCGGTGCTTTGACCGGTGTGACGAGTTGGCCCAGTGCGGTTTATCATGCGACCAAGGTATGGCTGCCATTGGCGCAACAAATTGTTGTTATTGGTGCGGAGTTGGTTGGTTTGGAGTTGGCGGAGTTTTTGGCTGAGCGTGGACGTCAGGTCACGGTGATTGATGAGCCATCGCGGGCTGGGGCTGGGCTTTATATCGTGCGGCGGTTGCGCTTGTTGGCAGAGTTGCGTGAGTTGGGGGTGGTGATTATCAATAGTGCCAGTGATTTGGCGATTGGTGATCATACGGTGAATTATCGAAATTATCGTGGCCAGCGAAGGCAACTCGCGGCTGAGCAGGTGATTGTTGCCAAGGGGGCAAGTGGGGATTTAGCTTTGGCAGAGCAGGTTCAGGCGGCGGGGTTTAGGACGCACGCGATTGGAGATTGTAATGGGGTTGGGTACATTGAGGGGGCGATGGAGTCAGCAGCAGAGTTAGCGGTTAAGCTGGTTTAAGCTAGCCTTTCTAGGCTAGTCGGCGCTACTTTTTCTGGAGTATTGACTTATATGCTATAGTTTTCAAAAGACTATACTTATCAGCCAGGTCAATTAATAACCACCCCAAACAAAATAAAGTACCACTTCCGCCTATGGAAAACCTGCTCTTGGAACGCGCCAGAATCCTCTTCGTCGACGACGAAGCCGAGGTCCTCAGCGCCCTAAAACGCATAACCCGCAAACTCGATGCCGAATGCCTATTCGCCGACTCGGGCGGCAAAGGCCTGGAGCTACTCGAACTACAACAAGTCGACATCGTCGTTTCCGATATGAAAATGCCAGAAATGGATGGCGTTGAATTCCTATCAAAAGTCGCCATGCTCTACCCCGAAACCATTCGAATTGTCCTTACCGGTTTCGCCGAGCAACACATGATGATGAACACCATTAATACCGGCCGTGTTTGGGGCTACCTAAAAAAACCCTGGGACAACGACGACCTGCTGGTCACACTAAACCAGGCATTGATCACCCGCAACCTGTTACTCGAACGCCTGTTACTAAAACGCGCGCTGGAAAAGTACGAGCACTTAAGCAAACCAAAATTTCAAGGCTTTGTCGGCGAATCACCAGAAATGCAAGTGGTCTATCACACCATAGAAACTATTGCGCCAAGCAACGCCTCAGTATTTATTACCGGCAAGAGTGGTACCGGCAAAGAAGTCGCCGCCGAAGCTATTCACCAAACCAGCCGCCGTGCGAACAAACCCTTTATCGCTTTAAACTGCGCCGCAATCCCCAAAAACTTAATGGAGTCCGAAGTATTCGGACACGTAAAAGGCGCGTTTTCCGGCGCAGTACAAAATCGCGATGGCGCAGCACATATGGCCAATGGCGGCACACTATTTCTCGATGAAATCGGCGAAATGGATATTGCACTGCAGCCAAAACTCTTGCGCTTTATTCAAACCGGAACCTTTCAAAAAGTGGGCAGCAATAAAACCGAGCAGGTGGATATACGCTTCATTTGCGCGACTAATCGCGACCCGCAAAAAGCCATTGATCACGGCCAACTCCGCGAAGATCTGTTCTACCGCCTAAACGTTATCTCTATCGATATGCCCAATCTCGATGTCCGCGGCTGGGATATCATTATGCTGGCCGACCACTTTTTACAATACTACGCCTGTGAGGAAGATAAGCTATTTACCGGCTTTACTGAAGATGCCGAACGACTGATGATTCACTACAACTGGCCGGGCAATGTTCGGCAGCTGCAAAACACCATGAATAGCGTAGTTATTCTAAGCGCCGGACCACTGGTATCAAGTAATGACTTAATCCGCATGTTAAAACTCGATGCCAATACCGCCGCCGACTATATGAATCGACCACTACCCTACCCCCAAAAAGTCGAAACCAAGACCAACAACAGTTCCGCTGATAATGTGAGCGATATTAATAGCGCCACAGAATCAGTGCCGACAGCAACGACCGATGGCCAAGCCGCATTGGCCGCCCCAGTCAGCAATATTGCATCGGCCCAGCCTATTAAAGCGCTAAATATTATGGAGCGCGAGATCATTGAAAGCGCTATCGCGCAATGCGATGGCAGCGTTGTCAATGCGGCTAAACTGTTAGATGTGAGTCCTTCGACGTTGTATAGAAAAATTGAAAAGTGGGAACATAGCTGAACTCATCCTGCGAACAATGCTGTTAGTCACTATGCAGTTTCACCGCTATCCGCTTGACCTATGCCGGGCTTAGCTATACCGGGCGTAAACACATCTACACCATCATAAGCACCGGTACAAACACTATCGATCGTCGCAAATTTATCGATCAAATAGCAAGACCTTTTGTGCTTAACCACGTGCACATCCACCGGTCGGGTATACGTCGGCTTTTACGCTCCGGAATATAAAAATCATCACTGATAATATTCGGAATTCGGTAGGCTGGGATGGCCGATGCTTGGTTGCACCAATAGTTATGCGAATGTTAACTCAAGCTGATACTAGGAATTGCGCTTAGTCGCAATTGCATTTTCGAAATTCTTTCTCGCAGCCTTATAAGCCTGATCCGGCGTCAGGCACGGGCGCTGATAACCACTCTCAAGGCCGAATAACAGTGCACTGCTCAACTGATTAGCTTCCACATTGTGCGTATCAAAACGGTACTCTTGCGGTACGCCTATCTGATTACACCAGCCAACACATTCACTATGGTCGCTCAATGAAATAACGGGAGTCTCCACCATAAAAGCAAGAATCGACGCATGCAAACGCATACCTATAATCACACGCAGATTTTTCAGCCGCTCAAGTAATCTCAGCGGATTGGTGTTATAACTGACTGAGAACACTGGCAAATCCGAGGGAATATAGGCACGCAACTCCCGATGAACGCTGGCATCACCTAATTCTTGGTGACCGTTTAAGTCGATAAGAAAAATCGGCTCACCGCTATTACGTGATGCAACTGTTAACGCCGAAGCAATCTCACGCAGACGTTTTTGCTCTGCTTGTGGGCGACCATTTAAACGTTCTTTCGGGCATAGCGCCACACCAATACCGCTACGCTTATGCTTAACAACGTCGTCATCCTTGATGTAGTCAATGAGCAATGGCGCGATATCAAAGGTCATTTCAATATTGGCATTCGGCGCTAGTGCAATCGCGATTTCATAACTTTCTTCGTCGCGCACACCCACGTAGTCGCATTCTTTTAAGAATTTCGCACAAGCCCGCTCGGCGCGCAGTGTGTCAAACGGGCCAACACCAACACCAAGTGCCATATGCGGACCTTTACCCGCCAGCTTCATCATAAGACGTTTAAGATTAATATCGCAGGTACTTTGCGAGACTGGACCACCGCCGAAGACAATTTGGTTAGCTTTAGCAGCCGACCATAAATAACGTGCGCGATTTTCACCGCGAAAACTTTGCTTCTCAGCAAGCTGGGGCGCAAACGCTTCTAACATGGGTAACTTAACGCGAGTGGGCGAACTAATGGCAATGCTTTTGGCGTCAAGAAAGCGCTTCGCGCCTAATGCTGACGACATTAAAAGGGCGTCATCGCCGCTATTTTGCATACCATAGTAGCCGGCAAGAAAAACTTTGTTTGCTTGCATGTTGGTTTACCCTTTTTGCGAATTTGCAGCGTGCTCTGCCGCTCTCATTGAGGCATTAGCAAAGGCTATGCCAAATGGAGACTATTAACATAAGCTACTGTTTTTCTAAATTAAATCATACCCTCCGGTACAATTTGCGGATTGCGAATATGGCCATAAAAAATCGTTTGGCAAAGAAAACCAGGGGGATCGTTGAGTAGACGAATCGTGGCTTCGAAGCGTATGGACTCGCTTCCGCCTAGAACGCCTCCCTGTGAATCTACGAAACATACCTGTTGCGCGTGGCAGGAGGTAAAAAAATCTGCTCTCGCACCAAAGCCATTTCAAACTTCTCGGCCAGTGCTTGCACACCCAGGCCTGCTGCTCTGTGCAGCGGATGCTAAGCAACTAGGCGCTGACCAGTGACACCATAGCAGCCATGCGGTTTAAACATGTTTTGGGCAATTGAGTCGTTTTGATAGTCAATTTATTCACTAGGTTTTCAGTTAATCGCCCTGTTAATCTCAATAATGAAATTATCATGCCATCATCATTAAAAACTTATAACTAGTAATTTTGAATATTATTTCAAACACGCAAATATAGCCCGTTTGCACTTTACGATACCTATTTTCACATGCCACTTCGCAAAATCGCCGGCAATAAAAGGCCAGCTTTCGGTGGCGAGGGAGTGAGAAAAATTAACCAATAAATCGAAAACCGGTTTTATTATTAGCACTGCTCCCCAGCCTTTATCCCTAAAACTGAAGTCCAATCACAAAGCCCAATCACTTAAACCCAATGGCTTAAGTTCAATCAATGGAATGCATGCGGCCAATGCCCGCTGATCGAAAAAGCCTGTGGCGGCGTAAAGACTGCCAACGTTAACAGGCCGAATGTAATTGCGTCGCCTGGCAAGACGTTCACACCTCTTATCTTCATGAGCTGTGCAAATTTCAAATTCACGCTCATCGAACGAATGACCATCAACAGCAACATCACAAAAACCCATGCGCCCTAACACAACATTGATTACGCTATCGGCAAACTCACTGGCGTGATTAAGTACCAATCGAATATGCGGGCGCTGCATGGCATCGTATCCTGTCGATCGCTATGTAACGACTTTGCCTACACGTTTTAACGATGGCCATTACTAAACCGAGCATCGTCAGCACACATAACATCGTGGCAAAGACAATATTCCACGCTCGGGTGATCGCTTTTTCAGTGGGCGGCCTTTGGGCTTGCAACTCCAACTGGGCTTGCGTAACGCCAACCAAAACTTCCTGTTGCACATTTAAAATAACTTACAGGTGCTACAGCAAAAGCTGTACCAACCCATATAATTTCTACGAAAAAACTTGTTTTATATGGGATTTTTAAGTGCTGGTAGGAGCGGCTTTATCGTTTTGCGAAGTCACAATTACCACGTGCGCCATTGACCAATGCAGAATGCAATTGCGCCAACACGTTGGCGTCAATAAACCATTTTGAGGATAAGGTCTGCTCAGATACTTATGTGCTGGCATCAGTGCATTCTCAGGTAAGCGTCAGCAGCAATTGATAAACCGCTTTTTTGCAGAACATAAGAGAGTCAGACCGTGCTGGAAAATAGCCAGACAGCAGAGAGGTTAGGAGCTTAGCACGCACAATTAAGTGCTTCGCGGCACGCTAGGGCAAGCTCAGATTATTTTGAGTGCGGCAGATTGATTAAAGAGTCAATAATCCACTTCGTTTTCAACAGTCGCTTTTTGTGCTTTTTCCTGCTGAATCCGTTGATAGATTTCTTCGCGGTGGACTGCTATCTCTTTTGGAGCATTGACTCCCAGCCTTACCTGGTTGCCTTTAACACCCAATACGGTAACAGTTACGTCATCTCCGATCATTAAGGTCTCGCCAATACGGCGGGTTAAAATCAGCATTTCGCATCTCCCGATGTCCTGCTGGCTTTCAGCACTCAGCGTGCATGTAGCCTCCGGCTAACTTCCTTCCCATTACGGCAACCACAGCATAAACACAAATAGAAGTAGCGGTACGCTCTACATCAGAAGTACAACTTCTATTTTATTTTTACGCATTCAGGCTGTAACTTAGCTTATCTTTCTCGCAGTGCCACCCACCAAGGGTTTAACTGCAAATGGTTACCTATCCGTGTAACAGCCTGATATTTCTTAGCAATTATCGCCTGGCGTCGTACTGGGGTCATCTAACCCAAATGCGCTGTGCAATGTTCTAACCGCTAATTCCATATACTTTTCTTCTATAACGACCGAGATTTTAATTTCTGAAGTCGTTATCAGTTCAATGTTAATGCCTACATCTGCGAGGGCTTTAAACATTCGACTGGCGATGCCTGCATGAGACCTCATTCCTACACCAACCAGTGATACCTTGCATATATTACCATCAACCGCGACTTCGCATGCATTTAATTCAGCAGCGACTTTTTCGGTTATTGTGCGAGCCCTCCCTAGTTCATTACGATGCACAGTATAGGTCAGATCAGTGCTACCGTCGGCTGCGACATTTTGCACAATTACGTCGACCTCGACATTGGCGTCACTCACCGGACCGAGTACTTTATAAGCAACACCAGGCATATCGGGTACCCCGCGTACAACAACCCTGGCCTCATCGCGATTAAAAGCTATGCCTGCAACCAGCGGTGCTTCCATATCGCTTTGTTGATTGTTCGCTTCATCTATCGTAATCAATGTACCTGGCCCCTCTTCAAAACTCGACAGCACCCTCAAAGGCACCTGATATTTACCCGCAAATTCGACGGCGCGAATTTGCAGTACTTTAGACCCTAAACTCGCCATCTCCAGCATTTCTTCAAAGGTAATACGTTCCAGCCTACGCGCGCAATCAACTACGCGCGGATCGGTAGTATAAACGCCATCGACATCGGTATAAATTTGACATTCATCAGCATTGAGCGCGGCTGCGACTGCCACAGCGGTGGTATCTGAGCCGCCGCGCCCCAGCGTGGTGATATTACCCAGTGCATCAGTGCCCTGAAAACCGGCAACAACTGCGACTTTGCCTTTATTTAACTCAGCCAACATCGACTCGCCATCTATGGCTTTAATACGTGCTTTACCGTGCGCATCATCGGTAAGTATTTTTACCTGCGAGCCAAGGTAAGAACGCGCATCGACCGATAATTCATGCAGTGCCATCGATAGCAAGGCAATCGTCACCTGCTCACCCGTCGATAACAGCACATCGGTTTCGCGCGGCTCAGGGTTATCACTCATGGCCTGCGCCAGGCTCACTAGCCGGTTGGTTTCGCCACTCATTGCAGAGACAACTACCACGACCTGGTCACCCTGATCCACATAGCGCTTAACACGCTCGGCAACGGCCTTGATTCGCTCGGGTGTACCCACCGAAGTACCGCCGTATTTTTGGACGATTAACGCCATACTAATAAAAATACCCTTCTCTTTTATCTATTGTCTGATGTCTGTTCTGTTCGCTGATCAACTCGTAACACCGCGACTGCACCTATGTGCCCCTAACTGCACCTATGTACCACTAGATGTAAACGAGCGGCTGAAATCGGGCTGAGAAATCTACACTATTCACAGGCCAATGAGAACCAAAAGCCCGATATTAACGACCAGTCTGTGCGTTTTTACGTTATTTAGCCGGTTTTTCAACACCCGAGATCTTTGATTAGTATAAATGCCCGGTATTTAACCTCTGTGCATTTCACCCATAGGTGATTCAGCCTCCAAGCATGCTTACAATCCGATGTGACGCTTCAATACAGTCTTCTAAAGAGTGTACCAGCGCCATACGCACATAATGTTGCCCCGGGTTATGCTGCGCGACGGTGCGTGCCAAATACTGCCCCGGTAACACCTTCACATGCTGCTCGCGATATAGTTGGCGGGTAAAAAGCTCATCATCAATGGGTGTTTGCGCCCAAAGGCAAAATCCCGCTGCGGGAATCTCCACCGGTAATGCCTTCGTCAATATGGATACGACCGCATGCATTTTTTCGCGGTAAAGCTTGCGATTATTAATAACGTGCGACTCATCATTCCATGCGGCAATGCTGGCCGCCTGGTGATGCAACGGCATCGCCGAACCATGATAGGTACGGTATAGTAAAAACTGTTTTAACAGTGCAGCATCGCCGGCAACAAAACCCGAGCGCATACCCGCCAAGTTGGAGCGTTTGGATAGACTATTAAAGACCAGGCAGCGGGAAAAATCGTCGCGACCGCTGGAATGGCAAACCGCGAGCAAGCCGATAGGTGGCGCGGCTTCATTAAAATAAATTTCCGAGTAGCATTCATCGCTGGCAATCACAAAATTGTAGCGATCGGCGAAAGCCAACAAGCGTTGATAAAACGCCAGCGTTGGAATCGCACCGGTGGGGTTTGATGGGTTGCAGATATACACCAGCTGGCAGCGCTGCCACTGCGCCTCGGTCACTGCATCGAGGTCCGGCAAATAATTATTGTCGACAGTACAGGGTAAATAAAGCGGCTGTGCACCGGCCATTAGTGCTGCGCCTTCGTATATTTGGTAAAATGGAGACGGCACTATCACTATTGGCTTATCTTGACCGGACAAACCGCCATCAACTTTTATTTGATCAACCGTTTGCTCATCAACCAGTGTTTGCGCAATAGCGAATAAGGCTTCGCGCGTACCAATAACGGGCAGCACCATTGTTTCAGGGTTAACCGCATCAACAGGCAATTGGTAACGCCGCGTTAGCCATTGAGCAATCGCTTCACGCAAAGCCAACTCCCCATGAGTGCCAGGATACTTATTAATGTTGCCCAGCGCCGCCGTTAATGCCTCAATGGCTTCCGACGGTGGTTCATGCTGCGGCTCACCCACAGTAAGCGCAATTAGATTTTTTTGTGCAGCATCTGCCGACACAACTTCATCGCTTAAAAGCTCAGCCAGCTTGCTAAAAGGATACGCGTGCAGCGCTTCGAGTTTACGATTCATAGCCGTTTTTCTTTATTGTTTTTTTATTACTCGTGTCATTACTTTCATCTCTACAATCTACTGTTGTCGCATTTCATCGAGCTCGTCTTTTAAGTCATTCTGAATCGCCTCAATTTTTTCCGGATCTTCAATTATACGGTCTTGCCGATCGGTAATAAAAAAGACATCCTCTACCCGCTCACCCAAGGTGGAAATTTTCGCGCTATGCACTCGCAATTTGTGACGGAAAAACACATGACCCACCACGGTTAATAGACCGGGTCTGTCAGGCGATACCAGCTCCAGCACACTAAAACCGGGCGAGTAATCATTAGAAAATGTAGTTTGGCTTGGCCAGTTAAAACTTTTAAGCCTGCGACTGGCGCGGCGCTCGTTGGACAGCCAACGCTCATTGGGCTCAGTTAATACCTGCAATAGTTTACTGCGAATCTGGGCTATACGTGGCGAATCGTGGTCAATGGCTTCGCCATCAGCATCAAGCACATACCAGGTATCGAGTACGTTGCCACCCCCAGCTATTAACAATCGCGCATCGTGGATACTTAAATTGAGCTGCTCCAGCGCCTGGGTAATAAATGCAAAACGGTTCTCGCGCAGCTTGCAGTAAATAGTGATCTGGGTAACGGCAGTTTCAAATACATCCGACGATTTTTTAATAATCAACAGCGGCGTATCGCTCTTTTCATGAGCCAGAATGCCCTCGGCATGTAGCACTAGGTCTTGCACCGATTCACGTAAAAAGTATTCGTCAACGCGATCCTTCCATTGCATATAAACAATGCCAGACTCAATACCGACTTGCTCCAGTATTTGCAGCGCCGCTTGCTGCTTCTCAGCAATCAGCTCGCGCTTGTCGACCGGGTTCTCCAGCCCACGACGTAAAGCTCGGGTTGCTGCAGCATAAAGCTGACGCAGTAGCGACGCGCGCCAGGCATTCCATAGCTCTGGATTTGTGCCGTTAATATCGGCTACAGTCAGTACAAACAGGTAGTCGAGACGCGTTCGGTCCCCCACTTCGGCGGCAAACTGGCGAATCACATCCGGATCGGATAAATCCTGTTTTTGCGAGACCGTGGACATAATTAAATGGCTTTCAACCAACCAGCAAATTAAATTGGTATCGCGTGTATTCACACCGTGACGCTGACAAAACTCTCGCGCATCGCTGGCACCCAACTCCGAATGGTCGCCGCCGCGGCCTTTGGCGATATCGTGAAATAGCGCCGCCAAATACAACAATTCAATTTTGACATGGCCATTAATAATTTTTGCCGCCAATACATAGTCTTGCTCTGATCCTTCATGGGCAAAGCGGTAAATATTTTGTACCACTTCTAGCGTATGGATATCGACTGTATAAATATGAAATAAATCGTACTGCATTTTGCCAATAATCTGGCCGAATGCAGGCAGGTATTTACTTAAAATACCATGCCGCCGCATACGCTTGAGCTGTAGCGGAACGTTACGCTTGCACTGCAATAGCTGCATAAACAGACCAATGACCTTGGGGTCATTGCGAAAATCGTTGTCAATTTTTTCTCGATAAGTTCGCATTAGTCGAATGGTTGAGGCGCGCACGCCGCGAATATAATTATGCTCGGCCATTAACACAAAAATTTCCATTAGCGCCCACAGGTTTTCATCAAATACCTGCTCATCGACAATATCGATATAGCCGTTGCGCACACAGAAGCGCTCGTTAAGTTCAACCACCTCTTCTTGCTCGTTACCGCGAACAATTTCCTGGTCAAAGTGCTGAATCAATACCTCATTAAGTTCTGCCAATAGCAACACGCGACGGTAGTATTCGTGCATGAATTTCTCAACCGCCAGGTTGGCATCGTCATCACAAAAACCAAAAAGTTGCGCCACTTTAACCTGGTATTCAAACAACAGTCGATCTTCGTGACGGCCCGCCAGCATATGCAATGCATAGCGCGCCTTCCATAAAAACTGTATACCCTCGGCAAAGTTTTTCGCTTCTATCTCGGTTAAAAAGCGGCTACGTTTCAACTGGGAAATTTCACCCACACCCAAATGCCGCTTAGCGATCCAGACAATGGTTTGCACATCTCGCAAACCGCCAGGGGAAGTCTTAATATTGGGTTCGAGGTTATACTCGTTATTGCTGGTATCCTGGTGACGCTCGCGCTGCTCTTTCCATTTAGCCAGAAAAAACTCCGAGGAGTTCCACATTTTTTCCGTGGCAGTACGCAGCTTTAATTGAACAAATAAATCCGTATCACCAGAGATTGCCCGCGATTCGAGAATATTGGTATGCACGGTAATATCGTCGCGCGCATAGTCGATACACTCTTCGAGTGTTCTAACACTATGACCAATATCCAATCCGCAATCCCATAATAAAGTGACCAATCGGCCAATGGTTTCGCAATTTTTCTTGCTCGGTTTTTTCTCTAGCAGAATAAGCAAATCGACATCTGATTGCGGGTGTAGTTCACCACGGCCATAGCCACCAACTGCAACCAAACAGATCTTTTGCTTATCCCAGTCTTCGCGCTGCCATAAAAACTGCAGTAACAAATCGATCATACGCGAGCGACCAAATACCAACTCGGCGGTATCTGCACCTTGACGAAATGCTTCGTCCATTTTTGCCTGCTCTGCCAGTAATAAAGCCTTAGCCTCCTGCCCGTTACTCACCGCCTCGAGTGCAGCAGTGAATTCAGCGAAGGTATTGTCAAACAGCGGCTGCGCGCTTACAGACTCTGCGGCCGGAGTGCTTTGTGTTGGAACCATAGCTTAGTGCCATTGAAAGTTTTTGTTAGATTTGATGCGCCCGCGGACGCGCCAGCGCCAAACGCGCTTGAAGCAACTACGTTGCTATAGACTTGCTGACTAATCTCGCAGCTACGAGTTAAAACGACTCATCGCTACGCGCTGTTAGCACCTCAACCCCGGTTGCAGTTACCGCCAGTGTGTGCTCCCATTGCGCCGACAGTCGGCCATCTTTAGTCTCAACTGTCCAACCATCGCGACGATTAAGTTTCACATGCCGCTTGCCTGCATTCAGCATGGGTTCAATGGTAAACGTCATACCTTCTTGCAGCGCCATACCCTTACCTGGCTGGCCATAGTGCAGCACTTGCGGGTCTTCATGAAACACCGCGCCAATGCCATGGCCACAGTATTCGCGCACAATGCTGTAGTAATGCTTGGCTGCATGCTGTTGAATCACATGACCGATATCACCCAGCGTTGTGCCCGGCTTAACCAGCTCAATACCGAGGTATAAACACTCCTGAGTAACTTTAATCAATCGTTCGGCATAGGTGGCAGGCTCGCCAACAATAAACATTTTGCTGGTGTCGCCGTGGTAACCCTCTTTGATCACCGTAATGTCGATATTAATAATGTCACCAGACTTAAGCACTTTTTTATCGGAGGGAATACCGTGGCACACCACCTGGTTCACCGAGGTACATATCGACTTCGGAAAACCATTGTAATTCAGTGGCGCGGGAATAGCCTGTTGTGTATTGACAATATAATCGTGACAGATGCGATCGAGCTCACCTGTAGAAACACCGGCCACCACATGCGGACCTATCATCTCCAGGGCTTCGGCTGCCAGTCGACCCGCGACCCGCATTTTGGCTATTTCAGCCGCAGTTTTAATCATTGCCCCCATAAACCCTCGCCTATGTGCCTGGCCAGCACGCTGTATTCGAATAGCTCACCGGCTTCGAAGGCAAGTCGCCCTTGAAGCCGGAGTTTAACGGCGGACAATTTTATACGAAATCGAGCACCAACAGGCAATTACTTCGCGCAATTTACAATAAAGATTTACCCGTTTGGCGCAGTAGCGGTGGCAGCTGCCGCGCCAATACCAGCGCCACCCGCGCGAGTAGAGAAATCGGTAGCAAAGCAACAGCCAATAATTCTATAATTGCGGTTGGAATTAGGCATAAAAACAGTTTGACCCATTTTGCAAGGATCTATTGATCATCCGGTAGTGTTAAGCGCCCCTGACTCAGCTGGGAGCTTTGGACTATTGAGATGTCAGGAGGGGATTTGATTAAGGTACTTATTGCCGACGATCACGACATGGTTCGTCACAGCTTCACGCTGGTTTTAAGCGAAATTGAAGATATTACAATCATTGGCGAAGCAAAAAGCGGCGAAGAAGCCGTGCAACTTGCCAAGCAAGTTGCACCCGACATTGTACTGATGGATGTACGCATGCCGGGTATCGGTGGCCTCGAAGCGACCAAACGTATTGTCAAACAAGCCAACGGGGCACAGGTGATTGGGCTATCGGGCTATAACGATGGCTGCTACCCTGGCTTGTTTATGCGTGCAGGTGCACGCGGTTATATTACCAAAGAAGGGGGTGTCGACGATTTAGTCGATGCGATTAGACAAGTGCACCGCGGTGAAGCCTACCTCGCTACTGCAATTGCACAAGAAGTGGCGCAATTAGGTGCACACACCAGCGATAACCCCTTTGATGAGCTGTCTGAGCGTGAGCATCAAATTGCGATGCTACTGGTTGAATGTTACACGCCACAGGATATTGTCACCAAGCTCAGCATTAGTCTGAAAAGCGTCAATAGCTATCGCTTTCGGCTATTTGAAAAACTAGATATTGCCAGCGACGTAGAGCTTACGTTACTGGCCATTCGACACGGGATTATTACCCCTGAAACGGCGCTGACTAAACCGCAAAAACCGGCCAAATAAATAACCGCTGGCGCGCCGACAAACTTAGGCTTATCGTTATCAAACATATCGTTAGCAACAAGGAGGCTAGCAGTGAATGACTCGCCTCCACCAGCCAAGTCAGGCGGCGACACAGCGAAAAAAACCAAGGCAAAACCCGGTAAAGCTGGCTTTGATGCCAAATCGTTTCTCGCCAGTTGCAGCCAGCGCCCTGGCGTGTATCAGATGTTCGACGCCAACAAAAAGCATTTATACATTGGCAAGGCAAAAAATCTTAAGAAACGCTTATCGAGTTATTTTAGGGCGCAAACACCGGGTGGCAAAACCGAAGCGCTGGTGCAAAAAATTGCCCATATCGATGTTACCGTCACTAACAGTGAAACTGAAGCGCTAATACTCGAACACAATCTGATTAAATCTGAGCGTCCACCGTACAATATTTTACTGCGTGACGATAAGTCTTACCCTTATGTTTACCTCGCCACCGGCCATAGCTACCCACGACTGGCTTTTCATCGCGGTGCGCAGCGCGGTAAGGGCAACTACTATGGCCCATTTCCTAACACTTATGCGGTGCGCGAGAGCCTAAACCTGTTGCAAAAAATGTTTAAGGTCAGGCAATGCGAAGACAGTTTTTTTAACAATCGCTCGCGCCCCTGCTTGCAGCATCAAATTGGTCGCTGCTCAGCGCCTTGCGTGGGCTTAATTGAAAGCGACGAGTACGCTGAAACCGTGCGTAAATCGGTGATGTATCTCGAAGGCAATAACGATGCACTGGGCAATGAACTGCGCAAGGAGATGGATATCGCTGCTGAAAATCTTGCCTTTGAACTTGCCGCCGAAAAGCGCGACCAAATTGCCCAGCTACGCAGGGTTCAAGAAAAGCAATATATCGATGGTGATAAGGGCGACCTGGATATTATTGCTGCCGCGATTGACGCAGGTCACGCCTGTATTCAGGTGCTGTATGTCCGCCGAGGCCGTATGTTGGGTAGCCGCAGCTACTACCCTAACCCCGGTATTATCGAAAATCTGGGTGAGTTGCTGGCCGCATTTATTTCGCAGGTTTATATCGCCTCTGGCGGCGCGATGGGGGGTGTGCCGGCTGAGATAATCACCAATGTGATACCGGATGATCTTAGCAGCCTAAGCGCTGCACTTGGTGATAGCGCAGGCAAACAGGTGCGCATTCACAGCAATGTTCGCACTGCACGGGCGCGTTGGTTAACAATGGCTAGCGAAACCGCTACACAAAACCTCACCGCTAGAATTAACAGTCGCCAGCAAGTACACCATCGCTTTGAGCAATTACAAAAAGACCTACAACTTGAAGAGCTGCCAGCGCGCATTGAATGTTTTGATATTAGCCACAGTAGCGGCGAACAAACGGTAGCTTCTTGCGTGGTTTTTGGTCACGAGGGCGCTAAAAAGGGCGACTATCGTAAATTTAATATCGAGGGCATCACCGGTGGCGATGATTACGCGGCGATGCGGCAGGCCATTGAACGGCGCTACACGCGGATTCAAAAGGGCGAAGGTATACTGCCCGATATACTGCTGATTGACGGCGGCAAGGGTCAGCTAAACCAGGCGCTGGAGGTGCTGGAAGAACTGCAAATTAACCAGGTGTTGGTGATTGGTGTAGCCAAAGGTGTATCGCGTAAACCTGGGCTTGAAACACTGTTTGTTGGCAGTGCTGATAAAGCGCTTAACTTGCCCAGTGACTCGGCCGCACTGCATTTAATTCAGCAAGTTCGCGATGAAGCGCATCGCTTTGCCATTACCGGCCACCGGGCCCGGCGAGCAAAGAAAAAGTCTAGCTCGCCACTGCAGGATATCCCGGGTGTTGGGCCCAAGCGTCGACGCGAATTACTACGCCACTTTGGTGGTTGGCAGGAAATTGAGCGCGCAACAGTCGATGACTTGTTAAAAGTCGACGGAATCAGTAAAAAAATTGCCCAGGATATAGTGGCTGCGCTGCATAACACATAGAATAGCGGCCCTATCTATATTAGGCTGTTACGCAGACTGGCGATTTTAGCACTACACTTTAAACGCACGCACAAGCACCTGAGCAATTGACAGACAAACAAGCCATAGACAACAAACGGTACATGGCGTCTATAAAAAGGTCGGCGGCGGTTATTTGGCGACTTTTTGATGCGAGCTCATTGGCAATTTTTTCAGCAATAAAACGTTTTCCGCTATGAATATACCCAACGCTTTTACCCTATTTCGCATTTTGCTGGTGCCAGTGTTGGTGGTTGTATTTTATTTACCCTATAGCTGGACTGGCATGGCTGCGGCGATTATTTTTACCACGGCCGCGATTACCGACTGGATTGATGGTTACCTGGCCCGAAAGCTTAACCAGTCCACTCCGTTTGGTGCTTTTCTCGATCCGGTGGCCGATAAATTAATGGTTGCGGTAGCGCTTATTGTGCTGCTTGAGCGCTACCCTCATGCCTGGTTTACCATTCCTGCGATGATTATTATTGGTCGCGAAATTGTGATTTCGGCCTTGCGCGAATGGATGGCTGAAATTGGCCGTCGCACTAGTGTTGCGGTATCTTATGTTGGTAAGTTCAAGACCACCATGCAGATGATTGCCATTATTGTGCTATTGGCACAAACCACCCTACTCGACAGCCGCATTGAGTTAATTGGCTTTATAGCGCTGTACTTGGCGGCAGCGCTGACCTTATGGTCGATGGTGATCTATCTCAAGGCGGCCTGGCCCGACTTTAAGGGCTCCATGTAGTCACATAGCCTGCGGGCGCGGCCTTGGGCAGGTTTTGGGGCAAAATACCCGAAAGCGGCGGTTAACCGGTAAAACCCTATAATTGATAACTACTTAAGGTTTGTCGGTGAGGTGTTTTTACTTGACATGGCGTGATTTACGCATAGAATATTCCGCTCTCTTTTTGGGCCAACTCGATGAGTTCGGTGCCGAAGGTTGTTCGAAATACAAAGGAGACATCGCGGGAATAGCTCAGTTGGTAGAGCGCAACCTTGCCAAGGTTGAGGTCGCCGGTTCGAACCCGGTTTCCCGCTCCAAATTTTCACCGAAGTTTTGGTTTAGGCTATTGTTTAAACTCGGCACTTTGGGAATAGTAAAACGCCCGCCCGCTGACGTGGGCGTTCTCGTTTTAGGGTGCCGGATTTTGCGGCTATTTTAAGGCGTAGAGTTTATGGCGCGGTGGCAGAGTGGTGATGCAGCGGATTGCAAATCCGTCAACGCCGGTTCGATTCCGACCCGCGCCTCCATATTGTTTATTTTGTAAGATACCCCACCCCGCCCGGGTGGCGAAATTGGTAGACGCAAGGGACTTAAAATCCCTCGGTGGCAACACCGTGCCGGTTCAAGTCCGGCCCCGGGCACCATCTATAGTAGAAGTATTTGCTAACCCAGTTTTTTTAGTAAGCGTATAGTAAGCAATTTTCAGATGAAACCGCTA
>CBFHXO010000024.1:0-29981 GCA_965659815.1 Pseudomonadales bacterium
CCAATACACAGCTTGTCTGCAATTTGCGCTATGGTTAAATCGTAGTTTGCCAGTGTTTCAAGCACGCGCAATGGCTTGGGTGTAATTACAATCTCCGGCAACTCAAGCTGCTTTTTTTCAATGTAATCAGAAAATTTTTTATTCAACACATAATCAATTGCCTCGCACAGCAGTTGCAGTGCCGGCCCGCAAGATGAGACTTTTTGCGCCAGCTCCGTGGGGTTTAGCCCGCGCTGGCTAACGGAAAAAATAACGTTGCCCGTGCCGCTAACACTGGTGGTCAGCGTGTTGAAAAAATCATAGTAACCAAAGGATTTATTGCGTTGTTCAATGATACTCATCACGCGAACGGTATCGTTACGCACTGGCGACTGCGCAACATAATGCTGGAGAGCAGAGTGAAACACCGGTTGGGTACGGTCGCGCGCATACTCCAGTGTTATATCATGTTCATTCAATTTATTGTCTTGGTAGATCCGGGTGAGCTCGGGGTCAAACGTGGAAATCCTGGCGTCCTCACAGACAGATTTTTCTAAATCGATAAATGTATATTCATTAAATCCAAGCCGTTCAACTGCGCCATCAATACGATTTTTAAATTCATTCAGGCAATTCGACTCGCCTAACTCAGCGTAGTAGCCGAAGTTCAACGCCGGCACGAAGCAGTCCAGTTCGCCACAAGGTCCTTTGAAACCGCGTTCTTCAGCAGGAGAAGCAGCTATTTCGGAATAAGGCGCCACAGGGCGCGGTGGGCTGCTGACATTACTTCCAGCCTGGTTTACTAAAACTTCTTGCTGGCACACATAAACCACTATGAATTCCTCCCTTTCATAACGACGTATTTGTATAAAGTTTCAGGATTTGTCCTTAACAACTTGCTATATAAAACATGGGTAGCGAGCGCTTAAATACGCATAATCAATATTTTTGCAGTACTGATAATCGGTTTAAAAGCAGGCACAAGGCGTTAAGACTGCGCGTCACGATGCAACCGCATTATGAGAATCGAAAAACCTAAAGCCAGCTATATTGAAACCTTATTGGCAGCCTATTGATTAAGTGTATGAAGGCCGGTAACGGCGTTATAGGAAAAGATATTCCTGTCTGCACCCAAGCGGGCTTTTAAGCGTGGGATGGTACAGATTGCTTATTCAGGTGGTGTTAACGCGGTGCGACGCTGCTCAACTTCGCGGATCACCTCATCCAGCACTTGCGCAGGTGCGGTGATGCCGACATGATACAAATAAATATTTTGATTAGTCATTGATTGATTTCTCACGTTATTTATTGATCAAGCGTTCAATTCACTTCTCTATTTATCTCTCACCATAATGCGCACTTCCAAACACGGCTGGCATTTATACGCGCTCCACCGGCATTTATAAATGTTTGGCAATGCACGCGCTATTTATCGCTATTTTATGCTATTTTGTGCTATTTTTTCTGGCCGAATATTTAATTATTAAACAGCATGGTTCGGCAAAACCATTGAAAATCCAGCGTCGCGGGAACGAGTTTATGCGTAGTCAACCCAACCAGCAACTTGGTATTGCAAAACCCCTGGTAATAGTTGTCATTGTTGCTATCGCATCGCTATTGTGGTTTTTAAACATTGATGGCGGGCAGACACTAAAAAAACAAGCACAGCTAAAAACAGCAGAAGTGGTTGGCAATATCGCAGCAAGGCAGTTGCCCACCGACGTTGCGGGTGGTTTTCATGAAATTCCTATCGAACTAAAACAGCTGGCCGACAATGTCTTTCAGGCTACCGGCGTTGCCAATACGCATATGATTGTAACCGAGACCAATAGTGTACTGTTTGACACCGGCTTATCGATCCAGGCCGCGCAGCAGATAAAACAATTAAGTCCCGTACAAAGTGGTGGCATTAGCCATATCATTTTGAGTCACTCCCATGCCGACCATATTGGCGGCACCAAATTTTGGCAGGAAAAAGACACACAGATTATTGCCCATCGTGAATACCGTGAAGAACAGCGCTACCTGACCGAACTGGAGCCCTACTTATGGAACCGCAACCGCACGGTGTTTCCCTGGCTACCCGAAAAGCCGACTACTCAAGAATTATTCCGCTATGGCGGCATCGAGCCAAATATATTAGTTGATCATAACGATTATAGTTTTACCGAAGGCGGGATAAGCTTTGAAGTATTGTCAACACCGGGCGCAGAAGGTGCGGATAACTTATCGCTATGGTTACCCGAGCAGAAAATTCTGTTCTCTGGCGATTTTTTTGGTCCATTATGGCCGCAGTTTCCTAACATATTTACTATGCGAGGCGAAAAAATTCGCAAACCAATTGAGTATATTGCTTCGCTTAATAAATTAATTGCACTGGAACCCAAAATGATTGTCCCCAGTCATCACCTGCCAGTTGAGGGCGAGGAAAATATCCGGGCGGGTATGATCAAAATGCGCGATGCTGTGCAGTATGTTCACGATGAAGTGATTGCGGGAATGAACGCTGGCAAAACGGTTTATCAGCTGATGGACGAAATTGCGCTGCCCGCAGAGCTAGACCTCACACAGGAGCACGGCAAGGTTTCATGGGCGGTTAAAAGCATTTGGGAATACTATGCCACCTGGTTTCACTTTGATACCACTACCGAGCTTTATAGTGTGCCCAGGCAAGCGCTGGATGCCGAACTGGGTGCCTTGGTTGGGGTAGATAAACTGCTTGCGAAAGCGCAAAGTCATTTTGACCAGCAGCAGGCGATTCATGCGCTGCATTACCTGGAGTTGGCGCTTGCGGTTGAAAACAATAATCGCCAGGCGCTTACGCTGCGCCGCACCGTGCTGGAGTATTTACTGGAACAAGCGGTCAATAGCACTGGCAATAATTATGAGAAGGACTATCTGCGAGCACGGATTAATGTGACGCAGGCGACGTTGGATAATACAGAATAGCCTGACATAAGTAGCATCTTAAAATCTATCGCGGTGGTAAGCCAACAATGGTAGATACGCAAGACGATTCTATAAATAAGCTTGTCACAATGGTTCGAACCCCTCGGTTCGAATACTGCCGGGATGAGAAATCACACTACTTGAGCAAGATATTTGTGTACGGAAGATTTGTGCTACCAAGTGTTTGTGCGGTCGTCGTGTATACCGAGCAAGAGTCCGCCAGGATTGATTGCAACAGCCTAGGGGCTGTTGCAACCCCTTCGGGGCTGCGCGCAAAGCGCTTGTCCCAATTGCTGCGCAATTGGTCGAACCCCTCGGTTCGAATACTGCCGGGATGAGAAATCACACTACGTCAGCGAGATACTTAGGTACGGATAAATTGTGCTAAGAAGTGAGTGGCGCGCCCGGCAGGATTCGAACCTGCGACCGTCCGCTTAGAAGGCGGATGCTCTATCCAGCTGAGCTACGGGCGCATACGAACATGTAATCGAACATACAATAAGAAAATGGGGTGGACGATGGGGATTGAACCCACGACCACCGGAATCACAATCCGGCGCTCTACCAACTGAGCTACGCCCACCATTAACCGATACGCTTAGCGATTTGCCTGCTTAAACCAGCGCAACTAAAATAACCAACCTGAAATAACCAGGCCATATAAGCCAAGCTAATAAAAAGCGCTGCTTCGATCATCACCCTTTACAGGCAAAAAAAGCAACGCTTGAAGTGATTGGTCGGGGATGAGGGATTTGAACCCCCGACATCCTGCTCCCAAAGCAGGCGCGCTACCAGACTGCGCTAATCCCCGATTGTTCTCGCTCAAACAGGCAGACAACGGCCCGTCCATATCAAGAGGCGCGATTCTACTCACCTCCCTGCCAATCGTCAAATTTTAAGACCCGAAAAATGACAATTTTTATCAATAATCAATGCCTTAAGGCAGGCAAAAGCCAAAACCCTTAGGTTTCAAACAATTATGCGGCGATCGGTCAAATTTGGCTTACTCCCGTCGCCAGCTGGTCCCTTCAGCGCTGTCCTCCAAAACGACCCCGGCCGCCTGCAGGTCCTGGCGAATTTGATCGGCCAGCCCATAGTCTTTGTCGCGCTTGGCCTGCTGACGCTGGGCAATCAATTGCTCGATTTGCTCGGCCCCAATGGCATCGGCACTCACCGCTTGCTGAAACCAGTGCGCCGGTTGCTGCTGTAATAGGCCCAAAAGCTCAGCGCAGCCAAGTAATAGCCCCTTGGCTCGCGCCTGCGCATCACCACTGGCCTGCACCATAGCCTTACTTAAACTGTGCAGCTCACGAATCGCAATCGGCGTATTTAAATCATCGAGCAACGCCTGGTAAAACGGCTGCTCAGATAAATCGGTGGGCATAATTGCTGCCACATGCTCAACCTGCTTTAACGCAGTATAAAGCGAATCGAGTGACGACTTGGCCTGGTCAAGCAAATCGACACTAAAGCTTAACTCCGAACGATACTGTGCAGATAACAACGCAAAACGCAGTGTCTCACCGGCGTAATGGTCTAACAAATCGCGCACCATTTTAAAGTTGCCCAACGACTTGGACATCTTCTCGCCATCGATATTGATATAACCGTTGTGCATCCAGTAGCGCACAAACAATTTACCATCGTGCGCACACTGGCTTTGCGCCACTTCATTTTCATGGTGCGGAAAAATTAAATCCCTGCCACCACCATGAATATCAATGGTTTCACCCAAATGGGTTTCAATCATCGCCGAACATTCTAAGTGCCACCCAGGGCGACCACGCCCCCAGGGGCTATTCCATCCGGGTTCTGCATCGCTTGAGGGTTTCCACAATACAAAGTCACCGGCGTATTGCTTATAGGGCGCAACCTCTACCCGCGCACCAGCTAACATATCATCTAAGCTGCGATTCGATAACTTGCCGTAGTCGTCCATGCTTTGCACGGCAAAAAGCACATGGCCCTCAGCTTCGTAGGCATGACCCTTGGCAATTAACGACTCCACCATGGCGATCATTTGCGGCAAGTGCTCTGTGGCATAGGGTTGAATGGTAGGCGTCTGGTTAAGCAAGTCACCCATATCATCAAAGTAAGCCTGCGCATAACGCTCACTCACCTGAGCAATCGTGTCGCCAGAGGCTTGTGCCGCCGCCATAATCTTGTCATCAATATCAGTGATATTGCGCGCGTAAACCACACTGGGGTAAAGCGACTTGAGCAGGCGAAATAAGGTATCGAACACCACCGCGGGCCGCGCATTGCCGATATGTACGCGGTTGTAAACCGTTGGGCCACACACATACATAGTGATGCGATTGGAGTCTTGTGGCTTAAATGGCTCTTTCTCTCGCGAGCGGGTATTGTATAAATGTAACGCCATAAATTAACCGCCCTGCTCTTGCTTGGGCCAGCTATCGCGCAAGCCAATGGTTTTATTAAATACCGGTGTCTCACTGCTAAAGTCATATCGGTCAGCAACAAAATAACCTTCGCGCTCAAACTGAAAAACCTGTTCAGGAGCCGCGCTCAATAAAGCCGGCTCGGCAATGGCAGTATCAATAACGCTTAGCGAGTTTTGGTTGACGCAAGCCATAAAGCCGTTTTCTTCGTCACCACCGGCACGCTCCGGGTCGGGGTCGTTAAACAGTCGATCGTAGTCACGCACGGTAATTGGCTTGCCCTCGGTGGCAGATACCCACTGGATAACGCCCTTGGGCTTAATGCCGTCGGCGGGGTCAACGCCCAGGCTATCGGGGTCATAACTCACGTGCACTTCGGTAATCTCGCCGTTGGCATCTTTAACTACCGATTCTGCCAATACCACATAAGCGTTTCGCAGCCGCACCTTTTTACCAATAACCAATCGCTTGAACTTTTTATTCGCCTCTTCACGAAAATCATCGCGGTCGATATACAACGTTTTGGTAAACGGTAACTGGCGGCTACCCTTGCTTTCATCCTGCGGGTGGTTGGCACCGGTTAATTGCTCAATGGTATTTTCAGGGTAATTGCTAATCACCACTTTAAGCGGGTTCATTACCACCATCGCACGCGGTGCGTTGACGTTGTGATGCTCGCGCACGGCAAATTCGAGCATTGCCATATCAACCACGCCATTAACGCGCGTCACCCCGGTTGCCTCGCAAAAGCTGCGAATCGACTCCGGCGCATAACCACGCCTGCGCATACCCGAAAGGGTTGGCATACGCGGATCGTCCCAACCCGCTACCACCTGGCTGTCTACCAAACGCTTTAACTTGCGCTTGCTGGTAATGGTATAGTTCACATTGAGTCGCGAAAACTCGTACTGGCGCGGCTGGGCCGGTACCGGCAAGTGAGCCAGAAACCAGTTGTACAGCGGCTTGTGATCTTCAAATTCAAGCGTGCAAATCGAGTGGCTGATGCCTTCCAGCGAATCAGACTGGCCATGAGTGAAATCGTAAGTGGGGTAAACACACCATTTATCGCCAGTCTGGTGATGCGTCACCTTGCGAATACGATAGATAATTGGATCACGCATATTGATGTTCGGCGCGGCCATATCAATTTTTGCGCGTAACACACAGGCGCCTTCGTCGAACTCACCGGCTGTCATTTTGGCAAACAGCTCGGCGTTTTCCTCTACCGTTCGGCCACGATAGGGACTGTTAGTGCCAGGCTCGGTTAAGGTGCCGCGATAGTTTCTCGCCTCCTCCGCCGACAAATCACACACATAGGCATCGCCATTGGCAATCAGGTGATTGGCGTAGCTGTGCAGCTGATCAAAATAGTTAGAGGCATAACGAATATCGCCATCCCACTCAAAACCCAGCCAGCGAATATCATCACTAATCGCCTTTACAAATTCGTCGCTTTCCTTTTCGGGGTTGGTATCGTCAAAGCGTAAGTTACACTTGCCCTGGTAATCCTCGGCTAAACCAAAATTCAGGCAAATCGACTTGGCGTGCCCGATGTGTAAATGGCCATTCGGCTCGGGCGGAAAACGAGTCACCACGGCCGAGACCTTATTCTCAGTAAGATCCTTATCGATAATCTGGCGCAGAAAATTCGACGGCTTTTTATCCTTGCTTGTATCTACCTCGACTTCTGAGCTTACTGTAACATCCGACATATAAGACTAACCATTCTGTAGTGCCAGCCACGCCTCGGGCTTGCGTATCATTACCAGACAAGCACCTTCAATCGCCCGCCCAAACCGCGTAGTATACCGCCTTCATCACGTGCCCACAGGTTTAGAAGTGGGAAAATTAAGGCAATTCGACGAGTATAGTGAATATGATTAAGCTGAACACCAATATGGGTGAAATCACCATCGAACTGGACTTTGATAAAGCCCCCAATACTGCGGCCAACTTCCAGCAGTATGTTGAGGAAGGCTTTTACGACGGTAAGATTTTTCACCGCGTGATTGACGGTTTTATGATTCAAGGCGGTGGTTTTGACGCCGATATGCAAGAGGCCTCAACCCGCGCACCCATCGAAAACGAAGCTGATAATGGGCTAAGCAATGACAATGGCACACTGGCCATGGCCCGCACCAACGACCCCCACTCGGCCAGCTCGCAGTTTTTTATCAATGTCACCGACAACCACTTTTTAAACCACTCTGGCAAAAACCCGCAGGGCTGGGGTTACGCGGTGTTTGGCAAGGTTGTTGAGGGTATGGATATTGTCGAGACCATTAAGGGCGTAAAAACCAGCTCGCACGGCCATCACCAGGACGTACCGCTTGAAGCGGTGGTGATTGAAAGCGCAACGGTTGTTAGCTAAAAGGCTGATTGAGTTGTTAACCCGGCTGCGTAATAAACTGCCCACCACAGCACTGGCGAATTCGCTTTAATGCAAGCGCACACACTGTTTATTTCCGACCTCCATCTCAACGCGCAAAGGCCCGATATCACCGCGGCTTTTGTGCGTTTTTGCGAGCAGCGCGCAAGCCAGGCAGAGGCGCTCTATATTCTTGGCGACCTCAGCGATGCCTGGCTGGGTGATGACGACGACAGTGAAATTGCAGCCATACTGCGTGAGCAGGTCAGCCAGCTGGCGAAGCACGGCGTAAGCGTTTTTATTATGACCGGCAATCGCGATTTTTTAATGGGCCAGCAGTTCGCCCACGATTGCCAATGCCAGCTACTCGATGATCCCAGCGTAATCGAACTTTACGGCCAGCGGGTATTGTTGATGCACGGCGACAGCATGTGCACCGGCGATAGCGAATACATGGCGTTTCGCGAACAAATCCGCAACCCCGATATGCAACAGCTATTGCTGGCAAAATCGCTGGATGAGCGCCGCGATATTGCCGCAATGTTAAGGGCGCAAAGCCAAAGTGCCAATGCGGTTAAAGCTGCCGATATTATGGATGTGACCCAGTCCGAAGTGGAACAGGCGTTGCGCGACCACCATGTCAGTACGCTGATTCATGGCCATACGCACCGCCCCAATAAGCACAGCTTTAACATGGTCGATGCCAGGCAGCAATCCATTACCGCCTATCGCTATGTGCTGGGCGACTGGGATACCCATGGCTGGTGCATTAACGCCAGCCATGGCAGCCTTAAACTGGAATCGTTTCCGCTATAAGCCAACCAGGCCATCCAGCGTAATGCTGTGTTGCGCTGCCGACCCACTGGCCTGTCCTCCCACGCTCAGTAACTGCAATCGATGCGCAGCCAAATCGGCATTGGCATCAATGCTCAGGGCCGCCTTGTAATCGTGAATGGCAGTAGCCAGCCGGTAGAGCTTTTCATTGGCCATGCCGCGATTGGTTAACGCAGCACTGCGTGCGGAGGCGCGGATATTGGCGTCCTCAGCAATGGCTTTATCGTAGTAGTTAATGGCTTTTTCAAAATCCTGCTCGCCGTAAAAGACATTGCCAATATTGACATAGAGCACCGCCATATCACGATTAATATTGCGTGCACTGTAATAATCAATTAGCGCTTTATCGAGGCGGTTTTTCTTTTTGTACAACACGCCGCGATTATTGTAGGTCACGGCGAGGTCGTTTTCGCGCAATGGCTCGGTGCGGATAGCCATATTGCAATGCTTAATTGCCTCACGGCCAACAAAATCAAATCGCGCTGCGGCAAGCGCGGCAGTGGCGCAACGCTGCGCATGCGAAACGTTGGAAAATTCCGTTTCGGATTTTGCGCTCGCACCGGGCGCAACGGTGAGCAGTATTAAAAACAAAATTATCGCAGTGTAAAAAAACGAACTAATCACTACGATGGCCGGGGTAAGTGAATTGGGAAGTTGAATATTTTTTATGAAGCTTGCGTTTAAAATGGGCATTTTCATAACAAGTGCCTCCTAACTGATTTGGCGCGCGCATACTGCGCCTAACATTCACTAAAGGAAAGCTGTGCCGCTCAACAAGCACTCATCTGTAGAACGATTTTGCTATATTGGCAAATACCACTTAGATTAAGAAGCAATAAAACCTTGTAAGTTATTGTATTTTATTGAGTTAGCTTTTTATTAAAAATGAAATTGTAATAAACCGGGCAGCGATTGGGAGCGGTTTAATATTTTCGTTAGAGCAAATTACTGGCAATCCAATCAAGCGCTGTACAGTTAATTACTCGCAGTGAGGTTTACCAGGCGTTTTAGCATTAACACACCGGCAATCAGCAAACTCACCACCATGGCAAACCAGAAACCCTGCGGGCCGCTAAACCAGTAGCCCTCGGTGTAAAAGCCCAGCCCGACGCCCAGCGGCAAACCAATAAGCCAGTAGGCAAACATCTGGTAGCGCGGTGGGCTGGCCGTATCGTGATAGGCGCGCAATGCCGCCAGCGCTGCTGCCTGCAGGCAATCAACAATTTGAAACAAGGCACCAAACAGTAGTAACTGTACCGCCAAACCAACCACGGCTGTATCACTGCTGTAGAGGTTTGCCAGCGGCTCGCGAAAGAATATATAGGCAATAGAAATTGCCAGCGCAAACAGCATGTTCAGGCTAGTTCCCACCGCGACGGTATAGCGAGCACCCGCGTGTTGCTGCGCACCCAGTTTTTGCGAAGCGCGAATGGTGACCCCCTGCGCCAGACCAACATAAATCATAAAAGACGCGGCGGCGATACTAATGGCAATTGAGTGCGCGCCCGCGGCAACCGGGCCAAAAAAGGCAATCAGCATTCCAGCACCAGCAAACATGCTCATTTCAATCAGTATTGAAAAACCAATTGGCAAGCCGAGCGCAAATGTTGATGCAATAATTTTAGCGTTGGGCCATTCAAACTGCCTAAATAAGTTCAGGTGTTTTATCTTGCTATGTTTGTGCAGCAATAATGCGTTGGCAAACAGACTGAGCCATAAAAGGAAGGCCGAGGCCCAGGCACAGCCCACCGCCCCCAGCTTAGGGAAGCCCCACACGCCGAAAACCATGGCGTAGTCGAGCGGAATATTAATTAAAAAAGCCGCTGCATTAACCCATAGCGCAGCGCGGGTTAAACTCATAGCTTCTAGCGACCCCCGCAGTGCAGGCAACATACACATGGGTAGCGCGCCCCAGGCAATGGCTTTTAAGTAGCTATTGGCCTTGTCGGCCATAAGCGCATCAAAACCGCCGTGTAGCAGTAACTCAGCCCCTAGCAGCACCCCTAACGTTCCCACAATGCCGCAGGCAAATGTCATCCATATCGATTGGTACAGCTGGCTGCGCAATGCCTGATGGTTACCAGCACCAAAATAGCGACCAACCAATGCCTGGGTAATAGTCCCGATACCAAAGAAAAATAGAATCACCATGGTCCAGACATTGTTGCCCAGGCTTAGCCCTGCCAACTCGAGCATTCCGGCATGACCAGCAAGGATGGTATCGGTGGTGCCCATACCGATAATTGCCAGCTGCGATAAGGCCACGGGCAGAGCCAATTTCAGCAGCGCTGAGATCTCATGGCTTAATTTGACAAAAGCGAAACTGGGCATAGATTATAACGAGCGGTCATGTAGTCAAAAGGCCGCGCAGTATATACCCAGATAAACCCGCCGCCCTAGGCGATTACGACCGCATGCGTAATATCACCTTTTACGCCACCTGGCACCCATGGCTTTACCATGGCTAAGTGAGACACGGTGTTGACAGCATGGTCCAGATAGCAATAATCGCCTGTCAGCCGTTTTGCCTATACAATTTTAACCATGCGTTTTGGCTATCTGTTTTAACTAACAGTTTTGACGTTTTGTTATGACAAGGCACCGATACGACATGGCTTACCACCAATCATTAACCACAAGCCCAGTGCTGGACATTTTATGGATTCACGTTATTTAAATGAATTTATCCGCGAGCATTTGCCCTCGATCAACGCCAGCGGCGTTGAACTTGAGTCCTATGACCACGAGCACCTGGTGCTCAGCGCCCCGCTAGCACTCAACCATAACGACCGGGGCAAAGCCTTTGGCGGCAGTATATTTAATATTGCCTTAATGGCCTGTTGGGGTGCACTGTATTTGGAGTGTCGGAAGAAAATTGAAAAGCCCAATATCGTGACTCGCGATGGGCAGATCCGCTATCGTCACCCCTTTGACGAAAAAATTATTCGCGCCACCTGCCGCCTGCCCAACCAGCGCCAGTGGGACGGCTTTTTTGCCCATTACGAAAAAACCGGTAAGACCTCACTATCGTTAACCAGCAAAATTATGCACGGCGATGACGTTGCCGCCTACTTCGACGGAGTCTTTGTCTTATTGGGTGAAGATAGCTAATTAATTACGGCAAAAAAACAGTGTAAAAAAATGGCGCCGCATAAAGCAGCGCCATTTTTGTTACCCAACCGCTTGGCTACGGTTTTCTAAATCTCAGCGTCATTCGATCGCTTTCACCAATCGCCAGGTATTTGTCCCGGTCTACCTCTTTGAAACGCAGCACCGGCGGCAAGCTCCAAACGCCAGCCGGATGATCGGCCGTGTCTTTGGGGTTGGCATTAACCTCGGATGTTGCTTCCAATACAAAACCAATGCTCTCAGCAGTTGCTACTACCAAAGACTCTGGCAGGTAACCACTGATCCTGCCCTTGGCCTCTTTAGCGGTAACGTATCGATTGTCACCCCGGTGCTGCACGACACCGAATACACCGCCGGGTTTTAATGCATCAAACGCGGCCTGGTAGACTTTTTCAGCAACACCATCGCGCATCCAGCCATGCGAATTTCTAAACGTCACCACCATATCTGCTTCGCCATCTGCGCCTAGATATAGACTTTGCGGTGGCGAGAACTTGGCAACCTCAACATTTGCATAGTTGGCCGGGTCGTCGGCAAAGCGCTTTAACATAGCCTCCGTTTGTTTGTAACGATAAGATGGCTGACCCTCGACTGCAACATCATAACCTGCCGCAATAAACCGGCCGTTATCCTTTAATACCGGCGCCAGAATCTCGCTGTACCATAAACCACCGGGACTGATTTCGATCACAGTCATATCGTTACGTAAACCAAAAAATGCCAGGGTCTCAACCGGGTTTCGGTAGCTGTTGCGGGCGCGATTTTTTTCGCTGCGATGCGAACCGATTGCAGCCTGGGCAATTTGCGCCTTAATATCGGCGCCCGCCGGCGTACTCGACGCAGTCGCTGCTGTTCCACTTGATGAACTGCAAGCCGCTACCACTAGTAACAGGCTGGATACCATTGCCACCGCACCGGCTAAACGACGTGCTTCTGTCCGAATCAATCTCATAATAAACTCCCGGGATAGGATTATGTTTCTCTACTGAAAATATTGCTCGTTAGTACTAATTCTATGGATTAATCTTATTCTCTCAATCAGCTGCACGGCGATCAATGGCAAAGGGCCCCCATGCCTGACACACTGGCATTACCTCCAGCGTGTTGATATTAATATGTTGGGGCACTGACGTAGTCCACACCACAATTTCGGCAATATCATCAGCCACCAAGGGTTGAGTGCCCTCATACAGGGCATCGGCTTGTTGCTGGTCGCCATATAAACGTGTGCGCGAAAAATTCGTTTCTGCCAGCCCTGGATCGATATGACTTACCCGTACTTGAGTGCCTAACAAATCGGCCAATAAGCTGCGCGAAAATTGCTGCACAAATGCTTTGCTGGCGCAGTAAACATTGCCACCAGGGTAGGGCCAGCTGGCCGCCACCGAGCCGATATTGACTATATGGCCGCGATTACGTTCAACCATGCCCGGCAGTAGTTGGCGGGTTATGCGCATTAAGCCTTTGATATTGGTGTCAACCATGGTTTCCCAGTCGTCAATACGGGCTTTATGCGCCGGAGCGACCCCAAGCGCCAAACCGGCATTATTCACCAGGATATCGATTTCGGCAAAAGCCGGCGGCAAACTGGCCACAAAATCGTCAATAGCCGTTGCATCGCGGACATCCAGCACCTGTTGGAATACTCGCTCAGCCCCATCATCGGCTTCCGCGGCAAGCGCTGCTGCCAAGGTCACCAGCTTGGCTTGACTTCTGGCTGAGACAATCACCCTGTGACCCTGTTGATGATAGCGGCGCGCGCAGGCCTCACCAAAACCCGATGACGCACCGGTCACCAGCACAGTTTTAATTTCAGTGGTACCCGCAGCCATAGTATAAGATTCCTGTTAATTCTATTTTTTGCCTGACGATATATTGTCAGTGGATAAATTGCTAGTTGATAAAACTTTTTAACAGTTAGCTTATCACCGGCGCTTGCCCTTCAACCACGCACAAATACCTGCTTTTGCGCCAAGACAAATGAATTTTTATTTCATATTGCAGTCATACCGACTAGCCTGTAATGTATTTGCCGCTGACAGCGCTTAGGTCTCCGAAGCAGACCGCCATGCTGTGCTTGGCAAACAGTACGACCAGCAACGGACGTTAATTAAACCCGTTACAGTCAATGACGTGAGGAAACCCTTATGACCATGCTGCCCTTTGCACTATCAACATCGCCCGCACCGCTGACAATTCGCACGCTTATGTTAGGCACGCTGATCTCAATCGCCCTATTCACAATGGTATTTTCATCAACCAGCCACGCGAACAAAGACACGACAGACAACGCAGCATCGGTAGACGCCGCCGCACACGCAAAAACGCAGAGTGACAAAAAGTCTGCACCGACCATTAAAGAAATACTGGCCAACCGACAATTCACTCAAGGAGAAATTGTTCGCCAAATTCGCACCCAAACCATTGATACTTGGCGCTATCTCGACAAGTATCATATTTATATTGATGGCATTGGCAAAAACAACAACTACCTAATTCAATTTCACCACAGCTGTCGCGAGGCGCGCAGCGGTGAATCACTGCTTTATAAAACGCACAACGGCAACCTGACCAAGTTCGATACCATTCAAATTGTCGACACGTTGGGTGGCGGTCACTCACTGCAACCACGGCGCTCCTGCGCTATAAAAGAGATTTACCATTTGGACAGAATTGAAAATACTGCGGCCAAGCAGCCCGAATCCAGTGCCTCAATCCATCCTACCCAGGCAATAGAAAGCTAAACCCAGTAAGCCACTCGCGGTGTAGCAATGCGATTTGGTTAAATGGGCTTTTATGATTAAGGCCCATTTTTTTAATACAAAAAATAAATAAAAAACAAAAACCCCGCAGCGATATCTAAAACCATGTTTGACAAGCAGGACTTACTAAAAATTGCCAACACCGAAATTCCCTTTGGTAAATACAAAGGTAAAACCCTTATCGACTTACCTGAAGAATATTTACTCTGGTTTGTCGATAAAGGCTTTCCTGAAGGCAGGCTGGGTTTTTTAATGCAACTCACGCTAGAAATTAAAATCAATGGGCTTGATGATGTGGTTAAGCCATTGAAAGGTCACAGCGTTGAGCGTTAACACAAGCATCAGTCAATCGGCGCTGTGATTCGCCGTTAACAATAGCGCGCCCGTTTTCGTCCGTGCGTCGCTCTTGTGTTCGCAATCCTCATCCCATTTATTTTTTCTCGCTTTGATATAACCGTTTCTACACTGCTGAGCTCTAAATTCGGAAGGCGTTTGGCCCTCCCAGCGCATAAAGGCGCGGGTAAAATCACTAGGTTCCAAAAAGCCAATTTTCACGGCAATATTACCTATACTAAGATCGCTGTCGAGCAAATACTTTTTGGCGAGCTCCCTGCGTACTTTAGTACGAATTTTTTGAAAAGAGAGCTGCTCCTTTGACAGTTTGCGCGATAACGTGCGCCTGCCCATATGCATAATTTCCGCCACCAGCTTTATTGAAGGCGTGAACATACCATCTTCGCGCAGCTCTATCAGTATTTGCTCCACCTGGTTGGCAACGCTTTGATCGTGGCCGGGCACGCTAAACCAATCAGGAAATTTTTGCGGGTAGTCGCCGTCGAGCAAAGCGAATTTATTACGCACAACCGGCAATACCAGGTTGGCTTGCGAAAACGAAATCGAATTAGTGGGCTGATCAAACAGTACTTCGCAGTCAAAACAGCGGTTGTAATCGAAATGATGCTGCGGCCGCGATGCGGTAAACGATACACTGGTGAGTTTAATTTACCGACCCACCAGCCAGCAGTAAAAGCGGTAGCCCCAGTACATTCTTAACAAATACAGTAGGTGCTGGTTAACGTCGCGATTAAAACCCGAAAACTGGAATGTTAGGGTTGCATAATCATCATCCGCGGGAATATGTAAACCGCGTATCTCATCATCGCGAACTGCATTGATAAATTCATCCAGTTGCCGTATCGCCTGACCCAGCGTTTCTTCCTGTACCGCAGCAAGACCGGAGTGAACATCCATTGCCAGCTTGCCACGCACTTTGAGAAAACCCATGTATTGATCGTCCATGGTATCGCGAAGTGTAATTACCAGTTTTTACAACTGCACCCCACTCATACGCGCACTGCGATTATGGTAAATCGATGGGTCGATGCCCGCCTGGCGTAAAATTGCCTTGGGGTCATAACCTTGCAGCACAGCACCGCGCAAAAACCCACGGGCAAAATACATACTGACCTGTGCGTCGTAGTCAGACGATGACATGGTAATCTGGCTTAGGCTAACACCCGCTGCAGGTGGATGCACCGCGGTGGGGGATGACTGATTAGAATGAATCTCTACGATATTATCGACTTTATTCATAAGGCTATACTTTTCGATAATTCAACACTTGACAGTCGCACGGCCAACAGACGGAAGCTATTGCTGTAATGGTTATTGCAATCACAATTGCAGTAACGGCTAGCGTAAAACGGCCACTTGAGCTTGCGGGATATTTTGCGTTTGAGGCTACAAAATCTTTGTTTTTCTTGCTCGTCTCGTAACACTAATGCCACTGACCAATCACTCCGCAATCCCCACATAACTGTCACCCTTTAACCTGTTTGTATTACCCTGCGCCTGTATTTACTCCAGCTGGCAAACCGTGCCTTTTGTCTATGCACAAAGTAAGCTATCTGTACGAATAAGCTGACTGTATCAATATTTAGGGCCTGCAAATTGCCAGCCTCAAACAGTGAACAACGCGCCTCCAGCAACTGTTCTTTTTGTAAACAACTGAGTCACAATATTGACTATTTTGAAAAAAAATCAATAAGTGAATGTTTTTAAATATCTTTTTAACAAAGCAACAATGGTTTTGCACGCTTATTCTTATTGCGACTAGGCAAAAGAGGACAAAACACCTTCCATTTGAGGCCTGCTTTAATAAGACGCTTTGAACAGCAAAAACCCCACCTTGTTAGTGCAAAGAATTTGCTTGCTTATGTAAAAAGTAACTAAGAAGCGGTGAATAGAGAACTAAGCGGTGTCAGACAAGCGCGCTGGAGGCCAAAATAAGCAATCAACGCTGAACACCGAGGTGACAAAACCGATTGAAAAATCCAATCGACCGTGTTCATTAAAAAAGGCGGTAAAAAAACCGGTGGCAGACTATCATCACAGCTCAGCCTGTTTAACGACTTTCACTTGGGGCAATGGCACTGGCAGGCCCTTACCGTCAAGCCAGCGGAAGGTCATAAAGCCAAAGTTATACCCGCTGGTATCGAGCCAATTGGGGTGGCCGGGGTCACTATGGGCAACGACAAACTCGACACTGCCATCGTCGCTATAAGTTACCTGGTCCAGCGTTAGCGATGTAGGCCTATGGCGGTAGTCCAGTGTTTCATGCCAGCGTGATTCCAGCGTTAAGTTCCAGTAGCGGGTTTGCGGTGGCAGGGCCTTGATTACCAGCGCCTCGTCATCAGCCAGTTGGTAGCTGCCAATCATATACAGGTTATCTTCACCGCTAATAGCACCACCCACGGTTTCTGATGTGAGCCGGACGAACTGGTTGGTATCTTCGAGCAAATCGGGCAACACATATTTATGCAGTGTAGAGAGTTTTAGAAAGGCGTAAGTTGTTCCAATTAATGCATTGGCAATATCCTGGTCAGACGGCGGTTGGTAAGCCGGCTGTTCGCCCAGTATTTTGATATTTAGCTCGGATAAAATTTCAGTTTCCCTGTTGGCAATATATTGTCGCACCAGAATGCCCGACGCATCGTCGGGGATTTCAATCCAGTTCGCTGGCCCCGCCTCATTACCGTAGGCGGTAAGATCGGGCTTTTGCCGAGTGAGCAGTAAAGTGAAATTACCTTCGCTATCGGTATTTAATTGCTGGTCGTTGATGTAGCCAATTTGTCGGCGCGGCGTCATACCTTGACCTGCGTTAATGGTAAAACCCAGGTAGCGCACGGTATTGCGTTTGCCGGTAATAATATAATCGTATTGGCCATCGATTTGCACATGGTGGTACTCGGCGTCTGGGTTATCGCCACCGACTTTGCGCACCTCGGTATCCATGCGCTGAAAGTGCGGCAGCTTTGGGTTAGCATCGGCGGCGACTTCGGCGCTCATTGCCATCACGCGCAGAATCCAGCGCATACCTTCAATCGCCTCCTGCTCGGTTTGCGCCTCGTTGAGCACCATTTGATGGGTGCTATCAAGCATGGTTTTAAAATCCTCAAGGGCCTGGTTAGATTTAAGCTGAATATAACTGTCATTGCTCTCCTGCCCAAAACCACTGACGGCGGCAATCAAGCCCGCGCCACGAGGTAATTGAAAACCTATGTAAATACCAACAATAAGAACAATTATGGCCAGTGAGAGATTTTTAAGCATATTCATATACTCCAAAGGGATCTCGGTAATTCTAACAAGGCGGTGGCAAGGAGGATGATTAACAATCTCTCATACGAGAGGGGGTTAATAGGGTTTGGCGTACTTTTTTTGGTGTATTAGCTAATTAAAACGGTGTCTTTGTCCTATAGGCCCGTTACTTTTTTGATTCGCTTCGCTCACCCTGCTAGACACCTTTCAGGCGTGCTGCAAAGTTCCTAACGTCACGATACTGCACTACGTTCTAGCACCGAGTTTGCGTCTTTGCAACAGCCGTCACCTTGTAACGGTCAGGGTCATCGCTGCTATCCTGCTCATGAAATTCGAGGGTCTGCTTCGAATAGGCTATCCACATTTGCAATCAGTCGCTCAGTTAACCGCACAGTCTTTGGCGACAATGCGTATTGCTAAAATCAAAGACGGGTGTTGTCTTATGAAAGAATAAAAATGTGTCCTGCCGGAGCGAAGCGAATCAAAATGACCGCCGAACGGGGCACACCGTAAAATCAACGCTGTAAGCGATTCAGAAAAATAGAAAAAATCCTAATCAAACCGCGCCGCTACCCCATATACGCCTGTCCCCCATCCACGGCAATACTTTGGCCACTCACATACGCCGACTCCGGCGAGCATAGCGCTGCAACAAACTGCCCGATATCCTGCTCACAATCCCCCACCCGCTGCATAGGAATCGTCGCAACAAAAGCAGCCGCCTCTTCCGGATTTGCCTCCATCCAACCCTTTAAACCTGGCGACGTCGCATGCGGCAAAACCACATTCGCGCGGATATTATCCTTACCCCATTCACTTGCCGCCCCACGCGTCAACGCACGCAAAGCCTCTTTCTCCGCCGCATATAAACTATAAAAACTCATATCCCAACGTTTGGCAGCAGTCGATGCCAAATTAACAATACTCCCATCACCCTTAAGATATGGATAACAAAGTTTCATTAACCTCAACGCAGCCACCGGACCCGCCGTTAATGCCGTTAAAAACGCTTCGTCGTCGCTTTTCAGCAAGGTCGACATATGCGACTGAATCGCATTGTTCACCAATATGTTAATACCACCCCACTTATCCACCAAAGTGCTAACAGCAATACTTAAATGCTCGGTGTTTTTTACGTCGCATTCAATCGCAACAGCTTCACCACCGCGAGCTATAATTTCATCTCGTGTGGTTTCACACTTGGACAAGGTTCTGCCACTCACGCCGATTTTTGCGCCGCGCGCGGCAAGCGCAAAGGCAATACCCTGGCCCACACCCTGCCCCGCACCGGTGATTAATGCGACTTTTCCGTCTAAAGATTTTACTTGATTATTCATAAAAATTACCCAAACTCATTAATTGCATTTAAAAAATCAAATTAGTTGGCCGGAATAAAGGATTGATTAAAAAGACCTGCCGTTCCCATGCTCATTGCGTTAATCAAATCTTTGCGTGGCAAAGTGGCAAAGAACTCTGCTGCCTGCCGATTATGTTCACCCGCAATCCATACCGGCTCCTCACCCAATTTTGCCAGGCCTTCAATGGCAACATCAACGGCATCCATAATGGCAGGACCACCGTCTTGCTGCTCGGTCAAATCAAGTCCCGCCGCTGCCATAGCTGGCGTGCGCGTTGCACCCGCTACCAATGACATCACGTGGACATTATGTGGCGCCAATTCGTGCCATAGCGATTGCGGAAAAACAATATCAAAAGCCTTCGTACCCGCATAAGTTGCGACATAAGAACCACCGGCAAACGCTGCCATAGATGACAGAAAAATCATTCCACCACGCTCGCGCTCACGCATGGGCTGCGCAAAATGATGCGCAAGCGCTAACGGACTACGACAATTTAAATTAATAAGCGCCAGCTGTGACTCCAATGACTGGTCTAAAAAAAACTCCGCGCTATGCACCGCTCCTGCGTTGTAAATCATTAAACCAATATCAATATCGTGCGTTGCCTCAGCAATTGGCACCAAACAATCACTATGACTAAGGTCTGCCTCAATCATCCGTATGTCGACATTATGTAATGCGGTAATAGCATTGGCAGCCACTCGCAATTTTTCACCGCTGCGAGACAATAACACTAGATTAATGCCTTTTGCTGCAAGCTGCTGCGCAAAGTCAAGACCTATACCCTCCGAGGCACCAGCAATCAATGCCCAAGGCCCGTATTGTTCTAAAAAGAAATTTCTGTCGCCAAGCATATTGCACCTCCATTATTATTTTTTGCTATGATACCGACATAAATTAAAATGACAGTCTGAAAAAAGCGCGTATCAGCCGCCTCGGTCTAACATTACGGTTCAATCACCCCGCCGCACAGCACATTCGTTATACTCATGACTAAAATTAAACCAAGCGCCAATAAGCACATAGGAAACACCCATGTTTAAAGAAGACGGTGTACTTGTTCCCATGGATGAGTATATGAACCACCAGATGACCGATACCTTTGCCACCGTGCTACAAAGCGATCGCTCCTGGACAGAAAAAGTCTGCCTTAGCGTAGGCGCCAAAGACGGCTCAATGCAAATTGGTTTTGGTTTGGGTAAGTATCTAAATCGCAATGTGATGGACTGCTACGCGGGTATTTCGCGCGGCGTTGAACAGTGGACTGTGCGCGGTAGCCGCCAATTATTTCCCGAACCCGATACCTATGGCGTTGGCCCCATTCATTATGAAGTGATAGAACCACTCAAAAAAATACGCATTCGATTAGATCAAAACGACACCCAGCCCATTGCCTTTGATGTACTACTCGACTGCAGTGAGATTCCACCGTTTTTAGAGGAGCATGAATTTCGTCGCCAACTGGGCGGCTACCGCATTGATAACGATCTGGTTCGCTACCACCAAACCGGTGTACCCTCCGGCTGGCTGATGATAGATGACGTTAAACACACTATCGATGCCGACAACTGGTACTGCACCCGCGATCATAGCTGGGGAGTTAGATATGGCGTTGGCGATGAGCCCACCGATGTTATGCCAGGTATTGACAGCTCGATGTTCCCAATGAATTTTAGCTGGAGCCCCATGCGTATGGTTGATAGCGATGGCAGCACTTATGCCATTCATCACTTTTATCTTAAAATGGGTATTCTAGGCGTGCCAGAAATTTGCCAAGGTGGCGTAGAATACGCTGATGGTAGTAAACAGTTAATCGACACTATCGACCATCAGCTCCAGTTTAATCCAATGAATCGACGCCTGCTCGGTGGCGACTTAATACTGAAATTACAAGATGGATCACAGCGTACACTGCACCTCGAAGTGGTGTCGGACACAGGTTTTCATTTAGGCACCGGCCTGTATTTTGGTCTCGATGGTAAACACCATGGCCAGTGGCGTGGCGAACTCAATATAGAGGGCGAATATTTTTCTGATTGCGCCTCACGGGAAACCGCTGAGCGTATTCACCAAATTCGCGACTGCATCGTTAAAATCACCGATGGCAATGCTGTGGGTTACAGCAATATTCAAACCACGGTTACCGGTGAATGGACCGATCTAGGGTTAAAAGCAAACGATACCTTTTGGTAGTTGATTTAATAGTTAGGCATAAACAGCAAAACATTCACGGAAAAACACCCACGGGAAAAAATAAATGCGGTATTACGACGAAATTGAAGAAGGCGAATTGATTCGCTTTGAAGACAGTTATTCAGTAACAGAAGAAGAAATTATTGAAGTGGGCTCCCGCTGGGACCCCCAACCATTTCATATTGACAAAGAAGCTGCCAAAAAATCCATGTTTGGCGGCCTGGTCGCCTCATCCGCCCATATCTTTTCTATTGCCGTACGTATTGGCAATGACCCAATAGACGAAGATAAAATGATCGCCGCTGTGACTGCACTGGGCTTTGATAAGCTGCAATGGCATGCACCAGTGCGCCCCGGCGATGTCTTGCGCTGCCACTTTAGCATTACCGGTTTACGCGACTCAAAGTCACGGCCGGGCTTAGGTATTGTCTCCAACGACTGCAGAATCTATAACCAAAACGACGAAACCGTGTTTACCTACCAATGCAATTACCTATCGCCCACCCGCGCCTACGCCATGGCTAACCCTATCGAATAGCTGTAGCATAAGCACTGTTCTAAACTTAACGGGAGTGACAATTGGGCGAGCATTTACCTTTATCTCGGTGAGTTTACCGAGCTTAAAACGGCGCTGTATTTTTCGGCTATAACATCAACGACCCTGGGCTATGGTGATATCACGCTATCGGAGCAATGGCAACTGCTGGGCACATTTGAAGCCATGGGCGGCTTGATTCTATTTGGTGTGAGTACTGCCTTTTTGCTGGCGTTATTTAATCGTCTGTTTGACTTTTTAGCCAACAACAATTGATCGACTTGAGTGGGTGGCTTAAGTGAGTGTCTTATGGGTAGCAAACACAATTATATCGTTAGCGAGCACGATCGAGCTGCTCGCACAACAGGCGCGCCCCTTTTAGTATGCGCGTGGTGTGACGCTGCGACCAATCGGGCGGAATAAAATACAAATGCCCCTGCTGTACAGCCGATAGCGACGGCCAGTCATACCATTGATCCAGCCAGGGGGGGCGCTGCTCACCAATACCGCTGGCGACAATCACCTGTGGATTAGCTGTCAGCACCGCCTCAACGCTAACTTTTGGTGCGATCCCCAATGCATCGGCAAAAATATTTCGGCCTTTACACAAACCAATCACGTCGCTGATTAAATGCTTGCCATTAAGCGTCTGTAAGGGGCTATGCCAGATCTGGTAAAACACGGTGACCGAAGCTTTGCCCTGGTTTTCGCGACGCAATTCATCAAGTTGCTGCAAATACGCGAGCGCGGCCTGCTCACCGACCGCGGGGTTACCCCCTAACACTGCAAAATCACGAATCGCCTCGGCAACATCTTCTAAGCGGCGTGGCTCCGACACATAAACCGGTATATCCAGCGCACTCAGCTGCGTTTCGAGTTGATTTGAGCTGCTGCTACCCGATGCCCAGCTAATCACCAGGTCGGGCTTAAAAGCCACAATGGCTTCAAGACTAAAATTGGAATAGCCCCCTACTCGCGGAATCGATTTTGCCTGCTCGGGGTAATCACTGTAACTCACTGCCGCAACAATGCGATCACCAACACCGGCCGCAAACAGGTTTTCTACCACATGCGGTGCCAGCGCAACAATACGCTGGGCTGGCTTCTCCAGCGCCACTTCGCGACCCAAAAAATCGGTTACCGCAATTGCATTGTTTGTTGTTGCCGCTTCAGCTGCACGCGCCGTTGGCGTTTTAATCATATTGATGATCAAAGTGGTGAACACAGCAGTAATCAACAGCGCGATTAATGCAGAGGTAACAGGTTTCACCCGCGCTTGCCGGATCATAGTAATACCACCGGCTTATGCGTATCGGGATGGCGAATAATTTGCGGTTCAATATTAAATAACTGCTTAATTACCCGCGGGGTAATCACTTCATCAGCGCTGCCATAAGCAACGCGCTCACCACAACACAGCGCCAGCAGACGGTCGGCGTAGTGGCTGCAAAGGCTAAAGTCATGCGAAATCATTAATACAGCAACGCCTTCATCAGCAAAGCGCCTGATCGCCTGCATCAATTGTTGCTGATGCCCCAGGTCTAGCGCGGTGGTCGGCTCATCCAGTAGAAGCAAACGCCCCTCTGAGACAGCATCTTCTGCGCGCCAGATCTGCGCCATTACCCGCGCCAACTGTACCCGTTGTTTTTCACCACCAGACAAGCGCGGGTACTGCCGACCAGACAAATGGGCGATATCCATCAGATTTAGCGCATCGCGAACAATCGCAGCATCAACACTCACACCAGTGCTATGCGGCGTTCGTGCCAGGCCAACCACTTCTTCAACGGTAAACGGAAAATTAAGCAAGCTGGACTGCGGCAATACCGCAACGCTTTTTGCTCGCTCCTGTAAGCCCCATTCTGAAGACCGCCGTCCATCGATGGTGATACCACCACTGGCAAGTGCGATATCGTTATTAATAGCGCGCAGCAATGTCGTTTTACCCGCACCGTTAGGGCCAATAACCGCAATGACTTCGCCAGCTTGAACCGTCAAACTCAGCTGATCAAGCAGACGCGCACCCCAGGCATCGACACTCGCTTCGCTAACGGCAAGTACTGTATTGGCATGATTCATAGTCATTACATACCGCAGTCGTGTCGGCGGCGCAGCAGCGAGATAAAAAACGGTGCGCCAACTAATGCTGTGACCAAACCTACCGGTAATTCCGTGGGCGCAACCACCACGCGGGCAAGCGTGTCGGCCAATAGCAACAAAATCGCGCCGCCCAGTGCAGAGGCGACAAGCAAATAGCGATGATCAGGGCCAATTAACATACGCATAATATGCGGCACCACCAGGCCGATAAACCCAATGGCACCTGCCAGCGCAACCGCGACACCCACACCTGCAGCAACCAGCAGCACCAGCCGCTGTTTAAGCTGATCGACATCCACCCCTAAGTGTCGCGCCTCCGACTCGCCAAGTAATAATGCATTTAACGCCTGTGCCTGGGCGCATAAAAACCCAATAACAATAGCGGCAACAGCGGCTGCAATAAGCACACGGTACATATTGGCCCCATCCAGACCACCCATACGCCACAGGCTGATTCGGCGTAGCATTTCATTATTGGCATAAAACTCAAGCATACTGGTAATACTGCCTGCAACCGCGGTAATGGCAATACCGGCAAGCAGCATAGTCGCCACCGACGTGCCCTGTTCGGATGTCGCCAGTCGATAAACCAGCCAAACGGCAATAGCGCCGCCGAACAGTGCACCTATCGATACCAGCGACAGGCTTGCCCAGCTATCTTGCGCTGCCACTAATACGCTGCCACTAATAACAATCGTTAGCGCAGCGCCTACTGATGCGCCAGCAGTTACACCAATTAACGAGGGGTCGGCCAGCGGGTTTCTAAACAAGCCCTGCATCGCCGCGCCGCTAATCGCAAGCAACGCGCCGATAAGCAAGGCCAGCAATGCGCGAGGCAATCGGATACGTTCAACAATGGTCGCCAGTTGTGATTGCTGGGAGTCCAGCCCCAATAAAACCGGCAGCACTTCATTAACGGGCAAATCAACCGCGCCAAAAGCAATAGCCAAGACAAAGCACAGCGGCAATAACAGCAGCAGTATCAACAATACTTTTATTGCCCGGTGTTGGCGTTGGCTATTCACGCGGTTTTCTCCGTGCACGGACTACCCAGGCAAGATAAGTCCAGCGACGACTCAATAGTATCGGCCAGTCTATTAAGCTGCATTTCTCGATGTGCATTAAGCTCTATTCCTTCGGCATTGTTTAAACCTGCCCATTGCAGCAGGGCCTTGCAGGCAACGGGGTTATCAAATAAACCGTGTAGATACGTCCCCATTATTTGGTCGTCGGTACTGATTGCTCCCTCACACTCGCCATTATCAAAGCGTACCAGCGGGCGAGTTAATGCATTACCCTCGCTGATACCGCAGTGAATTTCGTAGCCTGTGACCAGAGTATTCCGGTCGGCATCAAGCGAAAGCCAGCCACTGCGCTGCAGTAACTGTTTTTCTTGTTGCAATTCGGTGTTGATATCCAGAAACGCAAAGCCATCAGTACTACCCGCTTCGCCTTCAATCGCATTGGGATCGTGAACCACGTTACCCAGCATCTGGAAACCACCACAAATACCCAAAAGCTTGCCGCCGTAGCGAAGGTGTCGTGATAAATACCCGCTCCAGCCCGCTGCTTTTAATTGCTGTAAATCACGGCGCACATTTTTGCTGCCAGGCAGAATTACCAAGTCGCAATCGGGTATTGGCTGGTCGACACTCACATAGAGCAGGTTAACTTGCGGCATCAATCGCAAGGCATCAAAGTCGGTATGATTACTGATTCGCGATAGCACCGGCACAACAATATTTAGGCGTTGTTGAGGCTGCTCGGCATTAGCCATAAGTTGCTGCTGGTTAATCGCATCTTCAGCATCAAGATAAAAGTCCTTTAAATAAGGTAATACGCCTAATACGGGCTTAGCGGTTTTTTGCGCCAACCAATCCAGGCCCGGCTGTAACAAGCCAATATCGCCGCGAAAGCGATTAATCACAAAACCAATGACGCGCTGCTGTTCAGATTTCGACAACAATTCAAGTGTGCCCACAAGATGCGCAAATACCCCGCCGCGATCGATATCGGCCACAAGAATCACTGGGCAATCGACGGCTTCGGCAAAACCCATATTGGCAATATCGTTATCACGTAAATTGATTTCTGCCGGACTACCAGCGCCCTCTACAACAATAGTATCGTACTGTTCGCACAAACGCTGGTGCGATTCGAGCACCGCCTGCATAGCCACGCTTTTATAATCATGAAAGTTTGCAGCCTCCATACTGGATAGTGGTTTGCCCTGCACAATTACCTGTGCCGCGGTATCGCTTGAGGGTTTAAGCAATATCGGATTCATATCGCTATGCGGTTCAAGCCCACAGGCCTGCGCCTGTAATGCCTGCGCCCTACCGATTTCACCGCCGTCGACGGTTACCGCGCTATTTAAAGCCATATTCTGCGGCTTAAAAGGCGCAACTAAAACACCGCGCCGCTGTAAAACTCGGCACAAGCCCGCAACCAATACGCTTTTACCCGCATCGGAAGTGGTGCCTTGTATCATTAGGGTTTTCGTCTGCAGTTTTTTGGCCATCCGTTCAAATAAATAGCGATTTAAAAAATAATTGCTGGGCTTTTATGCTGTATGAGATTACGGCTTCGTTGCGGGATACTTTGGGTAGTCTTGTCCCAAGACGGACACTACATCCTTGTTATCGACGGTCTTGGGACAAGACTACCCAAATCCTCCCTTTATTCGCTATCTATAAATCGCTGCCAATTAGTCATTAGCAATAAATCAAACTGCAAAAACCAAACCGAAGCAAGCCATAGATTGGGAAGCTTTTGGCGCAAACCTACTTTGCCAAGGATGGCATCGTAGTGAGCAAGGATGCAGTCTTCGTTGGAGCCAAAAGCTTCGCAAGCTATGGCGAAACGCAGCCGTGATACTAAAAACCAAACCAAGCCGCTACCAATCAGCCACTAATAATCTACACCCTTACGCGCCATGATGCCTTCTTTAAATGCGTGTTTAATTTCTTTCACTTCAGACACTGTATCGGCCACGTCCTGCAGGCGACTACCGCCGCCACGCCCGGTAACGACTACACTTTGATGCTCAGGGCGATTAACCAACGCATCGATTATCATATCTTCATCAAGATACTTATAAGCGATCATATAAGTCAGCTCATCGATCACCACCAGGTCGTAGCTGCTGTCTTTTAACATGGGCGCAACAAACGCCCAGGTTTTTTCTGCAGCGTCAATATCGCCGTCGCGGTCCTGGGTATTCCAGGTAAAGCCGGTGCCCATTTGGTAAAAATCGACATTGGGGCAGTACTCCTTAAGATAAAGTTCTTCGCCGGACATTTGCTGCCCTTTGATAAACTGCACCACCCCCACTTTATGGCCGTAGCCCAGCGCTCGCATGACCATGCCAAATGCCGAACTGCTCTTACCCTTGCCATCACCTGTTAGCAAAATCATCACACCACGCTCAATATCGGCCGCCGCTATATTGGCATCGACCTTTTCCTTTTGCTTTTGCATTGACTTTTTATGCCTGGCGGATTTATCGGATGATTGCTCGCTCATCAAGTGTTCCTCGCAACTTATGGCCTTATCAACTAAAAGTCGTAACCGACCGTTAAACTACCATTAGTGCCGGGCTGTGGATACACGCCAAACACCGACTCAAAATTGGCGTAATCGCGGTCGGCGATATTATTAACGCGTAAGTTAGCGCGCCACTGCGCTTTTTGCCAGCCTACATTTATATTGACCAATGTATAGCTGCCCAGCTTGCCGGCGGCATTGGCATCGTCGCTAATGCGGTAACGATCACCGGTGTAATCGGCATCGACAAACAGCGACCAGTTATCGGACACTTGATAAATCAACGCAGCGTTCGCACTATGTTCAGCCACATAAGGTACAGCGTTACCTGCAAAACTGCCCGATACCGTTGTCGCATCGATATAGGCGTAGTTTAACCGCAAGGTAATATCGTTCTGCAGACGATACTCTAAATCCATCAACACGCCATCGCGTTCGGATTTTGGCAAGTTGACATTAGCACCGGTAAAGATTGAGCCTGGCACAACCACGCCACTGTCATACGCCAATTCATCAACCAGATCCATTTGATAGTAGCTTAGCTTCGCATCAACACTATCGCCGCGCCATTCAATACCACCTTCATACGACTCACTTTTTTGCGGGCGTAAAAACTCAACCGTTGGCAAGGTAAAACCATTTTCGTCAATATTGGCAAAGCGAAACGCATCGGCATAACGGGCAAATAAGCGCAGCTTTTCAGTGGCAGCGTAGGACAAGCCCGCCTCAAAAGCTTCCAGCTCATCTTCCTGGCTGCTATTGGCCAACACATTAGTATCTTCAACCTCACTGCTGCGCGCACCTAGCGATAAGGTGACACCCTGGTCAAGCAGATACACAAACTGTAGATACTGGGCGTTAATGCGCTGCTCAGAATCGACAAATGCGCGGGAAAAATCTGACTTCACCCAGTCAAGGCCAGCGGTCAGTGTTGCCTTACCGGCGGGCATCGCAAAATTGCCAACAATACGCGGGCTAAAGTTATCGACTTTGGTTTCTTGCTCTCTGGCAGAACCAAAGGCAAATCCCTCTACCTCTTCTTTGCGCGTTGAGTACTCACCCAGTAAACGCCAGCCCTCGGCCAGTTGAATTGAGCCACCCAGGCGCTGAATACGGCTACGGTTATCGGAAAAATCATCGGGCGTATTGGTTTGCTCGGGGTTCTGCGCAACCTGTGCTTCACTTAACGCACCTGGCAGACGCAAATTATCATTGATGCGCTGACTCTCTATAAAGAGCTCGGCATTATCAAAGGCGTAATTAAGATTAACTAAATAGCGGGTTACATCCGATTCATTATTATCGCGGAAGTTATCCGACTGGCGATGGTCAATTGAAATCCTAAAGCCCAGACCGCTTTCTAACCGTTTGCCAATAGCACCTGAGACACTGCGAGTGGCAAGATTGCCAGCGCCGATGATGAGGTTACCCGACAAATCTTCACTATCGTGTTTTTTGGTGATGATATTGATAACGCCGCCCACAGCCTGGTCGCCAAAGAGCACACCAGCACTACCTCTAACGATTTCGATACGTTCGATATCGCGAAGTGACACGCTATTGAGATTGGCAGTTGCAAGCGTTGGATTATTCAGTTTTCGCCCATCAACCAATACCAGCGTATTGTTCGCAGCGTTACTGGAGAATCCACGGGTGCCGATGGTGACGTTGCGGCCACCGCTGCCGTCGAGATCCTGAATTTGCAAACCTGCCTGAGTGCGCAACAAATCCGAAAGCTTTTGTACACCCGATATTTCGATATCTTCTTGCGTAATCACGGCAATATCGGTGGCTACCGGTAAATCGACACTCGCTGATCGCGTAGCGCTGACAATAAACTCATCGTCAACAGCAAGGTCAGTATCTGCAGCCGCAAATGCAGACACTGAGAATGTCAGGGCGTAAGCTATTAAACAACTCGATACCGCTGTGGTCATTCGAGTACAAGAAAAAACTTTCATATTAACCTCAATCGCTTAAAAGACTGCTAGTAAAAGCAATGAGGGAGGGAATCGAGAGTGGCAGAACACAACGCGTCAGCTTATGCGTTACGAATAGACAGCTCGAGATGGTAGCCCTCCGCTCCATCGATGCATGACCCAAAAACACTGGGCTTGTAAAGGGCTGGTATCGGGCTTATGCTTGTAGCGATAAAGCTGCAAAAACACTTACCGTTGCGGGGGCAGCGCTGGCTTTGTTTAGCGACTCAATAGGTCTTTAAAC
>CBFHXO010000025.1:0-29631 GCA_965659815.1 Pseudomonadales bacterium
CGACTGGCGGCCGACTACCCACTGGAAGCCCCTACCCAACAACAGGTTGATAAGTTTGAACATCGCGGTGCCTATGTGCATATGCTCTTTAAATTGAGCGGCCTGCCTAACTATGGCAAACATATCGATAAACTGAATCGCATTCACTATTCGCAGTTTGGCGGCGCTATGGTGATTGACCCAGAAGAGTCTCAACGCTGTTATGAGCAATGCCAAAAAGGCAGGCTCCCTCCCAGTGTACCACTGGCATTTCAGTTTCCTTCAATTATGGATTCAACCCTGGCACCAGAGGGTTTTCATATTGCCAGCGCCTATGGCTTTTACTTTCCTTGCGATGCCGAAAAACCTATGCGCGGCAAACTGCGCGACCAGTTTGGCGAAATGATTATGGATCATATGGAGCTGCATATGCCTGGCTTTAAAGACTTAATTGTCGACAAAGCGATTTTCTCAGCCGATCACTTTGCCACCATGGAAGGCGCCACCAATGGCGACTGGACCCATGGACTGCTACACCCCGACCAAATGGTTGGCGACCGCTGTATTATCGAAGGCACTGGCCATACGACACCGATTAAAAACCTGTTTTTATGTGGCTCATCCTGCCACCCTGGCCCCGGCGTTACCTTTTTGCCCGGTTATAATTGCGCTTATGAAGTTATGGCTGCGGCCAGCTCGGCAACGCATAGCCCGGCAAAAAAGCGTGGAGCTGAGTCTACGGATAACCAGGCGAGTAAAGGTAACTCCGCAAAACACGCAGCGTAGTTGCCAAAGAGCATTGCCGAAAATTTTTGCCGGAGATACACCATCCCACCAACGCCTTACGTGCCTTTTGGCTTTGCGCCTTACCTGGGCTCCGCGGTCTATTATATCAAGCAAAAAAACCATCCAGCATGGCGATCTTTTCCAGTCAGAGAGAACATTAGTGTATTAGAGATTGAGAGCCACACCGCCTTGCTGCGGGAGTTAAAAAACCCTTAGTTCGGATAAAGTGGACTTATTCAACGACCAGCTGGCAGCGACCGGCCCTATGGGCGGGAATCCTATGGGACAATACGCTCGCACTTAAAGCGGCTGATAGCAACTACTCAATACCAAGTCACTGACGGTGAGACAGTAGTAGTAACCATTACCGTGGAAGCAAACCCAGTAACACCGGGTGCTGCACAGATTAACGGACAAGTTGTAACGGCAGTGTCATTGCTTGGGCCACAGCCCATTGCACAGGACTTTCGACAGGACACTCAACAGTCCTTACAGGGCAAGGCTACTGCTTAATTTAGCGCATGCCATCAATGGTAAGCTGTCCACTGGCTTCACGCGTAGAGCCCCATGACACAATGACATACCGTGTACCGCTAGACACCATTTCGGCCTCATGCATGTAACGATGATCGGAGGGAAACAACACCACATCGCCCTTGCGGGGAGAAAGGGAATAATGAAAATAATTAAAGTGAAGGTCGCCGCCTTCAAAGTCGTTGTTTAGATAAATAAGCAAGCTGACATCTCTGTCGGCCCGTTTCTCCCATCGCCCCAGCTCCCAATTATAAATTTCCGAATCGGTATGCGCGTGATAATAGCCACCTGACTCATAGCGCATTAGCGTTGGATAGACAAAATGCTTAACGTCCATTTTCAGTTGCGATGAAACAACGTTTTTAAATATTTTTTCAACCAGCGAATAAATCGCTTGGCCTTTTTCATTCAAATCTACAGCCATAGACTGGCGATCGATAGATTTAACTTCAGCCACATGATTTTGATCTTTTGCGGTTACGCCCAGCATTTTGCCATGCTGTTGAGACGCATAGGCAACCAGCTTGTCACAAAAGGCTGCTTTCACCATCGCGCGTTTGACGATAACGCCAGATGGTGGTTTTCTATCGCGCTTTTTTGAGCCACAGCAAACGCCAAAGGCTTTTTTCTTACCGCAAAAGCACGGTGCTTTTGGGCCGGGTATAAAAGGACTGGGCGCGCGCTCGCGAGTACCACCTTGCGCCGCATTAGAAGCTGTATTCATATTGATTATCTCAACAACACGAAATGACGGGTTTCGTATAAGATTTTTAAGTCGATATAACGCTAGTCGTGGCAAAATATACGCCACAATAATTAAATTAGATTACCTTAGGAGCTTAGTCTCAAATCGAGTATTTGCAAAAGAAAAGCATCAAGAATCATCCACCTACAGCATAGTTTTACAGTAAAAAGCCATGCTCTGAGCTCGCATAACTAAAAGTATCCGCTAACAGCCTTGGCGTTTGCGCGACGCGACGAGCACCGCCAAGCAAGATTAAATATTAATCAGTCTTTAGTTATCTGTCATTGTCATTAGCGGTCAAGGATGCTCAGCTGACAAGTGGACAACTGGCCATACGGTACATAAATAAAAAAAGGCGGTGAGTTAACAATGATGATCAAACCAACCGCCCCGCAGTAAAACACTGCAAAGCTGGGTGTAGGTCTAGTGGGAACTGTGCTTTTAAGTATTGTTACAGATGTAGTTGCAGATTTCGTTGCAGATGTAATTGCAGGTACAGATCTGGCTGGTATAGATTCAATTAGTATAGATAAAATTGGTATGGATAAGTTCGACAACATCGCTACTGCATCAATCCCGGCGCACAAATATGTTTATCTGAATCGCACCGCAAAAAGAAGTCCCGAGTTTATGCGGCCTTTTTGCTGTACATCAGGGTATTACAGGACAATCTACTTGGCATTTTGGGACATTCGGATCGCTGAATCTTAAGAAGCGGTCAGTGGCACCAGGACTTTATCGTTGTACAGTTCCATACACTGCCAGGCGCGATCTAATGGCATGCCGCCAATTAGCGGGTGCAAGGTGGCCGAGTAATCCTGCTGATCGCGAAAGCGAGCAAGACATTCAGCGGGGGTAATAATTTCATAGCGCCCTTCGGCCCTCAAAGCATCTAAGCTTTCACTGCTAAACTCAAGCGGCCTTTCTACGCCTTTGGTCTTCCATGAGCTGTACTCCACCACCTCATTCAAAAAATGGTGGCCTAACTCCGCCCAGGCTTTATCCGGGTCTTCATCAATAAACAGCAAAGTAAAATCATTGGGCGGTGCATAGCTGTAACCCTCAGTGCCGTAATGCTCAAGCTGCTGGTAGTAGTAAGCTTCTAGCGGCGGATTGGCGCTCGGTGGTGCAAACGGCAAGCTCAGTCGCGCCGCCCTGCGCGCAGCCGGTTTACTCATGCCGCCAACCAAAAACACTGGATGTGGCCGGGTATAAGGTTTGGGGGTCACGTTTACCTTGCGACCGTTATACTCAAACGGCTCGTCCTGCCAGGCCTTAACAAGCGTTTCGAGTACGTGATCCATCCAGGCGCCACGTTCCGCATAGGGTTTATTCATCGCATGAAATTCAATATCACGATACCCCATACCGGCAATAAACGTTAACCGGCCCTTGCTAAGTAAATCGACAACAGCAATATCTTCAGCCAGGCGAATGGGATCATACAGCGATACCAGTAGTGCCATAATGCCAATACCTATCTGGTCGGTACGTGCCGCAATAGCTGCCGCCATAGTCAGCGGCGATGGTAGCCATCCATTATCAGCAACATGGTGTTCTTCGACATTAACCAGCGAAAAACCTTTTTGATCGGCAAAAGCCGCCATATCAATGGCTGCACGATACCGGTCGGCACGTGCCTCGGGCGCTTCGGCGGCGCCGGTTAAATTTAAACGTAAACTGCTGCTGGCAATCATTAACTAAAATCCGCCGCGCCAATCACCAGCTCGCAGGTGCGGCCACCGTCAACCGGCACATTCACACCGGTAATATACGAAGCATCACTACTGGCAAGAAAAACAATGGGCCGTGCCAATTCGTCAGCATCGGCAATACGATTAAGCGGCACCGACCTGGCGGTAAAATCCTGTGCCGCTTTATCGGGAATCGCAGCCTCAGTTGCCGGTGTCATCACAATACCGGGCGACACCACATTGGCGCGAATATTATATGGCGCACCTTCAATCGCGGTATTGCGAGTAAACGCAATCATCGCTGACTTTGCCGCGCTATAAGCCGCTGTGCCCATACAAGCAACCATGCCGCACACAGACGAAACATTAACAATCGCTCCACTGCCCTGCTTTTGCATATGGGGCAGCACCGCTTTAGTGCCATAAAAGCTGCCATCGACACAGGCGGTAAAATTCTCTTTCCAGTCATCGGCGCTTTGACTATCAATCATGCCATTCACCACGTAGCCCGCGTTATTCACCAGCACATCAATGCGACCGCAGTGCTCTGCAATCTCATCCACCAGCTGTTTAAAACCGGCTTCGTCGGTCACATCCAGCACCCGCGCCTGCGCCAAACCTTTAGCTGCGGTAATTTCGCTAACCACTGCCTCCAGGGTATTCAGTGTTCTGCCGCAGCAAATCACCTGTGCACCCTCACTGGCTAGCAGTAATGCTGTCGCTTTACCGATACCCGTACCCGCACCGGTGACAATAGCGACTTGCTCGTTAAATCTTTTTATCATAATCTCAGTCTCGCAAACTTGGCCGCATGGACATCAAGCAATATGCTTATCAGATTACCCATGTAAACACGGCCTTATAAAAACGTGTTGTTATCCCTAAGCTGGCAATCGAGTGCGATCTGACGCGAAATTGCGTTTCTTCACAATTGTTTTTCACAATTGCTTTTCACGATTGATCTTCACGATTGATCTTCACGATTGATCTTCACAAATTTCCGGCCCAAACCACAGCCGCCTCTAGCATGGTTTGAATATTGTCATCCTGGTATGCCTCTGCCTTATGCCCCAGCGCAGAATAAAACACTCTACCACTGCCAATAGTGTGATGCCATATTATGGGATGATCATCACCCATGGCCAAATCACCCACAATCAGACTATCGCGACCTGATAAAGCAAGCATATTGATATCGCTTTCATCCAGCGTAGCTAACACATTTACTTTGTCGCGCGGACTCGCTGCAAAACAATACCACTCATCTTCATACTGCCATTGCTGTGGAAAATGTGCCATTGCTGGATGCTCACCTTCTTTAGTCAAGGTGCCCAGTTGAAACTGCGGCAGCATCGGATGGCCGGTAAACTGCGCTCGAATCACCTCAGACTCATACCAATCCCAGCTTGCATGCGAAGCATCACCAGCAGCATGTATACCGACAAAACCGCCGCCACTGCTTAAATAATCCTGAAAGACGGCTTGCTGCTGATCGTTTAATGCTGGCCCGGTAGCATTACTCCATACCACAACACTAAAACGCTTAAGGTTTTGCGGCGTCATAACCGCGCCATTTTCGGTATAAAAAACCTGCCAACCATTGACTTGCGCCATTTGCTCAAACATCTCACGCGCGGCAGCAATCGCCTCACGATGACGAAAACCATTGGTTTTTGAAAAAACTAAAATGGCGGGCGAATCGCTATTGATTAAAGCCGCCGGTAATTCTGGCGCTACCGTATCGAAAACCGGTTCGCTAAACATTTGCGGCTGGTCTTGCTCCAAACCGCGCAGGGCTATTTGACCAAAAACCCACAGCAACAACGCAGCCAGGCCTGTAATCAGTAGCACCAACTTTAGCGTTTTACCCAGACTCACAGCTAAATCGCCCCGGCCTGCAATTGCGTTACCGCATAGTCGGCAGCCCGCGCCGTTAATGCCATAAACGTTAACGAAGGGTTCACACACGACGCCGAAGTCATACAAGCACCATCGGTCACAAATAAATTGGCAACCTCATGCGCCTGGTTATAAGCGTTGAGCACTGAATCACTGGTACTATGTCCCATACGCGCCCCACCCACTTCATGAATCGCATCGCCTGGCACTTTATTGTGCGAGAAACTATTAATGTGAACGCCACCCGCTTGCTCCAGCATTTCAGTTGCCGTTGCAACCATATCACTGCGCAATCTGGCTTCATTCTCGCCAAACGATACATCAAAACGAATTTGTGGCACCCCAAAGCGGTCGCGCTTATGCGGGTCAATGGACACTCGGTTACTGCGTTGTGGCAGCTGCTCGCCAAACCCACCCAAAAACACAATCCACGGGCCTGGCCGCATCAAGCCATGTTTTAACCGTGCACCAAAGCCTGGCACTTGCCCCGCCATCATACTCCAGTTGCTGCGCATCGCCGCACCCTGAAAACCATAGCCTCGCAAAAAGTCATGCTCGTCACTTTGATTAGCCAAATTGCGGAACCGCGGTATATAAAAATTGTTAGGCCGATTACCGGAGTAGTAACGGTCATCAAAACCCGGCATAACCGCAAATATTGCATCGCCATAGTGGTCCATAATATAGCGCCCCAGCGTACCGCTACCATTGGCAATACCGTTAGGAAAGGTCTCAGAACGCGAGTTCAGCATAATTTGATTACTGGCCATGGCAGAGGCGCAAAGAAAAACCAGCTTGCTACTAAAGCGCAATCGCTCTCCGGTTTCAGTGTCGACAATATTGACCGCCGATACTTTTTTGCTTTGCGGGTCAACCTCCAGCTTTTCAACAATGCTATTGGCGCGAATGGTTAAGTTGCCGGTTTTCTCTGCCGCAGGCAGCGTTGAGCTTAGGCTACTAAAATAAGCGCCTGCCGAACAACCGCGCTCGCATGGTCCACAATAATGACAAGCACCACGGCCGTTTTTTGGCTCGGTTTGTACAGCGGTACGACCAATGGTAAGGATACGGTCGGGATAATGCCTTTCGATATTTTGCTTAAGTGCTTTTTCAACCACATTTAACGCCATGGGTTTTTGAAAAACACCATCAGGTAAATGGTCTAAACCCAGCGCTTCACCACTGACACCGGCAAAGTCTTCAACATAGCTGTACCAGTCTTTAATATCCTTATAGCGAATCGGCCAGTCGATACCGTGACCGTCTTTTTGATTTGCTTCAAAGTCCAGGTCGCTCCAGCGATAAACCTGCCGCGACCAGAGCAAGGATTTGCCACCTAAAACATCGGCACGCGTCCAGGTAAACGGCCTGGCCTGCTGATAGGGGTTGTCTTTATCGTTAATAAAAAAGTGCCGGGTGGTTTCATCAAAGTTAAAATTTTTGCTTTGAATTGCGTATTCGCTGGCGTATAGATCGCGCAAGGGCTTGCCACCGTAGGGTTTTTCCCATGGCGGTAAATGCTCTGTTTTATAGTCGACCCCATGCAGGATCATTTTGCCGCGCTCAAGTACCAGCACTTTTAAACCTTTTTCGGTTAGCTCTTTTGCCGCCCAGCCGCCGCTAATGCCCGAGCCGACAACAATCGCATCAAAATCAGCGCTGGTTTGATTCACGCTATTCATCATAATCACGTCACCCAGCCTAATAAGGCGCCCATTGTTTATCGCCTTCGACAAAGGGTATGTCGCCTTTGTATTCCATCGGCATAGGGTTGTAAGCCAACGACTGAGTAACACCGACCTCGGAGGTAAAGTAGCCCAGCACGGTAAGCTCTTTTATTTTGCTAAAAAATGGCGCGTTTTGATCCGACACACCCATCGATAATTGCATCGATGCCGCCACATTCGCTTTGTAGACCATAGCTTCGCGTTCGGCCTCTGTTAATGCCTGAGTTAATTGCACGCTATCGCATTGGTGAATATCACGTTGAAACTGTGACTGGCACCAGCTATTAAGGTCGGCCAAACCCGTGAAGAAAATTTGCCTTTCGGTATCGGTGTACCAGTCGCCAACCATCATGGCGATAAATTGCGGCACACCGGCACTAATGGCACCCGGCGTGTTAGTGGTGGGAATTATTAATTCGGCAAGCAGACTCACTTGCTTAAATTGTGTTATCGAGAATACCTTGCTGGAATGGGCATTAGGGCTTGCGTCGGCGGCAATGGCGCTGGCCAACGTGGGTGAGACAATACCACCCAGCAGTGCGGTCGCAATTCGTAGCGCTTCTCTTCTATTCATTAGCGCGCCTTTTTTATTGGTTTTAATGAATGCTTGAAATTGCGAACGGAGTTAAAGCCTGGACATTAATCCTTGCCGAATATCACGGCTCCAGTTGGCACACCCACGCCACTACTGACCAGCACATGTTCAATATTGTCGGGCTGGTTGGTTGAAGTTCCACGCACCAGGCGCACACCTTCAGCGACATTGTTCAAACCATGGATATAGGCTTCGGATAATAAACCACCATGGGTATTGTTAGGCAGGCGACCATCAATGTCCAGGTTGCCATCTTTAATAAAATCTTTGGCCTCGCCCTTGCCGCAAAAACCAAAGCTTTCTAATTGCATCACCACTTCACTGCTAAAGGCATCATATAAACACGCTGCGTCTATATCTGCGGCGCTTAAACCGCTTTGCTCATAAACGCGTTTGCCCGCCAACTCCATTTCTGGCAGTGACTCTAATTCGTTGCGGTAAAAGCTGGTCATTTGCTCCTGCCCCTGCGTTGAGGCCTGAGTAACGCCGCGAATAATGGCCGGCTTCTGTTTTAAATCACGAGCATGCTCGCTACTGGTAATTAACAATGCACACGCACCGTCAGACTCCTGACAAAAATCGTAGAGCCGCAAGGGTGAGGCAATCATTTTTGAGTTTAGATATTGCTCCATGGTCAGCGGCTTTTGATAGCCAAAAGCCCGTGGATTGTTTACTGCATAATTGCGTTGTGAAATGGCCACTCTGCCCAGGTCTTCGGGTGTCACACCGTACTTATGCATGTACTTATTGGCAATCATCGCAATCCATGAACCTGGCGTTAACATGCCGTAAACCTGATACCAGGACCAATGAATTAAATCGCTGGTAACGATATCGCCCGACACGCCCTGACCATTGCGCTGCCCCGAGCGACCGTTCATGGCGCGGTAGACCACCACGTTTTTTGCCTGGCCAGTTGCAATGGCCATAACCGCTTGGTGTACAACACCGACCGCAGCGCCACCGCCATAATTTACTTTGCTATAAAACGTTAAGTCACCAGTACCTACACTGCGCGCCAGTTCAATTTCATCGGTCGGGTCTAGTGTATAACTCACCAGACCATCGATCTCGGAAACCGGCAAGCCCGCGTCTTCGGCGGCTGCGCACAACGCCTCTGAGGCCAGGGCCAGTTCTGAGCGACCGGAGTTTTTACTGAATTCTGTACAGCCAATACCGGCGACTGCGGCTTGGTTTTTAAGGCTTATCATATTCGTTAGAGAACCATTAACAAGGTATGTGAGCTTAATCCCGCACTAACTTAAACACGGGCAACTGAAAACCATCGGGATCTTTATGCATAACCATTTCTACCGGCAAATCAAAGTCAACCTGTTCGGGTTCACAGTCGATCAGCTGCGAGGTAAAGCGGGTACCCTCTTCAAGTTCAACCAAAATAATAATTAATGGGTAGTCATAACCCGGAAACTGCGGATGGGTGAGCACGGTAAAACTGCAAATCGTACCTCGGCCAGTAGCGGGAATCGAATCCCACTCCATAGACTGACAGGCGTGGCACATTGGGCGCGGTGGGTGGCGCAGCAAATCACACTGCTTGCAGCGCTGGATCGCCAACACACCCTGCTCGGCCTGCTCCCACCACCATTGATTATCGTGACCCAAAACCGGCTTTATACGTGAAGGCGTAGGGCTGGCCATAAAAAATACTCGCTAAATAAATTACTTCACCGCTTTGGCATTATCCAGTGCGGTAATATCAAAGTCGGGAATATACATTTGCGGCGTTTTGCCACCATCCACTGGCAGTGTAACACCCGTGATAAACGACGCCTGATCAGAAGCCAAAAAGCAAATGGCCTCGGCAATTTCTTCGGGCTCGGCGTGCCGCTGCATAGGAATCGCGCCAGCAATTTTGTCTAGCATCGCATTATTCTTTTGCGTCGCAGCATCGAGACCTGGCGTTTTTACCGAACCGGGAGCAACTACGTTTAAACGAACATTGTAAGGCGCGGCCTCCATTGCAATACAGGAGGTAAAGTGGTTAACCGCAGCTTTCGATGCCGAATAACCGCCCGCCGCCATGCCTGCACGTAAACTACTCACCGAAGACACTGTCACAATCGAACCGGAACGCTGCTTATACATGATTTTTAACGCCGCTTTACAGGCGATAAAAACGCTATCGACCGAGGCTTTAAAATTTGCCTGCCAATCATCTAACGAGGTGTGTTGAATCATTCCACCCTTTACCGACGGCGCATTGTTGACCAATACATCGAGCCGACCGAATTTGGCAATCACCTCTTCAACAAAGGTCTCAACCGCTTGGGCATCATTCACATCGAGCGCGTAACCGGTAAATTGACCACCCGCATCGACAATACGGCTTTCCAGTTCGTCGAGTTTTGGCTTACGACGGGAGCAGCCAATCACATGCGCGCCCTCGGCGGCCAGTTGTAACGCCGTGCTGCGCCCAATACCCAGGCTGGCGCCTGTTACTATGGCAACCTTGCCTTCAAATCGCTTTGTCATTTTGGGTTTCCAGTAAAATTAATCGGGCAAGCCTAGCAATGCACCACCGGTAGGTACCCCTACACCGGAGGTGACCAGCACGTTTTTAACATCTTTTGGCGGCTGGTTGACTGACGTTCCACGCACCAATCGAGCAGCTTCAACAACGCCATTAACACCGTGGATATAGGCTTCGCTTAGCTGACCACCGTGAGTATTCGTCGGTAGTCTGCCATCGGGTTTAAACGCACCATCGAGAACAAAATTTGGCGCATCCAATAAATCACAAAAGCCCCAAGAGCCTAACTGCCATAACACGATCGGTGTAAAGGCATCGTAAATAACCGCAGCGTCAATATCATCCGGCGTCAAACCCGATTGCTGGTAGGCCATTTTCGCGGCAATATCCATCGATGGAATTGCGGCAATTTCAGGACGGTAAAAGCTGGTCATCGATTCCATATCGGCTGCCGCTGCCTGACCCACACCTTTAATAACAACCGCAGGATGTTTAAGATCTTTTGCACGCTCTGCCGTGGTTATTACCACCGCACTGCCGCCGTCGGTTTCCATACAGCAGTCGAGCATTTTGAACGGCGACACAATCGGTCGCGACGCATCGTATTCAGCGCGATCAAAAGGGCGTTGATAGAAAAACGCCGCAGGATTTTTTACTGCATACTCGCGCTGTGTGTGAGCAATTTCAAACATCGCTTCCTGGACATTCGGCGCCAAATGCATATAGCGCTGGGTATACATGGCCACCCAGCTCGCCGGCGTCATCAAACCGTAGGGCGTGTACCAACCCCAGTGAATCGCATCGGAAGTTAATAGCGGGCCAGCAACACCTGAACTATAGCGATGCCCCGAACGACCATTTAACGCCCGGTAACACACGACAACCTCTGCCATACCTGTCGCGACAGCCATAACCGCCTGATGCACCAGACCGGTTGCCGCGCCGCCACCGTGTGGAACGCGGGAGTAAAACGTTAAATCACCAATACCCACGGCACGAGCAATTTCAATTTCGTCGGTATTATCCAATGTAAAGGTTGTCATACCATCGACATCCGATGGTTTTAGTCCAGCATCGGCAATCGCGTCTCTAACCGCGACACAGGCAAGCTCCAATTCAGACACGCCAGAACTTTTGGAAAATTCGGTATTGGCTACACCTGCAATTGCAGCTTCGCCGGATACATTAATCGTCATTATTTATTTCTCCTAACGAAAACTATTGTGACAGCTAGATTTCAGCAGCTACGATTGCGGCAGCGCGATACGAACAGATCCGGCCATATGCATACCCCAGATATTGTTCTCGCCAGTAACATCAATGCTGACAGTTTTTTCAGCATCGTCTTTTTCTACCACCTCACCGGTAACCGTCATGACCATACCGGGTACGTTAGGTGCACCTAATTTTATTTTTAGCGCTTTCATTACCGTCTCAGGCCCCGACCAGTCGGTAACGTAACGTGTCATTAACGCCTGACTGGTAAGGATATTCATAAACACATCAGGCAACCCCATGCTTTGTGCTACTGCCTTGTCGTGATGGCAGGGTTCGAAGTCGCGCGTTGCCAGTGCCGCACAGGAAATCAGTGAAGCGGTAATAGGTATTTCCAGCGCGGGAATTTTGTCGCCAATATTAATATCGGCATACTTGAGCGAATCGTTGGTTGAATTCATCGTTTATCTCCTGCGCTGTTACGATGCAACGGGGTAAAATTGTGGCAGCATGGTTTTGTCATCAACCTGCTCGACCTTGCCTTTTAGCTTTAAGCCAATGTGCACATCGTTAGAATCGATACCAACAATATTGGCAACAATACGCGTGCCTTCGGCAAGGTTAATAACACCCACAATTAGCGGGTATTGGTAACCCGGCACTTTGGGGTGATGCATTTCGACAAAGCTAAACACCTCACCATCCAGCGTTGATTCAATGCTGTCCCACTCCAGCGACTGGCACTCGCCACACATAGGTCGCGGTGGATGACGCAGCGTTTGGCAATTTTTGCAGCGCTGAATTAAGACCTTGCCTTCATCACAGGCATCCCACCACCATTTATTATCGTTACCTCTGGGTGCAGCGATACGCGTTGGTACTTCTAAGGTATCGTCTTGCGGCGCCGCTGCGGCAGGCTGCTCGGCGGGAATAAACTGAAACACGCGAAAGCGCTGCGTGCCGATTAACACGCCATCCTGATTGCTAAACTTCGCAAAGGTCTGAAAAAAGTAACCAACACCGCGCGCAGTGGTTTTTTGGTCACTAATCTCTTCAATAATACTGTCTTCATAAATCGTATCGCCCAGTTTAGCTTCAGCAAAATACTCCTGGTCGACATTGGTACCTAACGAACCGGTAAAGCCGTGAGATGATAAAAAGCGAACCAGCGCGGCCTGACCATCGCTTTCGGGCCGACCCACACTAGCCACCTTGTAGCCCTCCTGGCTCCAGACATACATCATGGCTGGCGGTGCAATCAAATCGCCTCGCGCACTCTGAGCCGCCCATTCGCTATCCTGATAGGCAGGGTTCTGATCACCCATGATTTCACACCAATGGCGAATCATTGCAGCGTTAATATCATCTTCGGCGGCACGGGGTTCACCGTGAATGGAATTACCGACAAAGCCGTAAAGCTCGTCTTCAAACGCTTGTTTTTCTTCCGGCGTCATAGCTTTTTCCTGTAACTGTTTTTTTAAATGTCTTGCTAAAAAGCACTGTGCTTAAAACGTTTTGTCAACGAATTAATTTCTCGATATAAATCAACGGCAAGCCGCTGAGCAGGGCCGAAATCATAAACCAGCTACAGGGCAAGTTCCACCAAATTGAAGAAAGATTCAACTTTGCAAATAAAACTGGCGCGAAGCGTCTAAAGCCCTGAAAAGTACTGACTTAATTTGCCAGTTTTTGGTGCAGCCGATGCCACTATCAGCCTCGCGGCGATACGCAAACCACTACTGGTTATCGTAGGCTTTGAGCTTATCTTCACCGTAAAACATGGCAATAGACTCACTAAAATCGGCGCCTTTATGATTACCAGCGCCGCCGCACACACCCATAATTTGGCCAGTGGTCCACTTGCCCATATCGCAGGCGAAATAGAGTACGCCATCGGCCACTTCGCGCGGTGTTCCGGCCCGCTTCAGGTCAGAACTTTGAATATACTCTTGCTGCAAATTTTCGGGCAGAGAGGCGGCAACAATTTCGGTAGGCACCATTCCGGGCCGAACACAATTAACCCGAATGTCAAAGGCACCTAACTCCAGCGCTGAGGTGCGCACCAGCATTTCAGCCGCCGCTTTACTGGTGCTATATGCGCCCATATATTTTGCCGGCGCCGCGCCTTCAATCGATGATATTGAAATAATACTGCCGCCATTGCTTTTCATTTTATTCGCCGCGTGCTTGATGCAAAGCAGGTTACCAATCACGTTTAAGTCGAGTAGCGCTTTCCAGGCAGAGATATCGGCATCAATCACTGCATTGGGTAATCCGGTACCGGCATTAGACACCATGACATCGAGCTGGCCGCCGCTATTGCAAGCGGCCTCTACCGCCGCTGCCACTTGGTCTTCATCGGTCACATCGCAAACCTGATAGCGAATTTCGGTATTACCAGCCATCGCTGTTAACTTTTCTGCTGCGCTCTGCAGCACGTCTTCACGTCGACCGACAATCATAACGCTGGCGGCATCTTCTTCGACAAAGCGCTCGGCAACGCCAAAGCCTAACCCCGTGCCACCGCCGGTTATGATGCTGTATTTACCTGACATTAATCCCATTACTTCTTCCTCTAATTGCCTGTAGCTTGTTTAAATTCATTATTACCGATTGTATTAATGAATGTATTACTGCGGTATTGCAATACTTAAACCGCCTTCGCCAGGAATAAGCTTAAGCTTACGTGGTAAAAGCACGTTTACAATACCGGCCATCGGCTCAACCGATGTGGTGATCATAGCGCCCAGCGTATTCATGATGGTGCCGTCTTTAAGCACCACGGTAATACCGGATGAATCGTCGGGTAATGAAACGATATCACGCAGACCCTTGCCGGTTTTTGGGTCTAGCGCAACGACTTTTGACTGAACAGAAAAAGGCAGTAGTCGATCACCCAGTTGCAAGCGATAGCCGTAAATAATCGGGACGATAATCGCATCATCAAGCACGGTGGGGTTGCCATTACCAATAGAAACCGGCTCACCAAAGAAAAACGATTTAGGTAAGTTGCGTCCGGTAAATGCCGAAACGTCGCTCTCCCACAGGCGTTCGCCACTCGGTGACATTGCCACGATGGCGGGCGCGTACTGTTGCAAAGAGTAGACGGTACCATCGGCGCCAACAGCCGGTGACGCTGCGGCTGAGGCGGTTTCCAGCTGCCACTCGATTTCACCGCTGGCGCCATTAAGACTATAAAACATGCCCTCTTCATCACTGACATATACATGCTTGCCATCAGGCGACAGTGCTGGGCTTGAGCCGCTGCCAATACCTATATCGGTTGTCCAGGCTATTGTTATTTGCGGTGTTGATGCATTGACAATATCGATAGCAACGACAGCGCCCAGTGCCGGCTGTGTTGATGTTGCTGCAACAAAAATTCGACCGGTGTTGTGATCGATAGCTGGCGTATTCGCCGAGGGCATGGCGCCACCGAGCAGCAATTGCCAGGCCCAGATTTTTAGCTCTTGGTCGATAAAGCCGTCGGGCAACATTGAGTCGGGCATTGGCACTGAGGTAAACGGCGGTTGCAAGCCCGGCAGGCGCATGGGTTCGGCAAGCAGTTCGCCATTTGCTTTATTCACTAATAATGCATCACCGAAGTTGGTTACGCCAAAAATATTGCCATCGTTGGTAATTACGGCCGTGGTAAAAGCGTTTACTTTTTTTCCGCTATCGGGTTGCCAGGCGTTGGCTGGTGGATCTGGCTGTTCGATCACCCACTTGATCGATCCGTTAGGGCGAAACGCCCACAGCTGATCGCAATCGCTGATATAAATATCTCCATCGCGATCGATCACCGGGCTGGAAAGTATTGCGCAGCCATCAACGCCCTGCTTGCCTGAAACGGGTTCAGACTGCCAAAGTGGTTCGCCGGTAATGGTAAATGCGTGGAGGTTGCTGCCGCCCTCGCCCTGGCCGGTGGTGATATAGAAGTGTTTTCCGTCTGGGCTTAGTGTGGGAGCGGTTAGAATTGAGTTGCCTTTTAGTACGTGTTTGACGCGGTAATTATCGGCCAGTGAGACGTTATTCACCTGTTTGCGGTTGGCTCCTTCGGTGTGGAGGGTGGACCAGCCACCCTGGCTGTAGGGTGAAGCAGCGGGTGGTTCTGCAATTGCGGGTAGAGCAATTAGTAAGAGCAAGATCAGGTATGAGGTGATGAGCGCTTGGGGGGCTTTGGTGTTGGGCATTTGGGGTTCCGGTTGCTGGGGTGGAGGGGTATTGTCTGCTTTTTTGGGTGGGGGTTTGGTTAAAGATTTCTAAGATTTTGGGTGGTGGGGGAGTTTTTTTGAGTTGATTATAGAGTTTGATGTGCGGGGTGCCCTGCTGGACAGTTAATTTTCTTTTGGTTGGTAGGGGGAGTAGACGATTGACTATTTTTCTTAATTGCTTACAGGTTTTGATGCACGGGGTGCCCCGCTGGGCAGTCAATTTGATTCGCTTTTGTCATTGCTTGTGCAAAGAAAAGTGACCAAAAGAAAGCACATAAACGACCCGACGTTTAATCCCGGAGAAAAGAAGAAAGTCCCACATGTCAGCAAAGTCCCGTCGAACTCACCACCGAACACTATTCAGCATCTGACAACCCATTGGCTATTCGGTACCGACTATTTCTAAATGACACCTCTATCCGCTTCGCTCAGTTCGAGTAGATCTTTATTCTGTTCAAAAGACAAAACCCGTCTTGGTGTTTTCGTATCACGCGATGTAAGCGAATAACAAAAGGTTAGTTTTAAGACTAATTACAAATTTGGATAGGCTATTCGGCGCAGACCGTATTGCTACGGGTAGCGTACAATAACAATGACCTTGACTACTACAAACGCACGGTCTACGTCGTTCGCTAATGCGATACTGCAACGCAGTACGGTGGTTTTATTAAAAGGCTTTGCTGTCAATCAGATGAAGGTGGCGTCTGAAAATAGTGTGGACGTGACAAGTGATAAAACGGCGGTACGTTTTTACCCTGTTGTTTCATATAGAGGTTTTGGTTACTTTTTATGTGCAACTACAGCATTTTTTGCTCCGCGCCTAAAAAGCGTCCCGAAGCGAATCAAAAAAAGTGACTGGTATTCAGGACAAAAACATCGCTTAACTTTAGCCATATATTAAAAAAATAGCACTGTCTGCCCCGAGGGACGAAACCACTGTTTAAATTCATCAATACAGCACGATATGCTATATCTCCACCCAGCCTCTACGATTTATGTCCTCACCACCGTTTTGGTATCAGTCCGCTTTAACTTATCATACGACCGCATCCCCCCAATTCCCAGCATCCCAGTAATAATGGCAAATAACGGCCCACTATCAAAGACCGGCGGCGAATTAAACGTACAAGCTCCAACAAGCTGCTGCATATCGATATAACAAGGTATCCACCCCTTAGCCTGGGCCAACGCCCAAATCCATATCAGCAACGGATACAAAACGAATTGATAGGCCAACGCAATACCACCAATCCAACCAATAAACGGCCGCCAACACGCCACAAACACACTGCCATGCTTGGCCTCCTCGGCATTAATCACCAACTGCCCTTCCAGTATCCGATTATCAAGCTTGCTTTGCTCCAGAGCAATTTTCAATCGCTCTTCATCAGAGGTAATTAAATCGTCGGCTATACCACCCACGCTTTTAATAATTTCACCTATCCCCAAAAGCTTCATAGTCATTACTCTCAAAACTAATCAAAAATCCGATTCTTTTACGCCAGGCTACGCAATGTCCGATTTAACCAACCGACCAAAAACTTGTGTTGGCCGCTATTGCGTTTAACGATTTCCGTATAACGTGCAACTTTAGCCAGTGCGTATTTGGTTACAAATAATTCGTCATCAACCGCGTTGATTTTACTTAACGTGACATCACCAATCACCCCATCGGGTGTTGAACCCACCACCAGCTGCGCCAACTTGCTGGCAGTTCCGACACCAGCATTAACAGCAAAATCAAATAGACTCTCCGCAATGCGCTGGTTGTCAATCTGGTCGCCGTTAATCTGTTGCCAAAAATGCACTTGATAAAACTCGGCAACCCAATGACTTAGCTGCGGATTGTCCAAATCATTTTTATCAATCAACTTCCATCCGGGCCATTGGGGGTGAAACCGGCGTGCAATACCCGCAAAGGTTTGCCCACCACGATCATCCGCCACTTTATGACTCACGTATCCACCTTCGTTAACAATCATGACATCAAATGCCGCTTGAAAATCAGCCATCAGATACTCCTCCTTAAAGAAACATATAAGGTCACTTGCATCCGCCAGAACGGTTTTAAATCACTGTGTGATAGGAGAAAATTGCAAACTAACAATAGAAAAGAGCGACAAAACTGACGCTGGTTTCGGGTGTACATGATTCACAATTCGCTTCCCGCTATCCATTTGTTAGAGTCGTGCCTTGTGAACAACTCTGTGGTTCATCCTGCAAGCGCATAATTCCTTCTGCCCTAGCATTACTCGCACTATTAAAATTAAACACCGCGAACGATACGCTGCTTTACATTTTCTGGCAAGCCCCAACGCAAACAAGAATGACAGGTAAAAATCTACTACCTGCCAAAAATAGTAAAACATGAAGTTATGCTACCAATTTTTTAATTAAGACTGGATAAATAACTGCGCGTGACACTGTTTCAAATTCAAGCCAGCTCGATACGAAGTGTCGCTCCGTTAAATTCAATTTGATCGTTAGCTACTATTTTGCGCCGCTTTCGGGTTTCTACTTCGCCATTGACATGCACCAAACCATTGCCAATAACGAGCTTTGCCTCAGCACCACTGCTAACGAGACCTTCAAACTTTAGAATTTTATATAGCTCTACTGGCTCTACAGTGATTTCTACAACAAGCATGAAAATGTGCTCTGGACTGGTTTAGTGTGCACTGAATACGTGTGGACAGAATTAATACCGTTTAATTCAGCCTTTCAGTTTATCGAACTGTCACTGTCTATGCAGTTTATAGAGGCGGTAAAAATGATCTCAGTAAGTCACCACAACTTAACTTTTACTGGCATCTTCCTGCATTTTATCAAAGCGACCACCATATAACGTGGGGCTAGAAACCTGTTCAGGATGAAGGGTAATAATAATTCGCTCCGCCTCGGGTGGGTCCATATCTTCGGGCGGTTCCTGGCCTCCACTACCCTCAACAAACTGCCTGCGGGCAAAGCTTCGGTCTGCATCATCCTGAATCGTCGCAGTACCACGTAACTCAACATAATCCATGACATTTTTTGCCGAGACAACGCAAAAGCTCACGCGTGGATCGGCCAAAATATTTCTATATTTCATTCGGTTTTTTAGCGATGAAATACGTACCACGCCATTATCTAATACAAAGCCAACAGGATGCGAGGATAACCGCTGGTCATTATGGCGCACTGTGGTAATTACGCCAATCAGCGATTTTTGCAATAGCTTATGGTGCTGATCAGGAATGGCGATTTCCTTAGTTGTCATCACATGCCTTGTCATGCCATACCCATTTTCTGTTTGCACTTATCCATTAACGGTTGGATAAACTGCACTGGATGACTGACATGCGTGGCAAAGTTTGGATCGTCCTGCATCATATGCACCATTTTCCGCTCCATAATAATGCAGAATCGCACCAGCACAAATAATTCGAAATAGGCGATATTATCGATGGGCAAACCAGTGATTTTATGCCACTGCTGATAAGCCTCATCGTAATCGGGCACGCCGGACATTTTCTCGACGCCCAAACCCACACTGTTACAGTGATCAATCCAAAACCACCAGGCTAAATCGGTTAGTGGGTCACCGATTGCTGCAATTTCCCAATCAATCATGGCAATGGGTTCGAGGTCTTTCCAAATCACATTACCTGGCCGCGAATCACCCCAGCATAAAACCCTAGGGCCATCCTGCGGAATGTTGTCTTTTAAAAACTGCCAGGCCTCAAGAATAATTGGGTCTGCGCAATCACGCATGCCCTGAGCCATCATACCTTCGTAGCGAGCAATTTCGTGGGCAACAGGCGGCTCATTGCTGGCGGAACGCGGCAAGCTGGGTAGGTCGTATTGGCTAATATCAATGTTATGGATATTAGCCATGGTGGTTAGGCCGTTGCTCCACATGGTTGCACGCTGCTCGGTGCTCAGCTCGCTTACCCAACTACCAAAGGCCATGGGTGGGTTATCGGGCGGTATCAATCCATCGACAAAACGCATCACATAAAAATCACTGCCCATCATACTGGCATCAGGTTCATAACCCACCAGCTCAGGCGCGGGTATACCCTCTTTCAGCATAATCTCCATCAAATCGTATTGCAGTTTTAAGTCGTGCGACTCAAAAACCTGGCTGGTTTTGGGTGCCATACGCAAGACAAAGCGTTCACCTTGTGGCATACCACCATCAATCCAGTCGGCCTGAACAATTAAGGTAACACTGCTTTCGCCGCTGGCTTCGGGAAAATTAAGATCACCTAATACAAATGCTTCGGGGTTACCCAACCGCTGGCTTAACCATGCTTCAAGGTTTTGTCGAATAATTTCAAGATCACCTACATCCTGCTTGCCCATACTTTACTCTCACCCATACTTTATTGTTATATGTAAAAACAGCCCGCTAATGATAAACCGTATTTTCGTATTCCCATAACCCATCGACAGACGTCAGGCGATGTCGCTCGCCTGCAAGCGAAGGGTTAGTTTTCTCATAGCCTGCATCACCGCTGTAAAGAAACACGAACTGCCCTTCTTCTGCGGTATCTTTTTCGCCTATAAATACATGCGGCTTGAAAACAATAGGCTTGCGCTGGCGATAGTAATCCAGCAGCTCAGCAGTGGTTTGATAAGCTGCCAGTTCGGTTAAGGTAACAACCGTAGGCGGCAGTAAATTCATTTCGCGCTTGGTAGCATGATCCAGCACCTGCTGCGGCGCCAACCAACGCGACTCATGGATTTCTCCTCCATCAATTTGCACATGCTGCGATAGTGTCTCACTGATTGGCAGTACAAAAAACCAGGTGGAAAAACGCTTTTTCATTAACGGAGGTGCAATCCAATGCGAAATATAAACCAGCTGCGTATCGGTAATTACCAGTCCGGTTTCTTCTTGTGTTTCACGCACCGCCGCTTGTTCGGCTGCGTCAAATTCACCTTTGGGTCGGTCACAGGCCTGTTCAAGTGCATCGGTATCCCGGCCGGGATTAATCACCGCGTTTTCACTATCAGCGGCATCAATTCGCCCACCGGGAAACACCCAATTGCCACCAGCAAAATTGAGCTTGGCATTACGCCTGAGCATTAAGGTTTCAAGACCCTGCGCAGTATCGCGCACCAACACAACGGTGGCGGCGGCAATCAACGGGTCAGTGGTGTCAGTCATGGTTATGCAATCCGGGCCTTACAGGGTTTAAGCATTAAATAAATCGGCAGTCACAGCTGCCAACACCAGACAAAGTCATTGATACATGATCACCCGGTTGCATGGGCTCCAAGGGCACCAACGAACCGGACAAAATTACCTCACCGGCTAAAAAGGGAATACCAAACTCACCTAAGGTATTAGCCAACCATGCAACCGCAGTTAACGGATTACCTTGCACCGCACTGCCCTTGCCTTCACTTAAAAACTCGCCATTTTTTGTCACAACTGTTGTTAAGTTAGGTAAGTCGAGGCCACGCGGATCAACCGCGTTATCACCTAATACAAATACACCACAAGAGGCGTTGTCGGCAACCGTATCGGTAATTTTAATTTTCCAGTCATCAATGCGCGAGTCAACAATTTCAAAACAGGGGTAAATTACCTCGGTGGCGTCGAGCACATCCTGCTCGGATACACCAGGTCCTTTTAAATCGCTTTTTAATCGAAAAGCTATTTCAGCCTCGGCACGTGGCTGTATTAAATGGTCGGCAATTTGAATTTCACCGCCGTTAGGGATTTGCATGGCATTGGTTAAAAAACCAAAGTCGGGTTGGAACACACCTAGCATCTCTTGTACTGGCGCGCTGGTAACACCAATTTTCTTACCCACCACTGCTTCACCATCGGCCTGCCGACGCTTAAGCATTTGCAGCGAAATATGGTAAGCATCGTCAATGGTCAGCTCACTGAACTCGTCACTTAGCGGAGGGATACTTTGCTGGCTGCGCATGGCATCATAAAGCCGGTCGCCCAGCTGTTTGATTATTTGTTCATTCATAGTACGGTTGCTTTCTACCTTGTTTGAGTGTTGACAGTTTGGCTGTTGACAGTTTGCGTGTTGACGGTTCGAATGTTTAGGGTTTGACTGTTTACGGTGGCCACGACCTTATTGAGACAAATTACTGACTAAATAGGTCAATAAATGGTTTGGCGCAGCTACCTTGATGACGGCGCGAGTGTATCATAAGCATATGCATTCGAGGTTAAATAGCCGTACAGGTTTGCTCGCCCCAGTTGAATCAACAATCAGGTCTTATCTAGGAGAGTTAGATGTTTACACAGCTACCAATAATTTCCGTTTCGCTTCGCAAGCTACTCATTATCAGTATCTTGGCATTGGTAATCCAGCTATCGCTAATGACTATGGCTAGGGCCCAAGGTGATTTTGATGCGGTGAAAATAAAAACCACCCAAGTCACAGACAGTATTTATATGTTAGAGGGTATGGGGGGGAATATTGGTATAGCTATTAGCGACGATGGCGTATTTATGATCGACGACCAGTTCGCGCCGTTAAGCGATAAAATATTGGCTGCGGTTAAAGCGATTAGCGATAAGCCGCTCAGCTACTTAGTCAATACCCATTGGCATGGCGACCATAGCGGCGGCAATGCCAATATGGCTAAACATGGCGCCGTTATTACCGCGCACAATAATGTACATAAACGACTTAGCGAAACACAATACAACAAACTGTTTAAGCAAGAGAACCCCGCCGCCCCTAGCGGCGCTCGGCCCAAAATCACCTATAGTGATACCATGAGTTTTCATATTAACCACGAGCGTGTTGATCTTGTACATATTAAAAATGCCCATACCGATGGCGATAGCGTAGTGCACTTTACCAGCAGCAATGTGATCCATGCTGGCGATTTATTCTTTTCGGGCTACTACCCATTTATTGATACCTCAAGCGGCGGCTCGCTCGAAGGCTATATTGCCGGCATGAAAAAAGTGATTTCACTTTGTGATAAGAACACCAAAATCATTCCCGGCCATGGTCCTTTTAGCAGCGTTGCTGAGCTAGAAGCTGACTTACAAGTGTTAACGATTGCTCGCGATAGAGTTAAACAATTGGTTGATGCAGGCAAGACGCTCGAAGATGTGATAGCCGCCAAACCTATGGCCGACTACGATAAAAAATACGGTGGATTTTTTATTAACCCCGAGACGTTTCTAACGATTTTATATAGTGAGTTATCGTCTTAACGGCTATTTCAATTAAGCATAGCGCGCGTAAATACTATCGCGCGCTGCGGGGGCAATATTCACTTTACTTAAATCGCCACTAATATGTGGCGTTGCCAGCAAACGCTTATCCATCATCGCAAACCAAAGTCTGGGAATATAAGCCACCAGGTACATACCAAAATAGCCGGTGGGCAACTGCGGCGCATCGTTGAAATGACGCAGGCTTTGAAAGCCCCGGGTTGGGTTGGCATGATGGTCACTGTGGCGCTCTAGTTGAAACAATACCAGGTTACTGGCCAGTGCATTGGCGTTCCACGAGTGATACGGCTTGCAGTTCTCGTAACGGCCATTGGCACTTTTTTCACGTAATAAACCGTAGTGCTCAATATAATTGGCGCTGGTTAATTGAAACCAGGCCCAGGCCGTTTGAATGAGTAAAAACGGTAACATAATCCAACCAAAGGCAAGGCTTAAGCCAGCAAATAGGAGTACGCTTACACAATAGCTTTGCAATATCTGGTTGCTCAAACCCCATCGTGATTTTTTTTCACGCTGAAGCCGAATCGTTTCGCAACGCCAACCGCGTTTAAAGGCGCCTGGCACCTCTCTTAACATAAAGCTGTAAATCGATTCGCCCATGCGCGCACTAACCGGGTCTTGAGGCGTTGCAACATCGCGATGATGGCCACGATTGTGCTCAATAGAAAAATGCCCGTAAGCAGGAATACTTAACGCTAACAAACCCAGCCGCTGTTCGAACGCCGAGCGTTTGTGGCCCAACTCGTGCCCGGTATTAATGGCCAGGCCGCTGTAGGCACCGCAGGTAATCGCCAGTACCAGCATCCATCCCCAAGTAATAGCTTGTGTACCGACAGCCCAGGCAAGCACAAAGAAAGTAATAAAGTGCGCTATCACAGTAAGAACGGTTAACCGCTGATAGTAAGGGTCTTGCTCCATTTGTAACACAGCGGCTTCATTGGGGTTGGCAGTGTCTTGACCGAGCAGCAAGTCGAGTAAAGGTAAGGCGAGATAGGTTAACAATAGCGGTATTGCCAATAGCCATTCATGGCCCAGCCATAAATACAGCACAATGGACACTGATGGTTGCAGCGGTAATAGCGGCGATAGCAACCACCAATAGCGTTTACTATCTATCGGTGAATCGACGTCGATCGAGGCTTGATCCATTGTATTTTCCCCACTTTTTTCGAGCATTAGCCATAGCTTATATCAGTGAAGAAGCCCAGACTATTGCATCTACAGACAATTAAATAGTCATTAATCGCCATTTCATGCCTAATCAATGTTAAGATTGGCCAATGACTAGTGAATTGCTGTTCTCGTCGGTTTACGCCCGACTTCTATTGCGTGCAGAGATTGCGGGGCTAGAAAATGTATCCCAGCAAGCTTTACTTGAAAATACCGGAATCACCGAGGCCGACCTTAACAGCGTTAACTTTAGCAACATTAACAATAACAATATTAACCAGAACAAAAATGCCTATTTGGCCTGGCCACAAATTCGTGCATTGCTGGCCAATATCAAAGATGCTGGCGCGACACCCGATTGGCCAATACGCTTTGCCGAACAGCTGACTATTGCCAGCCATGGCCCTATGGGTTTTGCCGCGTTAAGCGCGGCTAACCTGGAGTCGGCGCTGCATGTATTAATTGATTATCATGCAATAAGAACTGCAACCATTAACGCAGCACTTGAGAAGTCCGACGCTGAGAAAAACACGCTGCCCGCTTCACACTGCCAATTAGTGATTAATGAATTAACGGGTGACGCCATTTATGGTCGGCAAATTGCAGAGACAACGATTAAGGTTGTGCTGACAGTGATTGAAACCATTATTGGGCATTCGCTAAATAATCATGTGCAGCTACAATTTGCTTACCCGCCGCCAGACAATCAAAATATCTTACAGGCAATGCAGACATCACTTGCGGTTGAATGCAATTACAATTGTGAGCAAACGGTCATAGTATTTCCGGTGTCGTGGCTGGGCATTGTATCGCCGCTGTACGATGAAGCGGTTTACCGCGCCAACATTATTAAGTGCCGAGAGCAAATCCAGGCACTTTATCAGCAATCAAATGACCCTGTGGCCATAGTAAAAAATCGTTTGGCGCACTACTTTGAGCAAAACCGTGAGGCCAAGTTAACTGAGCCCCTACCCGATTTGAACCAATGCGCGGCACTGCTCAATCTATCGCCACGGACTTTTATTCGCAGATTAGAGACACAGGGGCAATCGTATAAAGCTTTATTACGCGCTGCGCGAATGGAGCACGCACTGGATATGTTGAGCAATACCTATTTAGGTGTTAACGATATTGCCGATCGACTCGGTTATGCCGATGCTTCGAATTTTGTTCGGGCGTTTAGACAGTGGTTTGATCAAACACCAGCCGCTTGGCGAAAAAAACATAGCCATTAATATAAGACCGGGGGGTTAAAAACGTTGTCTTTTAAAGGCTATAGCGAGCCAGGTATTGCGTATCGAGGCAGACTAATGAGGCTGTCAAATAGACTCACGCATTAAACACCTCAAGTGAATCCATACTTTTAGTTGAGCTATTGAGCTTGCTATCAGCGCTGGTCGTACTCACTAAGAAGGTTTTTTATTGTGAAAAAAAACCGTTAGCTTATCCGATAATTGCGTGTGTTGTTGACCCATAAGCTATACTCTCCGCACCAAACACTTACCTCACCCGCTTTAGAGAATAAAAAAGGAACACTGCACGTACAAAATAGCGCATAGACGAATCCGACTTCATCGCTGTTTTAATCTTGGTCGCTTAAAACTCGTCATCGGCTTTAAGACTCAATCGACTAATTTTCAGCAGCTAAAATCTATAAACAATATTAGCCTTAGTAATCGTATCGAGATTTTTGTCAACTCGGGCAGGCTCTGAATTATAGCGAATTTCATACGCTAGCTTTAACGCCAATGTGCTATTTATCGCCACATCCAAACTTGCTTCGTTTCTCGAGAAAGTGTTCTCAGGCTTGTACTCAACCGTCGTATTAAAGTCTAAATTCGTAGAGTCCGTGAGTTTACGACTGTAACGCGATATACCCAAAAAGGTGACGCCACTAATATCCTCACCACTTTGCTCTAGTGATTGATGACTATAGCCGATACCGGTAAAAACATCCCAGCTGAACGTTTGATTAAGTACTGGCTTAAAGCCAGCACCGCCTGCCGCCGATACGCTTTCACTAAATGAATCGAACTTATCGTCAAAGTGACGCGCATTGACAAATAGAAATTGCTGCTCCGAAAGGTCAAATTTTACTGTGCCATCGAGCAAATACGATTCCGTATTACGAGTACCGTTGAACGAAGCCCCTGCAGTAGTCATATTGACCGTCTGAGTCCATCGATCCCATTCGCGCACGGCTTTAACTGCGCTATTAAAAACCTCAGACTGACTATTACCACTTGTCGATATCAACCCTGCTTCAAGTACTCCAGACCACTGGCCGCTGTGTGCTATTTCGCTGTCACCTTGCGGCTTGGATGAATGATCGATATGCGCAAGTGCCGGAAATACAGAAAAAAAACCCACCATCAAACCAGAAATTAATTTAATCAAACCCTTTACCCTCGCTTTAGCCATTATTTTTACAACCCCTTCAACGATCAGAACAGCAGGAAAAATTGAATAAATACCATGCCGAATACATTTTTATAGCCACTGGGTTAGCGCCAGCTGCGCTACATGTGATTAAAGGACGCCTTGGATAACACGCCAAAAATCCTCGCTATCTCGGGATTCTTCTTAATCTCACTGACTGATTTAAAAATTAAAACGACAACCGGCAGCTAACCCGATGGTTAGCTGCCGGTTTCGTTGTTATCAATAAGACGCCTGCGAGGGCAAAAACCCCACCTACTCACTACGATTTTTGCCAACATTGTTAACATCAGGCTGTTAAATAGGCCAAAACACCGAGTGTTTTACTTTTGTATAACCAAAAGGTTTTTCACAAGCCAGATGCTGCACCGGTGCATATCACAAATGCAGCTTAGGCCCGCATGCTTGCCGACAGCCATCATCACACAGGTGCTTAGATGAAAATGGTGCTACCCCCTCGGTTCGTATAGCTTTAATGCCAGCATGTATAGCACTTTTGGATGACTTGAAAAATTCCGGCCAATGGGTGGTAACCCCATATTCGTTTTGAATTACCAGCGACCACTGGCCTGGGTCACCCACATCGGCGCAAACCGTTAGCGTGACACCATTACAAATAAGGGTTTGATTACGTTGAATTTCCTGGATATGGATTTTTGGATAGAGGTTTTTTTTCATTGGTTCAACTCCGTTTAACCGTTATTGACAAAAGCGCTTTTGCAGTTTTCGTGCCGCGACGTTCATGTTGCAAAGTGCTTTTGTTAAGTTCCGTTTAACTACCGTATTGCTTTACTAGAGTAGTGCTTTACTAGAGTAGTGCTTTACTAGAGTAGTGCTTTACTAGAGTAGTGCTTTACTAGAGTGGTGCTTTACTAGACTAGTGATTTTAAAATCGCAGCTGCATTAACGCCAGCGACGATTTGCGCAGATTCTAATACCTTTCAAAAATTGACTCAAGCGAAAATCTATTCGCTATGGCAATTTTTAATATACCAACATTAAAACAATCATCACTCTATACACAGGCAAGTCACCGGTAGTGAAAGACCCAATTGATGCTTGGCAATTGCCGCAACGCAATCCAGTCACTTGCCTCTATATACGCTGGGGGTTTATTGCCAGAGCTTTGCAAATCAACATTAGCATGATCAGCAATATCCGGCGCTATTGTCGGCAGCGCCTCGCTGTTCAGCGCCGGTAGCATGGCTTTTATTGCAATCAAGGCTATAAACTTTCTCAACAGGATTATTGCCTACCGTAAAAACCGGTTAAAGCCAGCGAATATAAGCCGCTCTATAATAAGAATACGCCTCATCGCAAGTCGGTTTTATGGTGACCCGCATAGTCTATCGGCACGCTTAGCCCATCGGCAGAGTAAAATGCCGTTTACCTTAAAACCAAAGCTAATATCCAGCACCCCTCAAGTTATAATTTTTTGTTATTAGCGTCGACCTAAGTTGTCGGATAATATTCGCACTCAATTGAATCGTCGCAAAACACCGGTTTTAATAATAGTTCAACCTAACTTGAAGCCTAATCGCCACATACAAGAAATATTTTTTCAAGGTATTTTGGCTAGATATTACCAGTATTTTTTAAACATTTATTTTAAACATATATTGCGACCTGCCGATACGCAATAAGCAACGGTAGCTTGTCATTCTAATCAGCCGATTCTTTATAATTTTTCATTGCAAAGCATACTGCGGGTTAGATTAAAAAAGCGTATGAGCCAGTTACAAGCCACCCGCAAGTGCCTTTGTTGCACTTCAATGCTGTAGCTTAATTTTGCTATTAAATAAAATATTTAGTCGGTGTAATTGAAAACAAGGCGACCCCAAACACAGGGTTCTGCCTACTTAAAAAAAGCCCGGACAAAAGACAAGGAGAAAAGCATGTTAGCCAACCCACTGTTTCAGTTTACCGTTCTACTTATCCTGCTCGTTTTATCACTCGTAACACTCATGTATCTTATTGTTGGAATAAAAATGGCGTGGCGCAAACGGCTTATTGACGAGCAAAGTATTCTTGAATCGGAAAACGGCATGTTGGTCACCCATGGAATGGTCAACCGCAAAGAGGGTCGCGGAGTACTACCCGACACCGCGCTTTCTGATACTTTTTATAAAACCATGTCTGAATAATATTGCCTAAATAACCTGCTCTGAACAACACGTATGAATAATCGGCGGCTAAACCCGGCAGGCCAGACGCATAAATAATTAGCACTCGATCCACCCTGTTCATGCAGCGGACCATTTATCCGCAGCATAGCTTTGCAATTTTTGGCTACAAGCCAAAAAGAATGGATAAACACCCAAAACGGAGTCGTTATGACAGATGTTACCCCGCGCAATCCCACTGAAAACCCCGGCAATTTTCACAACGCAACTCGCTTCGAAAGCAACCGTATGTCTACTACGCCAAAGACTCCCGGAGAGCCTGCCTTACAGCACACATCAAAAAATGCCAATCAGCAAATCGACCAATCAAATATTCGGCCCAATATCCAGCCGAGCAACCAGCAAGACCTGGCCGATTTTATCCAGCAGACTGAGGACTACGACTATATTGGCTGGATTCCATGCATTTGCGGGCGTTTAAATTATAAGAGCGCCACCGCAGACACAGCATTGGGCAACGTTAAAAAAGCGCAGTCGGTTAATATTAAAATGTACCCACAAAATATTGCCGATGATGATTTTATTCGCGCGCTGGCGGTCACTTCAACGGTTAATTGGCGCGACCGCACCGACAAAAGCTATGACGGCAAGTATAAAGTCATGGCCGTGGGAAAAACCGATAGCTATCACGAACACAGTTTTTTCAAATTGAAGGTGGCTATTTTGCCCGCCCAATATGAGCGCTCACATTTCAACAAAGAGCGGGCCTTGTTTGACAGTTTTTACGCTTGTCATTTGGACGACCGCAAAGACCAA
>CBFHXO010000026.1:0-29614 GCA_965659815.1 Pseudomonadales bacterium
CCGTGTTTTTGTCCTGTAGGCCAGTCGGGTATTTTTTTTATTTGCTTAATTACTTAAAGAAGTGATTTTAAGAGGTGCCCCGCTGGCCAGTTACTTTCTTTTGCTTTTACAAAAGAGAGTAACTGGCCTACAGGACAAAAACACCGCTCGGATAAGCCAAGACACTAAGTAAAATAGTAAAGCACCAAAACCACTCTTTAAATCTACCTATACATCCAAAAAAGTAGCAAAAACCAAATCTCAAGCCAAAAAAAATCCCCACTCTCGCGGGGATTCCTCTAAAAAATGCGTTGATAAAAATCTACAAAAACACATCCGCATTATCGACGCCTAACTGCGTAGCACCCAAATTCCGCCCAAAACTCGTCGGATTATTCGCCACATGTGCCCTGGCTGTATGAATATCCAAAAACCGCTGCTGAATATCACTACCCAAGAACACCGAACCACCCCCAGCTACGCTAAACAAATGATCAACCACCGCCATGGCCTTCTCAATAATCAAGGACGACTGGTAACGATACAAAATACGCTCTTCCATAGGAATCTCCTCCCCCGCGTTAACGTATCCCATCATCTTGTCGAAGTTACGCATCAAAATGCATTCCATCTCATCAATACCATTGACCGCAAAAGCAATACGCTCATTCGTACCCACATCACCCGCAAGCTTGGTAGGGTCCGCACTGGCTTTGTTACGCACCAAATCTCGATATAAACGCAAGGCTTCTTTACACGCACCAATAGCCGGCGTACATACCGTACGGGCAAATACTTGCCCCCAGGGAATTTGATAAACTGGCGCCTTGTTAACCTCATAACCCGGATTCGTTAAAGCAAAGCCATCCATCTGCTTATGCGTACGATGCTCAGGCACGAACACATCGTTAACCACAATATCGTTACTGCCCGTACCCTCTAAACCCATAACCTGCCAGGTATCAACAATTTCATAGTCTTCTTTGGGAATTAAAAACGTGCGATAGCCCTCACCAGGAATGATGCCGCCCAATAATACCCAGGCACAATGGCCCGAACCGCTAGACCAAGCCCAGCGACCACTGAACTTAAAACCACCATCAACCACTTCAACTTTACCCATGGGCGCATACGATGAACTAACCCGCGTGTGAATATCATCACCCCATACATCTTGCTGCGCCTGGTCTGGCATTAACGCCAACTGGAACGAGTGCACAGACACAATGCCCATGGCCCACGAGGTCGACATACAGGCCTCCGCCAATGCCATACTCATTTTGAAAAAGTGCTGCGGGTCCAATTCATAACCACCGTACCGTTTGGGCTGCATCGCCAGAAAGAAACCAATATCCTGCAACTCTTGCACCGTTTCATCCGGTACTCGCCTGTCAGCCTTACACTGCGCCGCGCGCTCGCGCAGCCTTGGCTGCATTGCAACAATTTCTTTTAACATGCGATCGGCAATCACATCTTTTTCATCTTGCTCTGACTGATTGTATGCGACTTGTGCGCTCATTTTTTTTGCCTCAAGGAAGAAAAACACTTTAACTGGTGGCCCCAAATTGCCTGTGTCGTCGCACAGCCGGGCCCAAGCACTCGGTAAATGACGATAGTAAATGCGTTAGTTTAAATTAGGCCTTATATTTCAGCGACTTAAAAAAATCACCCAGGCGCAACTAACGGACTGACGCTCTATTATATCGGTGCAATGACGATAAACAATACGCTGAACCGGTCATATGCGATCAACCATTGACTGCAAAAACAAGCCCCCTTTGGCGCATTTGGCAAGGCTGGGTTGTGGGTCACGGTATGGTATGGATGGTCGCGGTCTGGGCAAATTCCGGACTAGGTAATTTTACGGATCAGGCAAACTAATCGGCGGCTCGGCTAATGCCGACACCAGTTCTTTTAATTCAAGAATATGTTCAGACCAGTAGCGCACCGTGTTAAACCACGGAAAGCTGGCCGGGAACGCCGGATCATCCCAACGCCGCGCCAACCAGGCGCTGTAATTAAGCACCCGCAGTGCGCGCAGAGGCTCAATTAATTTAAGCTCGGCGGTATTAAACGGATAAAACTGCTCGTAGCCCTCAATAATTTCACCAAGCTGTCGCTGTTTATTGGCGGTATCGCCCGACAGCAGCATCCATAAATCCTGAATCGCAGGGCCTGTCATCGCATCATCAAAGTCAACAAAATGTGGCCGCTCATTGCGCCATAAAACATTACCAGGGTGACAGTCGCCATGCAGCGATAGCTTGGCATAAACCTCAGACTCTGGCGTATTTGCCTCGATCGCATCGAGCACCTGTCGTGTTACCGACTCGTAGGCAGGTTTTAAATCGACGGGAATAAATCCATGACTTAGCAAATATTCAACGCTATCGGAACCAAAGGCCTGCACCTTTAACGCAATGCGATGCTGGAACGGGTAACTCGCCCCTACTGCATGAATGCGGCCGATAAATTGCCCCAGCTGGTAGAGGTGCTCAAGGTTATCCAACTCGGGTGCTCTGCCACCCTGGCGTGGATAAATGGCAAACTGAAAGCCGGCGAAGTCCGCAAGCGTTGGTCGTTCAGAATCGCAAATCGCCAGCGGGGGTACAACCGGAATATCTAAATCATATAACCGCTGGGTAAAGCTGTGCTCTTCGAGAATTTGCTCTATGCGCCAGCGGTTGGGGCGATAGAACTTGGCAATCACCGGCTCGCCCTCTTCTATTCCTACCTGGTAAACACGATTTTCGTAGCTGTTTAACGCCAGGATGCGCGCATCAGAATGCCGACCGGTAGATTCCACCGCGTCGATAACAACATCGGGCGTCAGCTGCTGGTAGGGGTGATCGTCAATCGATACCGGTGCGGACGCGGTCTGATCAACGGTATCGGGTTCAATACGATTACCTATGTTGTCATCGTCGTTGTCGTCGTCGTTTTCGTCAAAATTGTCGTCGTGATTGCTGATCAAAATCCTGTCCTTGTCGCTGGCTACTCACCTGCAGGGCCGAAAGATGAAAGGATAACATAGCTGACCAGCGTGGCTTTTGATGCTGCGAAAATTGCACTTTTACTGTGCAAAGCAAAGCGCTTAAATTACAATTGCGCACTTCGCATCCGGATGCGACAGGCCCAGTGCCACCATCGTGATTCTTTTCAAGGACAACAGCAAGACTAGCCGCTATGACATCATCAACTTCCACAGCAAAAAGCGCAGCAAACACCGAACACACGCCCATGATGCGCCAGTATCTAAAGATCAAGGCGCAGCACCCCAACGAGCTGGTGTTTTACCGTATGGGTGATTTTTACGAGCTATTTTACGATGATGCCAAGCGCGCCTCACAAGTGCTAGACCTCACCCTGACCGCACGCGGCAAATCAGGCGGTAAACCCATTCCAATGGCCGGTATTCCCTATCACTCTGCCGATGGTTATTTGGCAAAATGTGTCAAAACCGGCTTATCGGTGGCGATTTGCGAACAGGTGGGCGACCCGGCCACCAGCAAGGGGCCGGTAGAGCGCCAAGTGCAACGCGTTATAACCCCAGGCACGCTAAGCGACGAGGCCTTAATTGATGCCAAGCGCGAACCATTACTGGTTTGCATTTACCAGTCCAAGGGTGTTTACGGCCTGGCATGGCTGGCCATGGCCAGCGGTAAATTTTCGATTACCCAAACCGATAACCGCGCCGATTTAACCGCCGAGTTATTACAGCTCGATGGCGCTGAAATTCTTACCGCCGATAAATCGGATTTGCCGTTAGAGGTATTGAATCCCGATATTATTAAAGAGCGCCCAGAGTGGGAGTTTGATGCCGACACCGCCTTTAACGCACTAACCCGCCAGTTTGCGACCCGCGATTTATCGGCCTTTGGCGCCGACCGCTACCCGGTGGCTGTGTGCGCGGCCGGCGCATTGCTGCAATACGCGCAATCGACCCAGTCGGGTGCGCTGCCACATATTCAAAGCCTGCAGGTTGAAAGCCGCAACGACTACCTATGCATCGATGCAGCTAGCCGCCGCAATCTCGAGCTCGATAAAAATCTGAATGGCGACGAAAGCAATACCCTGCTGTCGGTACTCGATACGGCATCCACCGCAATGGGCAGCAGACTGTTGCGCAGCTGGCTGGCTAAGCCACTTAATCAGATTACCCCTATTCTGCAACGCCAGCAGGTTATTGCATCGCTGCTTGATAACTACGCCTTTGAAGCGGTGCGCAGCGCGTTAAAGCCGGTAGGCGATATGCAGCGAATTTTAACCCGCATCAGCTTGCGCTCGGCGCGACCGCGCGACCTCACGCGCTTATGCGACTCATTAAACGCACTGCCAGAATTAAACCGTGCACTACTGGCCCGTGAAGACGATGCGGTTAGCGCGATTGCCAACGGTATTGGCGAGCACCCACAGCAAGCCGGGCTGCTTACCGGCGCGTTAATTGATAACCCGCCCATGACCATTCGCGATGGCGGGGTAATTGCCGATGGCTACGATAGCGAGCTCGATGAGCTGCGCGGACTTAGCACCAATGCCTCTGACTATCTGGTTGCTCTGGAGCAACGCGAGCGCGAAAAAACCGGTATTAGCACGCTTAAAGTCGGTTATAACCGCGTGCACGGTTACTATATTGAAATCAGTCGCGCACAGTCGGCGCAGGCACCGGTTGAATACACCCGCAGACAAACGCTTAAAAACGCCGAGCGCTTTATTACTCCCGAATTAAAAGAATTTGAAGACAAAGCCCTAAGCGCGCAAAGCAAAGCGCTAGCGCGTGAAAAACAGTTATACGAACAGTTAATCGAAACGCTTAACGAATCGCTGCAAGCTTTACAAACCAGCGCCGAGGCTATTGCCGAGATCGATGTATTGGCCACGCTAGCCGAGCGGGCCGATAGCTTGAACTGGCGCGCCCCCAAACTGGAACAACGCGCGGGCATTGTGATTAAACAAGGTCGCCACCCTGTGGTTGAGCAGGTTTCCAGCGAACCGTTTATCCCCAATGATCTTCAGCTCGACGAACAGCGCCGCATGCTGATTATTACCGGTCCCAACATGGGCGGTAAGTCGACCTATATGCGCCAGATAGCATTGATCACGGTACTGGCCCATATTGGCAGTTATGTACCCGCCGAATCGGCCACGTTGGGTTTGGTTGATCAGGTGTTTACCCGTATTGGCTCATCCGATGATTTGGCCGGTGGCCGCTCGACCTTTATGGTTGAGATGTCTGAGACCGCGCATATTCTGCATCACGCCACGCCGCGCTCGCTGGTATTGATGGATGAAATTGGTCGCGGCACCAGCACATTTGACGGACTGTCATTAGCCTGGGCATGTGCCTATCACCTGGCCGAGCAGCTTAAGGCCTTTACGCTGTTTGCCACCCACTACTTTGAACTCACCAGCCTGCCCGACAGTATTAATGGCACCGCCAATGTGCATCTCGACGCCACCGAATATGGCGACGATATTGTGTTTATGCATAGCGTCAAAGAAGGGCCGGCTAATCAGAGTTATGGTATTCAGGTCGCCAAACTGGCGGGAATTCCCAAAGTCGTGCTGAACTGCGCCAGTGGCAAGTTGCATGAGCTTGAGGCGGCCAGTGCCGCCAGCCTTGCGGGCGACTACGGCGCCAATCAACCTGTGCAGAATGCTACAAGCCCGGATACTGCCCAGACAATGGCACCTACCCGGCCAAAGGCATCACCACAGCCCGATTTGTTTGCGGTTGACGATCACCCGCTAAAAGAGGCTCTGGATGCAATAAACCCCGACCATATGACTCCTATGCAGGCGCTAGAGGCCCTATATGAGCTAAAGCGTCAAAGCTAAGCGGCACTGGTGGCTTTGGTCACTAAAGCATTAGCATCACTGATCCAAGCGTTAATACACGCCGTAGCAAGCTTATCAGACGGGTTAATAGCGAAGATCGCCATTAAAAATCCCCCATATGGCTTTGCGGCCCTAAATTTGCGTGATAGACTCCGCGCTCGTTTTTTGACGCTTTATCTATATCCTTAGCGTTAACAAGGTAGATTGCACTCAAAGCCAAGCAAGAAAACACCCGGTTTTTAATAGCTATCTTTTTAAACAGCTACTTTTTTAATTATTAAGGGAGAGCAACACCACTATGACTTTTGTGGTAGGCGAAAACTGCATTAAATGTAAACACACCGACTGCGTAGAAGTATGCCCGGTCGACTGCTTTTACGAAGGCCCCAACTTTTTGGTCATTCATCCCGATGAGTGTATTGATTGCGCGCTGTGTGAGCCCGAGTGCCCAGCCGACGCAATTTTTTCTGAAGACGAGTTGCCCGAAGACCAGCAGGTATTTCTTGAGCTTAACGCCGAGCTGGCCGAAACCTGGCCCAATATCACAGAGATGAAACCGGCACCCGACGATGCCGAAGAGTGGAATGGCGTACCGGATAAACTTCAGCACCTTGAACGCTAATTGTTATTGGCGGCTAATGGCTAGCAACTCGTAAAAAAAAAAGACCCGCAAGCGGGTCTTTTTTTTGCCTGAAAAAATTAGCCGGGTTAACGACTAAACACCGACTCGCTGGACAGGCCTTCGCTGCGCATAATATCTTTAAGCCTGCGCAAAGCTTCAACCTGAATTTGTCGCACCCGTTCACGGGTTAAACCAATTTCAGCACCCACCTGCTCTAGCGTTGCCGTTTCATGGCCACGTAAACCAAACCGACGGGTAATCACCTCACGCTGTTTTTCCGATAAATCGTCGAGCCACATATTGATACTGGCACGCATATTATTGTCTTGCAGCAATTCCGCCGGGTCGGAGACCTTGGTATCGGCAATAGTCTCTACCACGGTGCGCTCTGAGTCATGACCCAATGGCGCATCGATGGATGTCACTCGCTCATTCAGCTTAAGCAGGCGTTTAACATCTTCAACCGGCTTTTCAAGCAGCTCGGCAATTTCTTCAGCGCTTGGCTCGTGGTCGAGCTTTTGGCTGAGCTCGCGCGCCGCGCGCAAATAGACATTTAACTCTTTAACCACATGAATCGGCAGACGAATGGTTCGCGTCTGGTTCATGATGGCGCGCTCTATGGTTTGGCGAATCCACCAGGTGGCGTAAGTTGAAAAGCGAAAACCGCGATCGGGATCGAACTTTTCTACTGCGCGAATCAGGCCTAAATTCCCCTCTTCAATTAAATCGAGTAGCGTTAAACCACGGTTTAAATAACGACGCGAAATTTTAACCACTAAACGCAAATTTGATTCAATCATGCGTTTGCGACCAGCTTCGTCACCATCGAGCGCCAGGCGCGCATAGTGTTTTTCTTCGTCTGCTGTTAATAGCGGCGAGAAGCCAATTTCGTTAAGGTACATTTGCGTCGCATCGAGCGACTTGGGAATTTTCTCGGTCGTTTTACGACGACCGTCCATTTCATTAGCAATACCTTTAAAGCCGTCTTCCTCGGCATCGATATTTTCAACTTGTTCTGTGTCGAGCTGTACGTCAATCTGTTCTTCCCCGTTAGCTGCCATGGCAAATGCCCCTAAAATTTATCTTTTTATGCTACTACTGTTGTTGTTTATTCAGTACTAACTATTAGTTACAGACTTATGCTTTTTAGTTTCAAATTACTTGCCCATCCAATACGCTTAGCGTGTGAAGCCTCTCTTTACTATCTAAACTCTAGGCTTTCGCTAAGCTCTAGATTTTATCTAAGCTCTAGGCAGTAAACTCAGCGGGTCAACCGGCACACCGCGCTTTCGAATCTCAAAGTGTAAGTGTTCGTAAGTAGTGCCGCTCTTACCAATTTCGGCAATTTTCTGCCCAACGGTTACATTATCGCCTTCGGCAACCGTTAATTTACTGTTGTGTGCATAAGCACTTAAATAAGTATCGTTATGCTTCACAATTAATAATTTACCATAGGCGGGTAAACCTGAGCCCGCATAAACTACCACGCCATGATTGGCCGCATACACAGGCTGCCCGCGCTTACCCTTAATATCAACACCGTTATGCACCGCGTTGCCCATATTGCGATATTGTTTGGTTACCGTACCTTTGGTTGGCCAGCGCCAATTAACGACATTGGCATACACTTTTCTCTTACTTGTGCCGCTCTTTGGCAGTGCCACTCTATCTTTTACGGCAACGCGTTCCCTGTCACTACGACCAAGCACTTTGGGTGTACTGACCCGATGCGATAAATCTAGCGTTAACTTTTGACCTGCCCGAATATGATACGGTGATGCTAGGCCATTCGCTCGCGCCAGCTGCCTCGTGTCCATATTGTAGCGCCAAGCAATCGCATACAAAGTTTCGCCAGCACTCACCCAGTGATAATTAATCCGCTCGCTAGGTGGCTGGGCTCGCTCAACCACCGGTACCGGCCCTGGATTGGCGCAACCCAGCAGACAACCCACCAGTAACAGGCTAACGAATAGCGCCTTCATAAGCGCCGAGTTTATGAATACTGTCGCTGGCACCATCGCGGCACGACGCATACACAAATGTATGCCGGAACGCTGTTCGGCCATTATTCAGTATCCCCGTTACCAGTGATTCGCTGCAGGTATACTGAGCTAAAATCATTGCCCGTTGCGATAAGATAAAGCTCTCCACAGCCACCCAAGTCAAACCAGTTAAGTTGTGCATTAGAAACTAACGCTAAAACAATGATTTTAATAGTGTTTAAATCGCAAACGCAGAATATTTGTGCACTATTTCTCTTTATCTGTGCTGATCGCTGCCAATATTTTCGATTTCAGCAGCTAGAATGCTAGCGCAGCGCCTCACACCAGCAATCACTGGCAAATAATTAAGTATTTAAGCGCTAATCAAGGTCCACCCAAGCAAGACAACCGCTATATTACTGCGACTCCACCAATAAACAGATTAAACTGTGAGCAAAATCTATGACGACTGAATCGAATTTAGTGCAGGAAAGGACTCCAAACATGATTCGGCGGCTATATGATTGGGTGCTGACCTGGGCAGATCATCGCTACGCTGGCCCTGCGCTGTTTATTATGGCCTTTGCTGAAGCCTCGTTTTTTCCGATTCCACCCGATGTACTGCTAATGGCAATGGCCGTGGGCGCGCCCACCCGCGCTTTGCGCTTTGCCACCATTTGCACTATCGGCTCAGTGCTAGGCGCTATAGCAGGTTATGCAATGGGCTGGGGACTTTGGGGTGCGCTGGACAGTTTTTTCTACCAGTATGTACCGGGTTTTAGCGAGACGCTGTTTAACCGGCTGGCCGAATCCTTTTCGGACAATACCTTTCTCGCAGTATTTACCGCAGGCTTTACCCCCATCCCGTTTAAAGTGTTTACCGTTGCCGCTGGTGCCGCGTTGGTACCATTTGGTATTTTTGTATTGGGTGCATTGTGCAGCCGCGCCCTGCGCTACTTTTTACTGGCCGGACTGATTATGTTGTTTGGGCCAACCATTAAGCAGTGGATAGACCGCTATTTCAATATCCTCACTATCGTTGCTACGGTGCTGCTGATTGGCGGCTTTGTGCTGATCAAATACTTACACTAGAATCTTACGCAACACGAGACGCCAGTTATACGCCCTATAACGACCCGACAAGCTCAGCGCTACTGATTTATTGCTCACATACATTTTGCACCCCTCTCGCTTAGGTATCCTAACGATTTTTATTAGCGATCAATAAGCCAACAAATGGCACAGGCTATCAAAAACTGTATAACGAATAGCCAATATCAAAAAAGTGACCAAATATTTATTTCTTATTTATTAAATCGCTCTCCTTATTCAAAAACTTGTCCTATGCTTTGATTAGGATTTTTCTGATGCATTTAATATCAATGCATTCTCTGGAGGTAAAAGTCTGAAAGTCGACGATTCTGAAGCCAACGAGTTTATACGCTGTTAAACGCTAAAATTGGTCTGCATAATAATAGCTGGGAGCTGGGCGATGGATTAAAAATATCGCCGATAAAGATTACTGCGTGACGTTGGAGAAAGCAGCTTTTTCGGTCGGTACGGTAGGTATTCAGGGTGAGCGACATACCGCTGGGCTTGCGGCTGAAAATGTACTTTAACTAAGTGCTAAAAGCTAATTTTAGTGTGTAGTAGAAAAATTTAAAATAAAAAATAGTTTCAATCCTTACTTAAAATTGCGCCCTTACACGGAGATTGGGGCGCATTATTTCTCTTTTGATGACTCCCTGAGAATTAACGCCGCTGGTCTAGTTCACTTTCAGTTTTGGTTTTTATTGTGGTTGGCGATTGCGCTATTTTTCTTAGTGTATGGTTAAAGTTAAACGGTGGTTTTGGCCTGTAGGCCAGTCACTTTGTGATTCGCGTCGCCCCTTCGTCCGAGACGCTTTTCAGCCGCGCAGCAAAAAACGCTGTGCTTGCACAAAAAAAGTAACTAAAACCTGTTTATAAAACAACAGGGCAAAAACGTACCGCCGTTTTATCAGTTGTCACGGCCACACTATGTTTTGCGATCACCGTTTTATGATTTGCGCCAAAATCCCTAGCACCACGACACAGCACTACGACACAGCACTACGTTCCAGCACCGAGTTTGCGTCCCTGCAACCGCCGTTGCCTTGTATGAGTTGGGGGCATTGCTGTTATCCTCTAACCGAGATACGAGTGTCTGCTTCGAATAGGATATCCATATTTGTAATCAGTCTTTAAGTTAACTGTATGCTCTTTACCAACACAGCGTGATACCAAAACCCGAGTGGGTTTGTCTTTTAAAGTGAAGGAGTAAAATCGTCCCGACCTGAGCAAAGCGAATCGGAGTGACCGCCCAACTCAAACTCACCCCCAAAAAAACTCTTAACCCCCCTCTTAGGCCACTAGTTAAAGCCTCCGGCGAGTAAACTAGCTGGCTCGCTTCACCCTGACCGCCTTACCCAGACGCATATTACCCAGCGCTTCGCTGTATTGGCTACCATTCTCCCAGGCACGCTGGCCAGCAATATACACCTGCTCAACCACACCGTCAGAGCGATTGACCAACACATCGTGTTGGAACTTCTCGTTCCAGATTTTTTCTCTGCTGGCATTCACATCGTGCTTGGCAAGTTGATCAGGGTTAATTAACACCAGGTCTGCCTGCGCCCCTGGCGCAAGTGAACCGACGTCCAAGCCAAAAAATTCAGCGGGCTCTGTAGTTAAGCGCTTAACCGCCTCAGCCACGCGATTCACGCCCGAGCGCTGAGCCAGACGCAGCGTATTCAAGTTGCAATCGTAAAAAGCCAGGTTGGTCAAATGTGCGCCGCTATCGTTAAAGCCTGGCAGCGCATGTTTGTGAAACAAAATTTCTTCTACCACATCTTCATTGGTATTGGCCGAATCAAACCACCAGCGAAAATCCATATCGAATAACCGCAGCCCCTGTAAAAAGAACTCGGTGGCATTATTGGTATTGGCAGGAAAGCGGGCAAACACCTCAGCTTCATTATCGTTTAACGCGCCTTCACTACCGTTGGAATTCTGATAGCTTTGCAGGCGATTAAACACCTCGCGCAGCGAGCAGCCGTTCCAGCTTTCAACCGGCGTATCGTCAAAAAACATTTCGTCCATATCCATTTGAAAAGTCGCCTGATCGCCCATATTACCCAGCTTGGAATAGGCGCTAGGTAGCTCATCGGGCTTTTCGACCTTAGCCCAGTCGCGACGAAAACGCGCCTGCCACTCGGGGCTGTCGAGCAGCGCGCGACGCGCTGCGGTATCTTCGGGTTCAATGGCAATTAACTCACGGGTTGATTCCAGCTCTTCGAAAATCGGCGCGATAATACCGTCAGACCACATTCTAAAATTGGCACCCAGAGCCTGAAAATGAATTTTGCCACGGCAGATAAACGAGTTTATTACGCCTGCCAATCGTAGCATTAGCTTCCAGATACCTGGCGTACTGGTAAAGTCGATAGCGGTTAATGCCGATACGCGCAAGGGCTTACGGAAAAACCAGCCAGCACTCCAGAAAAAGCGTTTAATAGTGCGCCCCATACGCTCACCGTCGGGGTTGGTTTGCCAGACTCTGCCATACTCACGGACAATATCGAGTGTGGGTTTTAACTCTCCATCTTCGGCAAAATGCGCAGGTATGCGGCTTTCTTTATGCGGGTCGTTAGACAAATAGTGAAATACGATCTGGTCGGTCGATAAGCCCAGGTAACCTTGCTCCATCGCCTCGCGCAGCAGCTGTTGCATTTTCGCTTCTTCGGCAGCGGTAGGCTTGCGGCTAATGGAATCTTCTACGCCCATGACCTGAATACGTAGCATTGAATGAGGCACAAACGCTGCGACATTTGGCCCAAGCGGAATATCATCAAAATGTTTCAGGTAGTCTTCGGAGTTATCCCAGTACATGGCATCGGCGCATTTCTGCAGCACACTTTTGGGCACATTTTCAACGCGGGTAAAACAGTCAACAATAGGGTTATCGCCGTTTTTATTTTGCGCGCCATAGGTGGTGCCTAGTGAACAGTTGCCAACTAACACCGTCGTTGTGCCGTGGCGTACGGCCTCACCCAGACCCGGGTTAAGCTCAACTTCCAGATCGAGATGGGTGTGGATATCCAATAAACCAGGCGTCAGCCACAAGCCGGTTGCGTCGACTTCGCTGCCTATCTCATCGAAGCTTAACTGCTTGCCATGCGACAGCACCTTGCCATCTTTGATGGCCAGATCGCCATTGCGCGGCGGCCCACCGTTGCCATCAAAAATCAATGCGTTTTTAATCAGGATATCGCAACTGCTCATTCTGTATTTCTCCAGCTAAACCGACTATGACCCTCGCCTGCGACACAGGCTATTTTTACAGCGGCTAGATTACCGCTTACCCGCCGCAGATGCCATAAAAACCGCCATCACCTGACGCAGAGTTAACCTAGATTTCGATAAATTCCAGTAACATAGCGTCCAATAGAGCAATTCAAATAAGAACCCGGCACAAGAACTTTAAAAGAGAAAAGGGCATGGCAGATAATCGCGCACTGGTTATGGGCGCCAACGGTTTTTTAGGTAGCCATATCACCCAACAACTGGTTGAAGCCGGGCAGCCGGTCACAGCGTTTGTCCGCGCCAATAGTGACACTCGCAGTATTGATGCGCTAGATGTACCCCGCGTGCACGGCGATATTATGGACAAGGACTCACTTCGTGCTGCACTACAAGCCATTGACGTTGTCTACTACTGTATTGTTGATACCCGCGCTTGGTTAAAAGATACCAGCCCGCTATACCGCACCAATATCGATGGCTTACGCAATGTGCTAGATGTGGCGACTGAGTTGAGCGTTAAAAAGTTTGTTTTTACCAGCAGCATTGTCACCATCGGTTTAAACCCCAAAGGGATTGTGACCGAAGAGGACGAATTTAATTGGTACGATAAAGCCCCGGACTATGTACGCTGCCGCGCACAGGCAGAGCGTATGGTATTTGAATACCATAAAAAACATCAGCTACCTGCGGTGGCATTATGTGTTGCCAACACCTATGGACCTGGCGATATTCAACCAACGCCGCATGGCGCGTTAATTCGCAATGTTGCCTATGAAGAAACCTCGCTACCGATTGACTGCCATAATCCGGTAGTGGATATTCGCGATGCAGCCACGGCGATGATACTGGCATCAGAAAAAGGTCGTGATGGTGAGCGTTATATTATTGCCTCAGATCACGCGCACCAGATTACCTTGTTTAATCATGCCGCGGATGTCGCCGGTGTACCCCGGCCGAAGTTAAACTTGTCGATACGCCAACTTTATGTCATTGCGTTTATTGCCCAAACATTTAATAAACTGCGTGGCATTCGCACTTCGCTCAATATCGAGTCGGTTTTACTGTCGCATATTTTTTGCGAAATGGATTGCAGCAAGGCCAAAACCGAACTTGGCTGGCAGCCACGCCCCATTAAAGAAAGTATTTCCGATGCGGTAGAGTTTTATTTAGCGCACCCTTAAAGACAACATTTTCAGGAATCACTGCTCCATGCTTAAACAACTTTGCTTAACAAGCGCCCTACTTGCTTTATTACCTTTTGCATTTGCACAAGAAAATGCTGGCGGCCATAGCGCCGAAGATATACTCAGCGTGGATGAATTACGTGCACAAAGCCCTCTGCTTGCCGATGAGGTTGATAAACGTGAAGTGATTGGCGGCGGTGATTACTCGCCCTACAATCGCCCTATTCCTCAGCAGGTTTACTGGGGCGACACGCATTTGCATAGCGCCATGAGTATTGATGCCAACTCGGCGGGTAATGAGCGCATGCCACCGGCCGACGCCTACCGCTTTGCCCGTGGTGATAAAGTCACGGCCAATAATGGCCGCGAAGTTAAGCTAAATCGTCCGTTAGATTTTCTGGTAATTTCAGATCACGCTGAATATTTGGGGGTTATGCCACGAGTTCGCGCTGGCGACCCGGCATTGCAAAGCTCTGAGGGTGGCAGAAAAATTTTGGCCGAACTCATGAAAGGCGATGAGTCTGCCATGAAAGTGATGGTAGATTTAAGCTTGGCGTTTATCGATAGTGATAATCGCTACCCAACCCAGGACCTGGCTTTTGATACCTGGAAAAGCAGTGCCGCCATTGCCGACCAGTTTTATCAACCTGGCGTATTTACCCCTTTAATTGGTTATGAGTGGACCTACTTCCCCAAGGGCGATAACTTGCACCGGGTAGTGATTTATAAAGACGGGGCCGATAAAGCCGCTGCCATGCCACCCTTCTCCTCACTCGATGGTGTTAAGCCCGAACAGCTATGGGCATTTATGGCCGATTATGAAAAGCAAACCGGCGGCGAGATTTTGGCGATTCCACATAATGGCAACGTTAGTAATGGCCGCATGTTTACGCTTAAAGATTCTAATGGTAACCCGGTAGATAAAAGCTACACCCAAAATCGCCAGCGTTGGGAGCCGGTCGTTGAAGTAACGCAAATAAAAGGCGATGGCGAAGCCCACCCGTTTTTATCGCCCGATGATGAATTTGCCGATTTTGAAAATTGGGATAAAGGCAACCTTAGCCCCTTTGGCCAGGTGCCCAAAACGCCAGATATGTTGCAATACGAGTACGCGCGCTCGGCGTTAAAGCTGGGGCTTGAGGCGCAGCGCCAAACCGGGGTTAACCCGTTTAAGTTTGGCATGATAGGCAGCACCGATGCGCATACTTCACTAGCAACCGGTGGCGAAAACAATTTTTGGGGCAAGGCATCGGCGATTGAGCCGGGAGCTGAGCGTTCGGCTTCGCAGTTTTTTCCTTCAGTGAATAAAGATGGCACCGCTACCTATTCGTGGGAGCAAGTGGCCAGTGGTTACGCTGCGGTTTGGGCACACGATAATACCCGCGAAGAATTATTTGCCGCTATGAAGCGGAAAGAAGTTTATGCGACTACCGGCTCGCGTATGACGGTGCGATTTTTTGGCGGTTGGGATTACGCAGATAATGCGGCAGTGATGCCCGATAGTGCGCGAATTGGTTATGCCGGTGGTGTGCCTATGGGGGGTGATTTATCTCAGGCACCTAATGACAAAGCCCCGCGCTTTTTGGTCACCGCGATTAAAGATATAGACGGTGCCAATCTCGATAGAATCCAGATTATTAAAGGCTGGCAAGACAGTGATGGTGAGCTGCACGAGAAAGTCTATAACGTTGCGGTATCCGGCGAGCGCAAATTGCGTGGCAATAAAGTCAAAGCGGTTAAATCTACGGTCGATTTAGACACCGTCACCTACACCAACACGGTGGGTGATGCACAGCTGGCAACGGTTTGGGAAGATCCGGACTTTGATGCGACGCAAGCGGCTTTTTACTACGCCAGAGTGTTAGAGATCCCTACCCCGCGCTGGACCGAGTATGACCGTCTGAAGTTTGGTTATGAGGTGCCGGAAAATACGCCCAGAGAAATTCAAGACCGGGCTTACACGTCACCGATTTGGTATACACCTTAAACGAAAAAAAATGCCACCATAAAAAAAGCCCCGCATACTTGCGGGGCCCAAAACCGGTAAATAATAGGTTTAATTGTCAGGCACTAGCCTGCGGGTAAACCTGCTTTTACAATTAGCCTTTATCGGCCGACACCACCCACATAGCGTAAAACTGCGCACCACCGCCGTAGGCATGTCCCAGCGCGGTTTTAGCACCTTCAACCTGATGGTCTTCGGCGGTACCCCGCACTTGTCGCGCAGCTTCTGCAAAGCGAATCATGCCGCTGGCACCAATCGCATTCGATGAAAGCACACCACCCGAACAGTTCCAGGGAATATCACCGCCTTCATCTAACGAAGTAGCACCGCTCATGGTTAACTCCCAGCCCTTACCCTCTTCGGCAAAACCCAGGTTCTCTAACCACATGGGCTCGTACCACGAAAACGGCACATAAACTTCGGCGCAGTCGAGATCTTTACGCGGGTCTTTAATGCCCGCTTGCGCGTAAACATCTTTGGCACAGTCTTTACCCGCCTGCGGGCTAACCTGCTCCCGGCCGGCATACATGGTAGGCTCAGAGCGCATTGCCGCACCGCGAATCCAGGCCGGCTTATTCGGTGATTGATCAACCAAATCTTCGTGCGCAATAACCATCGCACAGGCACCATCAGACGATGGGCAAGACTCCAAAAAGCGAATAGGGTCCCACAACATGGGAGACTCGGCGACCATCTCCATACTGATATCGGGAATTTGCAAATGCGCTAACGGATTTTTCAATGCGTGCAAACGGTCTTTAACCGCCACTTTAATACCAGTATCCAGCGGCGCATCCGAACGACGCATATACTCGCGAATAATTGGCGCAAAGTAACCACCGGCACCAGCGTTTAAGTGCGGCGAAAACGGGTGCGGGTTTGATAACGCCCACATGGCATTCGATTCCGACTGCTTTTCAAAGGTCACGGTTAATACGCGCTTAAATACGCCCGACTGCACATGCGAGGCGGCGACTACGGCGGTAGAACCACCTACAGAGCCTGCGGTATGCACACGCAACATAGGCTTGCCATTACAACCCAGCGCATCGGTCAGATACAGCTCGGGCATAATCACGCCTTCAAACATATCGGGCGCCTTGCCAATAATAACGGCGTCGATATCGTCCCAGGTGAGTTCGGCATCTTGCAATGCATTAAATGCGGCTTCGCGTACCAATCCTGCAATCGATACGTCGGCGCGTTTGGTTTGGTATTTGGTTTGCCCAATACCGACAACTGCTGCTAATTCGGCCATTATTCGCTGCCCTCCAATACCACTACCATATTTTGCTGTAAGCATGGACCACTGGTCGCATGCGCGACACCGCGCTTGTAATCACCCTTAATAATACGCTGGGCAACTTCACCCACTCGCGATAAACCGGCGGCCATAAACATATGCCCGGCCAGCACACCACCCGATGGGTTGATATCCACATCATCACCCAGACCCAGCGCGCGTTTAACAATGATTTCCTGGTGACTAAATGGCGCGTAGATTTCTGCAACATCCACAGGCGCGCTATGCACACCGGCTTTTTCGGCGGCAATTTCAACCGAAGGTGAACGCTTAAGATCACGCAAGGTAACGTGGTGAGTTTCAATACGATGATCAATGCCTTTAATAACCGCGTAAGGTAAACCCAGCTCTTTGGCTTTTTCTACCGTACAAATAATCATGGCTGCGGCACCATCAGAAACCGGGCAGCAATCGTGCATACGCAACGGCGCCACCGTTTTTGGCTCAGCCAGTAATTGCTCTACCGTGTGGTCGCCACTTAACTGCGCACGCGGGTTGCTTTTAGCATTGTTGCGCGAGTTAGCTACGACTTCGGCCATATCGGTTTCGGTGATTTCACCGGCCTCTAGCAAGCTGCGCGCCTGCATGGCCGCCAACGAAATGGTGTCGACCTTTAATGGCGCTAAATAGTAAGGGTCTAACTGCAGCGCCAGCACATTACTTAACTGGCCTGGAGACGATTTACCAAAACCATAAATCAACGCCGTTTCGGCAGCGCCCATTTGGATTTTTAGCCACGACTCATAGAGCGCCCAGGCACCGTCCATTTCAACATGCGATTCTTTTATGGGAGGTACTGCGCCTAGCGCATCAACACCAAGTACAAACGCAAAAGCCGCACCCTGCTGGTAGTCACAGCTGCCTGAACAGGTAAAATCGATATCCTGGGCATTTTCAAAACCGGCCTGCTTCATCACCGCGCCAATAACCGGCATGATTAATTCAACTTCGTTTTGCGCACCGGCATTGCGAACGCAATCGCCCTGCTGGTAAGCAATAATAGCAACATCTTTCATCTTACTTACCCTCCGCCGCGTCTAACGGTTTCCAATAGCGAATATTATCCATCGCGTAGTCCCATTCTTCTTCGGGCTTCCACACGGCTTTTACCCGCATACCAATATGCACATCTTCGTTTTTACATTCACTGAGCAAATGAATAAACGAAATATCAGCACCGTCGGCTACCAGATTGGCGACAATATAAGGCGGCTGAATCGGGTTGCCAGGAATTGGAATCGATACAATTGTAAAAGACTCTACGGTAGCAACGTCTTTACACTCCACTTCTTCTTCGGTGGCAACGCCACAAGCTGCGCAAGTACCGCGAGGTGGAATATAAACGTTACTGCACGAGGGGCACTTTTGACCTACCAACTTACCCTGGCGGATTTGATGCAAAAAGCGCGCAGTCGACTCACCAGCGGTAAAGTTGTAATCGAGATAAGTGGGCGCATCCATAATTTCCATTGGCCCATCGGCATCGCAGGCTGGCACTTTGCCGCTGCTGGTATCGCCAGGTTCAAAGCAAACGATATCGTGGATATTGCCCTGCGCCTGGTCGATCCAGCGCGCGCGTACCGACATACCGGTACTCATAGCCGCTTCATCACCGCCAGTATCAATAGCGTGCAGCATCGGCGTATCTGCGCCTTTTAATTGAATCATGCCCCAGGCAAATGGTTTATCTAACGGATGGTGCTCAGTGGGCGCGTTAACCCAGCACCAGTTCACCACTTCACCGACATCTTCAACGGCAACAATTTCGGTTAATGCTTCTGCCGTTACCGGATCGTACTCCACGGCTGGCACCAACACTCTGCCATCAGAACCTTTGCTGCCAACAATTTTACCGTTGCGCAACTCTGTTAAAAAACGCCCTACTACCGGCCCGGTTGAGCGGGTATAGGTAAAGCCAAGATTAAAAGGTTGGCTTAATACCTCTGTTGCTTGCTCATTTGATGACATTTCATCACCTCTATTATGGTTAATCCCACATTTTACCTTGTGCAAAAAAATTTAGATCTATTGCAAGTATTACTATTTATAAAACCTGGCGCTATTATTGGTAAAACCTAACACTATTACTCGTAAAACCTAACACAATCGCTTAACCCTGCGCGGTCAGTGACTGCCAGGCTGCCAGGATCCTCTTCATTGGCATAGCCAAAAGAAATACCAAACATCAGTTTGTAGTCATCGCTGATATCCAGCGCCTTACGCAAATTATCGGCATTAAAACTTAGCGCCGTTTGCGGACAGCTGGCCACACCGTGAGCTGTCATCGACAGCATTAAATTTTGCGCATACATACCCAGGTCGCAGGCTTCGCGAATACCGGTGTTGTCTTCGTTAACAAAGCAAGCCGGTAAAAATAAAAACACCACGTGCGGAGCACCGAAAAAGGTAAAGTTCTTAAAAAACTGGCCATCGCGCGCCGGCTTATCATCGCGGGCAATACCCAGGGCGGTATACATGGCATTGGCCGCACTAATTTGTCGCTCGCGATAAACGCCGTCGTATTTGCCCGCATAGGGAAAATCCATACAAAACTCACCGTTAAGCATGGCGTTGGGCATCATTTCGCGCAGCTGCTCAATTTTTTCACCCGATACCACTGCCGATAACCAGGGCTGGGTATTACAGTTCGACGGTGCTTTTTGCGCGGTGGTAAAAATCGATTCCAGGGTATCTTGGTCGACTGGCTTGTTTAAATAAGCGCGCACCGAGCGTCTCTGGTTAACAATATGCTTAAAAGCGTCGAGTGATTCCATTGCTATTAACCGCCCTTCTTCGTTGTTAGCTAGCAGCTGCGTTAGCAGCACCATCGGCAATTAACTGACTAATTTCAGCATCGGAGTAACCAATTGAGGCAAGTATCGATTGGGTATGCGCACCAATTTCAACCGGCGCTGGCGCCAATTCGCATTCGCTTTTGCTAAAGCGAGGTGCAGGCGCAGGGTGATAAATACCGTCGCGCTTGATATAGGCATCGCGCTCTTTATTGTGCGGGTGAGCAATTGCCTCTTCGGCAGATAGCACCGGCGCAAAACAAATATCGGTACCTTCCATAATCTCGCACCACTGCTCGCGGGTTTTCTCTTTAATTTTATTGGCAACCCGTTCTTTTAGCGCTGGCCATTTGGCCTTGTCCATTTGCGTTTCTAAACCCATTTCCGCTTCGGAAATTTCAAGTGTTTGCAATAACAGTTGGTAAAACTGCGGCTCGATAGAGCCAATTGATATATATTCACCGCAGGCGCATTCGTATACGCCGTAGTAATGTGCGCCGCCATCGAGCATATTTGATTGACGCTTGTCTTCCCAAAAGCCCACCGCAACACAGCTATGCATAAACGACATAATTGACGCAGTACCATCGACAATGGCTGCATCAACGACCTGGCCTACTCCGGTTTTTTGTACTTCATATAAAGCCGCCAATACGCCCATGACAAGGTACAGCGAACCACCACCAAAATCACCAAGCAGGTTAAGCGGCGGGACAGGACCTGAATCTTTAGTGCCTATAGCACCTAACGCTCCGGTTAAGGCGATATAGTTAATATCGTGACCTGCGGCATGTGACAGTGGGCCCTCTTGCCCCCAGCCTGTCATACGGCCATAGACCAGTTTTTTATTGCTGCTTTGAAATACATCAGGACCAAGGCCAAGCTTTTCCATCACGCCGGGGCGAAAGCCTTCAATCAGCACATCGGCACTATCGATTAATTTGCGTGCAGCGGCAATTCCTTCATCGCTCTTCAGGTTTAAAGCAACCGATTGGCGGCCACGGCTCATAATGTCTGCCGGGTTAGCTGAGAATGGCGAGCCGCCGGTGGCGCGGTCGACGCGAATCACTTCTGCGCCCAGGTCGGCCAGCAACATACAGGCAAAGGGGCCTGGCCCGATTCCTGCAATTTCTACCACCCGTAAACCCGCCAGAGGACCCATAATGTGTTACCTTTAAGTGCTTTGAAATTAAACCAATTTTCGAGGTCAGGCAGAGTGCCATGGCAGCCTGGCCGCCGCAATGACCAAAGCATTATTCGCACCCTATTGTGGCGCTTTTAATACATGATTTGAGCGCAATTGGCAGAACAAACTGGCGTTTAACTGGCAGGCGTCCCATGAGTAAAAATAAGCAAGGCTTTAGCCTTAGGGCAAGGTTAGCAAGCATTAAGGATGCGATGGCAGGCATTGGGCAGCTGCTAAAAAATGAGCACAATAGCCGCGTGCATCTGCTGGCCACAGTTATCGTTATCTGGCTCGGTGTGTATCACCAGATAACACGCATTGAATGGGGCTTACTGTTTATTGTTGTCACACTGGTGTGGATGGCCGAAGCGTTTAATACGGCGCTGGAGTATTTGTGCGATAGAGTCTCGCCCGAGCATAATGAACTGATAGGGCTGGCGAAAGATATGGCCGCAGCGGCAGTGCTGATTTCGGCCATTGGCGCGGTTTTGGTGGGTGGGCTGGTTTTTATTCCCTACCTGCTTTAGTTAGCGCTGCCTTTCAGGGGCAAAAGACTTTTCCATATTACCCGCAATGGCCGTGGCAACGCGCTTAGCCCTCTCGGCTTTGGGGCCTTCAAATAAACTATCTACCGTTTCGACAAAATACGCCAGCCACTGCTCAAAATCTTGTGGCTGTAAAGTTTGCTTTTGATTAATAGCGCGATGGATATTCATGGTATGGCGTTGGTAGTCATTGCCACCCAAAAGCAGTTTCTCCCAGTATTGACAGATTATCGGCTTGTGCTTTGCAAGATCGACATGTGCAACATCGATAAAAATTGGCGCCAGTTGATTATCAGTAAGTAGCCGCGCGTAGAATGCGTCGACAAACTGGCGAATACCAGACGTCGAATCGAGATCAGCTTTTTCGGTACTTGCGTGCATGCTATCTAATTTTGCATAAATTATGGATGCCGTGCGGTTATTAACTGCTGCGCTCTGGCATTATAACTGGACAGCACCAGTTTTCACGCCAACGCTGGCGCTTTTGCACTGCTGACTGATCACTGAAATTGGTCTTAATTGCTTTTGGCAACTTTGCAATGACTTTGAGAATATTTGCATTGACTGCTGCATAGATTTCACCATCAATTTCTGCCGTTACAACCACAACATCACCACAATTAGTGCACTCATGAAAACTGGCTGTACCTGAGCCATGTTGAACAATTTTGTGAAAGCGCTTATTAAGAATACTTACCTCAACCTTGCTACCGGATTTGCTCACATAAGCAGCTGATTTTGCGGCGCAGTAGCTGCACTGACAGGCTCTTGGCACCATACTCAAGTCCACCACCTGCCATGCAAGCTGAATATTGTTACAGCCACAGCTGCCGGTAATACTCATTGATTTTCCCTATAAATAGCCTGCGATTAAGTCACGAACAAGAGGTTGAAACGAGATAATCAGCAACGTAGAGGCATCGATGATAAGCAGAAATTGCATGTTAAAAAGAGAATTTATTTCTTTTTACCCACATGTTTCATCAACCGCCGCCGCTTATTCACCTGCCGCGCAGTTAATTTATTTTTCTTACCCGCATAAGGGTTATCGCCAGTGCGATATTCAATTTTAATTGGGGTACCGTACAGTTTGAGCTTGCGGCGAAAGATTTTCTCTAAATAACGGGTGTAATGCTTAGGTACTGAGGCCGTCTGATTACCATGAATCACAATAATCGGCGGGTTTTGACCACCGGCATGAGCATAACGTAATTTGATACGTCGCCCTGCAACCAATGGCGGCGCATGATCAAATACCGCCTTTTCTAAAATGGTGGTTAATTCATTGGTCGATAGCTTTTGCGTGGCCGCGTTATAGGCAGTATCCACAGACTGGTATAACTCACCCACACCAGTGCCGTGCAGCGCCGAGATAAAACGAATCTCTGCAAAATCATTAAAAGCCAGGCGGCGCTCCAGCGCTTCTTTTATCTTATCTTTTTGCTCGTTGTCCAAACCATCCCATTTGTTAATGGCAATAACCAATGCCCTGCCCGCATTAACAATATGACTCATTAAATGCAGGTCCTGATCGACCAGGTTTTCTTGCGCATCAATCACCAATACCGTGACCTGGGCGTCAGCTATGGCTTGCAACGTTTTTAAAATCGAAAACTTTTCTACCGCTTCATCAATATTTTTTCGCCGCCTAACCCCGGCGGTATCGATTAACATATACGGTTTGCTCTCACCGTTTTTATCGGTGCGCTCATAATCGATATAAATACTGTCGCGCGTAGTGCCGGGGTGGTCGTAAACCACCACCCGTTCTTCACCCAGCATACGGTTAACCAACGTCGACTTACCCACATTGGGGCGCCCAATTACAGCAATTCGCGTACCTCGCGACTGCTGCTCATCGGCGTCAACCGACTGTTCTGGAAAGCGCTCAGATAAATTATCAATTAATTGCCTGACACCCCGACCATGGGTTGCGGTGACCGGAAATACCCGATCAACCCCCAACGCATAAAACTCCGACGCCGTCGATTCATCTAAACCATCGATTTTATTGGCTACCAGCGTAAACGGCTTGCCACGCTGACGAATCTCTTTGGCAATACCTTCATCAGCAGGCATTAACCCCGCCTTCGCATCAACCAGTAAGACGACTTCATCGGCTTCATCAATGGCCGCCAGCGACTGCTGCGCCATCTCACCATCGATACCGGTTTCAAGCCCACTTAAACCACCGGTATCTATCACGATAAAACGCTTGTCTTCAACCACCGCTTCGCCGTATTTGCGGTCACGCGTCAGCCCCTCGTAATCAGCAACGAGCGCGTCACGAGAGCGAGTCAAACGATTAAACAGCGTTGACTTGCCGACATTGGGCCGCCCAACCAGAGCGATAACCGGTAACATCATTAATATCCGAATCGATTAATAGAAACGCGCAAATGGCCTAGTAACACATTGCACGAAAAAACTGCCCGCTGATAAGCACTTCCCACCCATCAGCTTGCTAGTTAATTGAAAAGCCTTTTTTCTAAACACTAGTTTTTATTTTGCAATTGATAACTGGCAAGCTTGCCATCGTTGGAGTAGACATAAAGCGAATCACCAATAACCCGCATTGGTACCCGCACCCCCGAACCATCGATCTTGGTTCGACCAACAATACTGCCATCAACTTGAGATAAGGCGTGAATATAACCCTTGCTGTCGGCCAGTATTAAAAAGCCACCAAATACAACCGGCGCACTAAGCTCTCGGTTAAGCAACGCCGACTGCTCCCATTTTTGGTCTCCCGACTTGTCTTCTATGGCAAAAATACGACTCTTTTCATCAACTGCATAGATATTGCCAAAACCCTCAGCAACTTCGCGGTAACTGGAAATTTCAAAACGCCATAGCGGCCTCCCATCGCGCTTACTAAAGGCAAATAAATTACCGTTAAAACTGGCCGCATAGACAACACTGTTTGTGACCAGTGGCGATGCGTCGATATCGACAATGCGATCGATCTCGGCCTGCCCCTTGGCAACCGCAACGGGCTTATCCCAAACTAGGTTGCCATTGCTAATATCCAGCGCAACCAATTTACCACTGGCAAAACCAGTGTAGACAATACCAGCTTCAATTATCGGCGTGGCAGTACCGCGCAAAGTTAATACCGGCACATCACTGGTGTAAACCCAAAGCTGCTCACCGCTGTCACGCGCCAAACCCAACACTCTGCCATCGTAGGTTTGAACAATGACCCTATCACCACTGGCTGCGGGTGCAGCGAGCACTTCACCGCGCACATCAACCCTCCAAACCTGTTCGCCAGTGCTGGCATCGAGCGCCACCACTTCGCCGTTAGTTGTGGCTACCAACGCTAAACCACTGCCAGTACCCACACCCGCGGATAAACGCTCAAGCTTGGTACACCACTGCGACTTACCGTTAGTGTCGTAACTGGCAACGCGGCCTTTTACATTGGCCACATAAACGCGCTCCGAATCATAACCCAGCGTGATGCGATCATAACGCTTACCCTGCCCAGGCCCATTACCGCGCGACCACTGCGACTTGAATTTGACTTTGGCATCAAACTTTTCAAGCGGCAACGGCTCACCCAACTCTTCGGCTTCATCTTTTGACCCGCATCCGGATAAAATTGACGCTAATGCAAGTAGCACTAACAGCGCGACTGGCAAACGAAACATGCTGCTAGATTTTTGCAATTGAGTTACCACCTTTTAAGCTACCACCTATTGATTGAGGGGATGACCGAAACTTAAACGTCAAAGAAAACTTTTGGCGTAAATAGTTTTTACAGCCAGCGTTTGCGGCACAGGAAGTTCAAGGCGCTTACTTTCATCCTGGCTTAGTGTATACGCATCAACCGCCGCTTGATAATCGCCTTCAATGACCAGAAAATCACCTTTTAATTCCATAAACGCATACTTAAACGCACCTTTTTCGCCACTGTCGATTAAAGCCTTGGCCTGATCAAGCAGGCCCTGCGCGTATAACACTTTCGCCAGGCGCAATTCAGCAACCATTTGCATTTCAAAGACCGGCTTATTCTCCAGCACCCAACGCAACTCTTCTTCCGCCGTAGGCAGGTCATTATCGGCAACCGCCTGCCGCGCCTTAAAAAACGCGGCCATATGGCCAAAACCCGAATCGCTATGCGCTTCTTTTAGAGTCTCGGCCTTGTAGTCAACCGTGGCAATTTTAATATCGTCTGAGCTAGTTTCCAGCTCAGCAATTGACTCAAGTAAATCCTGGTAGGCGATTGAACCGGCCTCAGTGTACGACTTTTGATTGTCCTGCCAGGTACGCCAGCCAAAGACCAGCGCAATTGCTACCACTACGCTTAATAAAGTGGAGGTACCATTTTCCTGCCACCATTTTTTAATCGCTTCAACCTGTTCCTCTTCACTTCTGTACGTATCCAAGGCTGTCCTCCCCAATCGGCATTGTTTTGCACTAACCATTAAAAATATTACTGTTGATTTTTACCGCACGGCTATTCAACAGCGTTTAACTTATTGATACCTTGCTTAAAGCGTCGATTAAATCATTAACCGATTCAGCAACCGGATACTGCGATTGCTCGCCGGTTTGCAAGGCCTTAACCGTTGCCAGCTGTTTGGCGGCTTCGTCTTCACCAATGACAATGGCATAACGCGCACCACTTTTGTCAGCTTTTTTAAACTGGCTTTTCATACTACCGGTTGTGAGGTTATGCGTAATACCCAGCTGTGGATTCGCATTGCGCAAGCGCTCGGCTAACGAAAATGCGTAAGGCTGCAAAGTGCTATCGGCAACAATTAAATACACATCGGGTGCATCATTGCCCGACAGAGCAGCAAAGGCTTTTGCCTCTAGCAATAAATACAGTCGCTCGACGCCCATGGCAAAACCGATGCCCGGTACCGCCTTGCCTCCGAGCTGCTCTACCAAACCATCGTAACGACCGCCCGCACAAACCGTGCCCTGCGCACCCAAATCGTTACTGACCCATTCAAACACCGTGTCGTTATAGTAGTCGAGCCCTCTTACCAGCCGTGGATTATGCTGGTAGGCCAGTCCTTGCGCATCGAGTAGCGCACTTAACTGCTCAACCCTTTGCAGCGACTGCTCCGATAGAAAGTTACCCATTTGCGGCGCACCATTAAGCAGGCTTTGCATGGCGGGGTTTTTACTATCGAGTATTCGCAGCGGGTTTAAATCTAGCCGGCGAACACTGTCGCTATCGAGTGATTCTTTATGCGCCGACAAGTATTCAACCAGTGCTGTTTTATAATGCGTTCGCGCCTCGGTATCACCAATATTATTTAACTGCAGGCTAACGTTTTGCTCCAAACCCAGAGCTGTCCAAAAGCGCTGATTCATTAGCAACATTTCGGCTTCAACTTCAACATCGGCATAACCAAATACTTCGGCACCAATTTGATGAAACTGCCGGTGGCGACCCTTTTGTGGTTTTTCGTAGCGAAACATTGGGCCGCTATACCAAAGCTTTTGCGGGGTATTGAGTAAACCGTTTTCAATAACCGCACGCACACAACCGGCGGTACCCTCGGGGCGCAGTGACAGCAACTCATCATTGCGGTCGGGAAAGGTGTACATTTCCTTTTCGATGATATCGGTGACTTCGCCAATTGAGCGCTGAAACAAGCGCGTGCTTTCAACCAGCGGTATGCGAATTTCGCGGTACGCGTAGCTACTAAATACCTGCGCAATCGCCCGCTCAATGCGCGACCAATGGCCGGCCTGATTTGGCGTAATATCGTGCATGCCGCGAACGGCCTGAATCGTTTTCAATCAAATACCCTAAATACTGTGTTTATACTGCCTGCTTATGACCGCCTGCTAACGACTGCCCAAAGTCAGGCGGGCGCTATTATCATCTCGATAGTTAGTAATAGCAAAAGACTCACCGTTTAACTCAAGCGCAAGCCCTGGCGCATTGCCCAGATGCAGGCTAAACGGCAAATTACCACTAACATCGATTTTTTTACCTGCGCGGGCTAGATCCCGATACAGGCGATTACCCAGACCATCGCTAACATCAATCCAGCTGTCTTCACGCACCCATATGACCAGGCGATCGCGCTGCTGGAACTGCGCAACCATAGCCGCGGCGCCAGGACTGCGTGTTGCCGATTGCGCAACTGGCTGCGCTGACGCGGCCGATGCCACGGCAAGCGATGGGTCATTGTCTAAAGTCACCGCAGTGCTCGCAGCGGCTGCCTCTGGCCCTGTCGTCTCGGCTACCATTTTCTCGGCTAACACTGTCTCGCCTAGCACTTTCTCGCGTACGAATGTCTCCTCAACAATTGCTGTAGACCCGATAGCAGCAACATTTGTACTGGCTATCGGCAAGCGCTCTGTGTTCGTTGCTGCGTAGGTATCGGTGCTTGAACCTGGCGCTGCCGTGGCCTGTGTATCCGCTACTGCAGCTTCATCGATGTTACTTTGTTCTGCACTGGTGCTGTATTCGATAGCAGCATAAGCCACCTCGCCGGCAATGGCATTGTTATCGGCCTGCGCAATAACCACCGTCGATGCCAATGGCCCTAACGAGTCTGGTGGCGAAGCCTCGGCAAATTCCTCGGCACTCACCGGCGCATTAGATAGCTTGCCATCAATCACATGGTAAGCCCAGGCCAATACACTAATAGCAAATAGCGGCAGCATCACCATAACGCCCTGCCGCCATAGCGTGGTTTTTTGTGCGGCTTCTGGATACGCCGACCAGCTGACACCCACCGTTGGCTTGCTGTTGCTCTCATCGTCGGGCGCGGTTGTTTTCGCGTAGCTTTGCTCGCTGCTGCTGGCGCCATAAGCGGCCAGCAATTGCTCCGCATCGAGGTCCAACATGGCGGCACAACTGCGCAAATAACCGGTTAAAAATGGCCTGGCCGGCATACTGTCGGGCTCGTTGCGCTCCAGTGCACGCAAATGCATTTGCGGAATCCGCGTCTGCTTGGAAACATCAGCCAGCGACAAGCCCTTGGCATTACGCGCATCAATTAAACATTGCCCCGCGACCAGCGAACCTACAGCTGGCATTGTTACACTGCCGGTTACATCGGTTTGCCTGGGCGTGCTGGACGTTTGATTTTCCATAGTGCTACAGCCAAATAAAATACTACAGCCAATAAGGTACTACAGCTAAATTAAAGTACTACTACTAAAAAAACTACTGCTAAATAATTATCGTGCGACACGACAGTGATTACTGATACTGCTTGCGACGCAAATAGCTTTGATATTCACGCGAATCGGGGTATAGATTTTTAAGCGCTAGCGCAAAGCTTGCCTCCGAATCGACGTCCTGTAATTCGCGAGCCAGCTCTATACCCAACAGTAAAAATTCAGCGTCGAGTTTGGCCACCACTTTGCGGTAAGCCTGAAAATAACGCCAGGATACCTCGAACCGTTTGGCCTCGTAGTGCAATATTGACAGCTCCTTTAGCACTCTGGGGTTGCGCGGGTTAAGCACCAGGGCCCGTTCAAACGAACGCTGCGCCTCGTCAATTTGCAATAACTGTAACTGGCTTAAACCCAGCATCACCAACGCCGCTTCACGCTTTTCATATAGCGAGTCATCAACAATTTTTTGCAGCTGGCGCTCGGCATCGTCAAAGCGCGACTCGCGAAATAAATAACTGGCATAGTTAATTCTGTAGCGCGACACGCCAGAACCCAAGGAAACAGCTCGCTTAAAATGTTTTTCGGCCAGCTCTTTTTCACCACTGTACTGAAACGTTAGCCCCAGTGCGTCATGCACTTCTGCCGAGTTAGGATCGAGCTTTATTGCCGATTTAAGATGTCGACGTGCCGACTCAAAATCGCGGTTACGCAAGTACTGCTTGGCCGCTGCAACTCGAGTCGCAATGGCTTCATCGGG
>CBFHXO010000027.1:0-23091 GCA_965659815.1 Pseudomonadales bacterium
CCGTGCATGGCGAGGCTGGCGATATCCTGGCATTTGCCGGGCATACCGATGTGGTGCCGGCCGGCGATGAGACGCAATGGCAATACCCGCCTTATAAGCCCTGCATTGAAGACGGTATGCTATGTGGCCGTGGCGCCGCCGATATGAAAGGCAGCCTGGCTGCCATGGTAGTTGCCGCCGAAAACTTTATTGCGCAAAACCCCAACCACCCGCAACGCCTGGCGTTTTTAATTACCAGCGACGAAGAGGGTATTGCAACTAACGGCACCGTGAAGGTAATGGAATATCTTGCGTCGATTAACGAGCGAATAAAATGGTGCGTAGTTGGCGAGCCTTCAAGTACAAGCGAGACCGGTGATGTGATTAAAAATGGCCGCCGTGGCTCGCTGGGTTTAACGCTCACAGTTAACGGCATTCAAGGCCATGTCGCCTATCCGCAGTTGGCAGACAACCCGGTACATCGCTTTGGGCCGGCACTGGCAGAGCTCAGTGAAACCGTTTGGGATGCAGGCAATGCCTTTTTTCCAGCCACCGGTTTTCAAATTTCCAATATCCAGGCCGGTACGGGGGCCACCAATGTGATCCCTGGCAGCTTAACTATCGTTGCTAATTTTCGCTTTTCAACCCAGTTAAGTGTCGAGGATATCCAGCAGCGTTTTACTACCATACTCGACAAACATAAGCTCGACTATGCCATTAACTGGCATTTAAGTGGCCAACCGTTTATTACCGAGCACGGTGAATTAATTGATGCCACGGTATCGGCCGTTAGTGAAGTCACCGGGCTAGAAGCCGTACTCAGCACTGCGGGCGGCACATCCGATGGTCGATTTATTGCGCCTACCGGCTCCCAGCTGGTTGAGCTTGGGCCAGTCAACGAAACGATTCATCGGGTAAACGAGCGCGTTAAGGCCAGCGATCTTGACCAGCTCAGCCAAATTTACCAGCGCATTATGAGTACCCTGTTAGGCTAGCGCCACTATGCTAAAAAATCGTCTTATTGCGGCTCAAAACTACCTCGCTACATTCATAAATGACGATGTTAAGCGACTCAAACATTTCTCCATTAGTGCGATTATTTTTTTTGTCGGCTACGGCATGATTCACTGGTACGAGAACAATGTCCCCCCTTCACTAGAACAAGAGCTCGCCACCCTCGGCCTGCTATTGGTATCAGCGCTCGCGTTTATTTGGGCAATGACCATGCAAATCCTTTACATCATTTCCAAGACCATAAAATAAGTTATTTATTTCATAGGCTTACATAGCCTTCTCTGCGTATACAAAATACACCATATTGGCATGCAATTGGAAAAACTTCGGCTAGACTTTATAAGGTGATTAGGAGTGGTAACTCACTTGGCCATCGCGTATCCATACAAAGGATAACGGCCAGGAGGATCACCTAAATAATAAATAGATACAACCTCTCCGCGTGAAAACAAAGACTCAAACACTATTGATAGCTTTTTTGTCCCGACTCAAAAGGCTGGGACATAAACAAAGACGAATGGGAGTAACACCAGTGGCAATTGAATTTCCGGAAGATACCGTTCTGGCATCGCGCTATGTTAAAAAGGCATTGCCGATAATGATTAAAAACAATATCCCACCTAACCCTTGTAACTTTGCGTTGTGGTATTCGTATGTGGCCAACCGTGATATTGGTTTAAAGGCAACCTTAGACAATACCATTGAGTCGCATGGCACCTGCCCCGATGATGTTAGCCGTAAGCTATTTAAAAAGCACATAATTAAAGACGAGATCGAACTGCAACAAAACCTACAGGACTCTTTAAGCCATGTGATTCACGAATTAACCGGTAGTGTTCGCGAAACCAAAACAGGTGCCGACGACTTTACCCGCAGTCTTGAAGAAAGTTTAGAAACAATGATTTCTGACACTGATCCTGTGCATATACAGGAAACGGTGAATAACTTAATTGAATCTACCAAGACTGCCAGTGATTTAGCCGATTGCTTTCAATCGCAGTTACAAGCAGCAAAAGAAGAAATTACTGCGCTTAAAGAACAGCTGGATCAAAACGAGCAAGATGCCTATCTCGATGCATTAACCAAAGTAGCTAACCGTCGTGCATTCGATAAGCGCTTGATAGAGTTATTCCAGGATGAAACAGTAGAGACAACACTGGTACTGGTTGATCTTGACCACTTTAAATCACTTAACGATACCTACGGTCACTTAATGGGCGATAAGGTTTTACAAGGTGTCGCCGAAGTCATGAAAAAAGCCTGCCCGGAAAATGCTTTGGCCGCACGCTATGGCGGTGAAGAGTTCGCATTTTTAGTTGAAGGTTCTGCCGATATTGGCGCTGAAATTGCCGAAAATACCCGACAATTGCTCACCAAGTTATTGCTGCGTAAGAAAAGCTCAGACCAGGTCATCGATAATGTAACAGCGTCATTTGGTGTTGCACAGCGCGGTCCGGGTGAGTTTCCTGAACAGTTAATCGAGCGTGCCGATAAAGCGCTCTATAAAGCGAAAGAGTCTGGTCGCAACCGCGTTGAACTTGCGGCATAAACGTTTCATTGTTCATACCTGAGTATGTAAACTTCAAGCGGGCGAAAGCCCGCTTTTTTATTGCTGTTTTTATTGCCGCTACAAAAGCAGCAACCTTACGTAGGCCCAAATGACTACAGACCTAAAAGACTAAATAGCTTCGACAGAGAAAAACAAATTGCTGCCGAAACCGGCGCATAAGCAAAGCTGCCAAACTGGTTAATAAAGTAAAAAAGTTATTTAGAGACAGTGTCTCGTATTTTTGTAACCACAAAATAATTTCCAAGCGTGATATTTGCAGAGTCCCCTTTTCACGCTCTTTTATATAAATTCTGGCGTGTTAGAGCTTTGGCCATTGTGGGCTTTCGCCTTTAACAAAAGCTTCCATACTTGCCTCCATACAACCGGTAAAATAGCCCAACGCCTGGGTTCGATTTTCTAACTCCATCGCCTGCGGTAATGTTTGCGCAGTCAGATTTTGCCAAAACCCTTTTTTAGTCATCCACACACCGTATTCAGAATTTTCAATTAGCTCGGCCGCCAATGCCAAAGCGCAATCAATTAATGCCTCGGGTTCAACCAGTCGATTGAGCAAGCCCAGCTCATCGGCCTCTTGCGCGTCAAAGATTCTTCCGGTTGCCATGAGCTCTAGCGCTTTAGCTGGAGGAATTAATTTAGGCAGAAAAAAACTGGTGCCCACATCACAGGAGCTTAACCCGGTTTTAATAAACACCGAGCCAAATTTAGCCTTAGTTGAAGCAACACGAAAGTCGCAGGCCAATGAAAAAGCCAACCCGCCACCAACGGCCGCGCCGTTAACCGCTGCGATCACTGGCTTATCGCATTGATGAATCGCCAGCATAGTTTTGGCTAGATACTCCTGATACTTGTAAACAAAACCCAACTGCCCCATGCCATCGGTGCCGGGAATCGCCCCAGCAGTATCCTGGCTGGTAAGATCGGCACCAGCGCAAAAACCACGCCCTTCACCGGTAATGATGGCAACCCGTGTCTCCCTGCATAGATTGATCTGCTCAATTGCCGACTGCAAGCCTTCAAGCATGGCCGGGCTAATGGCATTTAACTTGTCCGGGCGGTTTAAGGTAATGAGCGTTACCTGCTTGGCGAGTTTTTTTACTGTTACGACATCGCTATTATCAGTCATGGTTGGTCCAGTTAAATTAGCTAAAACAATAACCCTAGAGTTGGAACGTCGATATTGGCATAGTCCATTATCACTTCACGTGCTTCAATTTTAAAGCTATCGCCGTCGGGCATTAACTTATCGTTACGTTGGCCACTATAGATGAAGTTATCGCTACCCGGCCTGGCAAAAAATAAATGAAAGTTGCTCGTGACCATGCACTGACTATCGCTGGCCTCAAGCACTTGCACATTGCCAATAATACGCCGCGTTCGCGCCGGAGGGTTCTCTGCCCAGGAATTCGCTTTGTAAGCTCGATCGACACGAACAAACAGGTGTGCATAGCCCTCTTCACGCAAAGGGCTGCCCATATCATCACTGTTCTCAAGTTCCTTATCGATACTGATCATTTCTTCTTTGCCGCGTAACCGATTGTCGACCATTTTATTGACCCGCGACGGCATCACATAAGAAATATTTTCCGACACCAATGCAAACCATTGCTGGTATTGACGGTTATCGAGCAGCCGCGCCTCATGGTAGTAAAACTGCTCGATGCTGTACTGTTGCTCCATCGCTTGCTTTAACTCAGACATATTAATTCACCTCCGCAACGGCGATATCACCCGCACTGGCAGGACCAGCAAGCGCAGTTTGATCGACCGACTCAAGCGCTTCGCGCCAGCGAGAGAAAAATGCCCGGGCGTAGTATTCATTTGCTGTTGAACTTACCAAACCAGGTAAATCGGGATGTGGTTTTTCATCACCCATTCCCAGGCCGTAGTAATAAGGTTTGTCATCGGCAAAATCGATATTGCTACCAATAAACTGCTGCATCCAAGCCTCGGAATCTTCTTGTTCCAAGATACCGCCAGGGCCAAAAAACGAGCTGTAGTTAGTGCGCAAAATTTTCTTTACGCTATCAGGGGCATCTGCCGGAATGGCGCTCCACGACCAGTATTCAACCTTGCCGGGGCCGCGTGGGTGCGACACCTTGAACGAAGTGTTAGACCACAGAAATGACAAGTTGGGGTAAACACCGTAGGTCAAGCCTTTCATACGCGCACGAACATCACCAACGCGCTCAGTCGCTTTGGTCTGTATCTCGTAAAGATACTCTTGAACTTCAGTACCGCCCAGTATTGCGCCCATACCCTCCATACCCCAGGCCAGGTTTTCTTTAGCTGTGCCTTCACGCATTAAGCGGAACGTCGCGCCATGACCAGGATGCGGAACCGCACTTAAACCTACATCAAAAATTTCTTCATTAGCTTCTGGCGGAATGACAGCGCTATGCAAAAATGGGCCGTGGTTAACATCGCCTAACTGGTTTTCCATAGGCAGTTTCCAGTTCGCGTTAATGGTCCAGCGGTGCGGCGCACCGGCAAATTCAATGCCGTTTTCAAAGCGGTCGAAAAATGCATCGAGATAAAAGCGCATATCGCCAAGGTAGTCGGCCAGCGATTCGATACTTTCATCGAAGCTACCAAAAACCATTCCCTGCCATGACTCAACACGCGGCACAGGTTTCAAACCTAACTGAGACTTGTCGGGCTTAACGCTCACCATCTTTTCTTGCGGAATGGTGACCAAGGAGCCATCGACCTTGTACGACCAATTGTGATACGGGCAGACAAAGCGCTTGGTATTGCCACTGTCGGCGCGACACACCGGCAAGCCGCGGTGCGAACAGCTATTAATATTGGCGTAGATTTTATTATCTTCACCGCGCGCCAATATCACCGGCGTCTCGCACATATAGGCTTGAACAAAATCACCGGGGTTTTTGATTTGCGACTCATGGCCCAGAAACAGCCAGGCTTTACCGAAGACGCCCCGCTTTTCCAGCTCGTACACATAGCGGTCTGACCAGGCCCGACGGCTGACGTAAGCCGCATCATCACTTACTAAATCACTGATTTTTATCATTTAAACTGCCACCCCGGCATCACTCAAAACGGCTGCACCCGCTCACACAGACAAAAAATAATCGACAACGAGTTTTTGCTAGAGTGTACCGGCATCAACTGAAGAAAATCGAGCGGCTCAGATTGGCTTTGCCGATATTTAATATAACTCTCAGTAATTTTCTTTCGCAGTGCGCCGTTACCACACAGGTAAGCAGCTGATTAATGGAAAACAAAAATTCAAACACGGTAATTAATCGTCGAACCACTCGCGAATTTTATTATTAGCTTTTTCGCTATGCGTGTCTTTAATATGCTCGGCAACCGTCCATAATGCACCCATCAGCGCACCAAGGTCGTCGACATAGCCACCGGGAATAAAGTCGAGCACCGCGTCGGTTGGCACAATAAAGTATACCAGTGCGCCGGCAATAATTGCTTTAGCCGTTGAGGGTGTATCGGGATCTTGCAGCGCGTAAAACAACTTTAACGCGGCTTCAATAACTTCTTTACCGGCGTTACCGGCTTGCGCTTTTATTTTTTCCCAAAATGAGCGCTCCGAGAATTCAGCCTGTTCGGGGCTTAATTTCGGAGCGTGTTGCTCATTTTTTTCAGGAAGCTTATCTGCACTCACTTTTATCACCCGCGGTTCGCCTTAATAGCTCAGCGACATAGTGCTATAAACACCATAGCGAGTAAACGCCCAATAACAGGATTTAACACATTGCCAACACCGGCATTAATTACAGCTGCGGAATTGCCTGCAAATCAATGGGTAATTCGGCGCGACCATAACGTTGAGCTCGGTCAGTTAGGGTATCTTCAGCTTCATTCACATTGATCATCACAATAAAACGCTGCTCGCGAATACCTGTCAACAAATATTGAGCCAGCTCGTCTAAATCCTGAAATTGAAGTTCGTGCCCAACGGCTGCGGCAGCTTCTTTAAAGTCCTCAACCGAGGGTACTGGGTCATAGGGTTTTTCACGTGCAAGATCAGCGGGCCGGTTTCTATCGGTTGTCCATATACCGGTATCTAACACTCCGCCCGAGGGGTAGAACAGCGTTGCGCGAACATTGGTTTCTTCACTCATTAGCTGCGCACCCAAGCACTCAGTAATAATGGAAACCGCAGCTTTACTTGACGCGTAGACCGACTGATATGGCAGCGGCGAAATACCGCCGTCACCCGATGAGGTATTGATAACATGACATTGCTCGCCCGAGGCAATCATTTTGGGCACAAAGGCCTGAATACCATGAATCACCCCCATGACATTAACGCCGTGTACCCACTTCCAATCGTTAACGGTGGTTTCCCATACATTGGCAGAAGGTGCTGCAACCCCGGCATTGTTAAACAGCAGGTGGCAGTTCCCGTGTTCGGCATAGACTTTGTCGGCTAAGGCATTTACCGACTCGGCGCTGGAAACATCGACCTGAATGCCCGATACCGAGCCGACGGATGATAGCTCTGCAACCGCACTATCGAGTGCTGACTGTTCCACATCGGCGATTACGACAGTCGCGCCCTCACCCAGTAAGGCTTTAACAATCGCTTTACCAATACCACTGGCACCGCCGGTCACAACTGCAATTTTATCTTTAAAACTTTCCATTATTGGTTACCTGTATCTTTATGAAATATGTCAACCCCTATCATAGCCCCAGTAGCAGGTGTTACAGATTAATAATCGGAAATTGGCTGACTAGAAAGCAGGGAGCTATTTGCCGGAGAGTGCTTTGACCGATTGATGGCCGAGAGTTTTACCGAGTGTTTTTTGAGGTTTTTAGCGCCAGCGCCAGCAACACGCTATAAAAAGACTAACGAGATTTATTCTTAGTGGCGGATTTCTTAACTGGTTTTTTTCTTTTCGGCATCCCCGCATCATCTTCAACCACATCGGCCTTCTGATGCAAGCCCGCCAACTCCGCCAGGCTCTCAACCTGGGCAGAGCTCAACTCAGTATATTTACCCGCCTTTAACGAAGAAGGAATAAAAACATTGCCATAGCGCACCCGCTTAAGTCGGCTTACCTGAATTTCCTGCGATTCCCAAAGCCTGCGCACCTCGCGATTTTTACCTTCCATTAGCACAACATAAAACCAGCTATTGGCACCGGTGGCCTGTCGCCCAGGCTGAATATCCGTAAAGCGCGCCATACCATCTTCAAGCAAAACACCTTCACGTAAAGCTCTTAAGGTATCGTCGGTAACCTCACCCTTAACGCGCACGGCATACTCACGGTCAATTTGGTTTGACGGATGCATTAACGCATTGGCAAGTTCGCCATCATTGGTAAATAGTAATAGCCCACTGGTATTGATATCCAGCCGCCCCACCGCAATCCAACGTTCGCCACGCTTAACCGGCAACCGGTCAAAAACCGTTTTTCTCCCTTCGGTATCGCGCCGCGTTGATACCTCGCCTTCGGGCTTATTATAGATAATTACCCGCCGCTGGGTTTTATTGCTGGACAGGCGCACGCGCTTGCCGTCGAGCTCTATCACATCGGCAGCCGATACACGCACACCCAGTTCGGCAGGTTCGCCATTCACTTTAATGCGTCCGGCTTCGATCCAGCGCTCGATTTCTCGGCGCGAACCAAGGCCTTCGGCTGCCAGCACTTTTTGCAGACGTTCACTTGTCATTGGGAATTTGGTTCTCTTGAAAAACTGCGAATGAAAATTTTGTCGTTAACAATATCGCGAAAAAAAACCGCTATTAACGCAAACCAATACGGTTAAGACGCGGCGGCCCAGGCAAAATACACCTACACGATCAGGTCATTATCGTCAGCGTTGCGGCCAGACGCTTGCATTTCTGCAATAGATTCATCATCCATTGACTCACTGTGATCAGTATTGGTTTGCACCTCTTCATCAACCAACTCATCGTCAATCCACTGCTCAAAAGCTGCAACCTCTTCAGCTTTTTCTTCAACCTCAACTGATGCTTCGGCCGAGCTGTCCACTTCTGCCAATGACTCTCCAGCCGTTGGCTGGTCAGCAGCAACTCCATCGACTGCAACCACCTCAGAATCAGTGCTTTCGCCATCGCTATTTCCTGGATCGATATTTCCAGCTTCAATATCACTAGGCTCAATATCACCAGCATCCATTTGCTCATCATTAGCCGATTCTATAATTTCTGTTGGCAACTCAATATTGAGCTCGCGACTAATTGTGTCGAGGTCGCGAATTTCTGCCAGCGGTGGCAATTGGTCAAGGCTTTTAAGATTAAAGTAATCGAGAAAGCCTTTGGTCGTGGCATAAATAGCCGGACGACCGGGCACATCGCGATGCCCTACCGATTTGATCCACTCGCGCTCTAACAGCGTTTTAACAATTTGCGTGCTTACCGCAACGCCGCGAATCTCTTCAATTTCACCGCGGGTAATGGGCTGGCGATAGGCGATTAGCGATAAGGTTTCTAATAGTGCGCGAGAGTAACGCGGCGCTCGCTCCTGCCAAAGTTTACTGACCCAACGCGATAAATCCTGCTTAACCTGATAGCGATAACCACTGGCGACACGCTTAAGCTCATAACCGCGAAGTTCACACTCTTCTTCCAGCGCTTTAATTGCTTCATCGACAAGCTCATCATCAGGCCTTTCAAGGTCGTCAAACAGCGCGGTTAAATCCTTGCGTTTTAACGGCCGCTCCGCTGCCATTAACGCCGCCTCAAAAATGCGCTTAACCAGTTGTGGGTCTTCTATTTTCATTGCCGTTGCTTACTCTTTTTAAACACTATTTGTAAAAGCTAATTGTAAATCGCTATTTTAAATTTTCTTTTAAGCGCTGTTTTTCAACACTAATTTTAAGGTTTAGTAACAGCTTGTATAAGCTCGAACTAAGAAACCGGCTCTGCACTTTTAACCCTAACGTGAATGGGTGCAAAGGGCTCACTTTGCACAATTTCAATTAATGATTCTTTAATTAATTCCATAATTGCCAAAAAGGTCACCACCACCCCAGCTCTACCCTCACCGGGGGTAAAGAACGCAATAAACGAGACAAAGCCTTCAGTGCCGTGCAACTGATCTAATACTTTGCCCATGCGCTCGCGAGTCGACAGCGGTTCTAAATGTACTTTATGACTTTCAAACATATCAGCGCGATGCAATACATCACCCAAAGCCAACAATAACTCTTTTAAATCAATATCCGGTTCAGGTCGCTCGCGGTCATCTTCGGGCGGCTGCACATCGGCAATAAAAATATCACGTTCGACCCGAGGCATGGCTTCAATATCTTCGGCAGCCTGCTTAAAGCGCTCGTATTCCTGCAGGCGGCGAATCAGCTGCGCGCGCGGATCGTCTTCGTCTTCGCTAATATCCTGCGAGCGTGGTAACAACATGCGCGATTTAATTTCGGCCAGCATTGCCGCCATTACCAGATATTCTGCTGCCAGCTCAAACTGCATTGAGTTCATTAGCCGCACGTACTGCATATATTGCTCAGTGAGTTCGGCAACATCAATTTCGAGAATATCGAGATTTTGGCGCTTAATTAAATACAGCAGTAAGTCGAGCGGACCTTCAAATGCGTCGAGAAAAACTTCTAACGCCGCAGGTGGAATATATAAATCGCTGGGGATTTCAGTGACGGTTTCGCCTTGAACAATGGCAAAGGGCAAGTCCTGCTGCTTTGGTGCCTCGCTGCCGCCATTGCCTATCTGCTGGCGCAGTTCGATTAGCTTGGGCCGATGAACCTGGTCTTTGGCACGAACAACAACGGCTTGCTCGTCGGTTTCCATATTTTGCAGGTCAGCGCTTTGCAGCTCGCTATTTAACGTCTCAGCCGCTTCGGCATCAACCGCTACTGAATCGGCATTGGCAGTGGAGTTGTTCATCAGCGATTCGCTTTTTGTTGTCGTTTGCCTGGCAGTGGATAAACGAGAGTGCAGACCAAGTCGACGCTTATACGCCAGAGCACAATCACTCACGCTTTAAAGCGGGTATTATAGCGACAAAAAGCGTCTAAATGACAGTATCAATAACGCTTATGCGACTGATAGGAAGGATTTGACAGACCGTTCTCAGGACTCAAATTCTGTGGTTGATCCTGCGCCCTGCCGCAGGATCAACGGGGTTTCATCGGTGAGGTCAACCACGCTGGTAGCCTCCATACCGCAGTAGCCCCCATCAATGACCAGATCGACCTGATGCTGCAATAAATCGCGAATTTCATAGGGGTCGAGCAATGGCAAGTCATCACCGGGCATGATTAACGTGACGCTCATCATCGGTTCGCCCAGCGTTTCTAGCAGGTTTTGCGCAATGGTGTTCTCAGGTACCCGCAAGCCAATGGTTTTTCGCTTGGGGTGTTTTAACCGCCGCGGCACTTCATTGGTCGCAGCCAGAATAAACGTATAGGGCCCGGGGGTGTGGCTACGCAGCGCCCGATAGGCCACATTATCGACCTTGGCGTACAGCGCCAGCTCCGATAAATCGCGACAAACCAGCGTAAAATTATGCTTTTCATCCAGCTTACGAATCCGGCGGATACGTTCCAGCGCCTGTTTATCGCCAATATGGCAGCCCAGCGCATAGCCAGAATCGGTCGGGTACACAATGACCCCGCCCTGCTGAACAATGCTAGCCGCTTGCCGAATGAGCCTGGCCTGGGGGTTATCGGGGTGAATTTGGAAAAACTGACTCATTTAAGGCGTACAGCTATTAAAACCAGTTATTGTCTGCATTGAAACAGATCTTGCGCCAGGTTTTCGGCCTCTTTATTACTGACCTTGGCATCGCGCAATGCCCATATCGGTACCGCAGTCTCGGGTAGTGACATATTGCAACCCAGATCGCTCCATACCTGGTCGGGACTATGAAAATCACTACCGATTGAGCAAGCCAGCTGGTATTTATGCGATAGCTTAAGCAAGTAATCGGTGGTGCTGTCATCTTGCCGACCACTAATCAACTCCAAACCATCGCCGCCGAGTGCTTTAAATTGTTCGAGCACAGCCCGCAGCCGGGTTTTGGTCAAACCGTATTTGTCCGGGTGGGCCAGCACTGCCACCCCACCCGCGCGGTGAATCATTGAAATTGCAGCTTCAACTGAGGGCCATTCGCAGCGAATATCGCAGCTTTTACCAGCTCCTAACCAACGCTTATAAGCCTGCTGCTCTTTGCTGCAATGGCCCTGCTCAAGCAAAAAGCGCGCAAAGTGGGGGCGACTGAGAACCGCGCCATTCGCTAGCCGCCGCGCACCTTCCAGTGCCCCTTCGATACCCTGGCGCTCAAGCTTATGTGCAATCGCCTCAGCCCGTCTCTCGCGTACTTGCTCCTGCTCGGCTAGAAACCGCTGCAATTGCACATTGTCGATATCGACCCATAATCCCAAAATATGGTAATTGCGGCTATCCATATCGGCAGAAATCTCCACCCCGGCCACCAGCTCTACCGGCGATGCCAGCTCGGTACTCGACAAAGCCCGTCGCAGCTGGGCCACCCCGGCCACAGTATCGTGGTCGGTTAGCGCCAGCCGTGACACACCGTTGGCCTCGGCACGTGCCAATAGCTCGGCAGGCGTGAGCAGACCATCAGAGGCGGTACTATGAGTATGCAGATCAAATGTCATCGCGTTGACGAACTCTTAGTGTATCGTTTGTATTGTATCGCTTTTATTGTATCGCTTACTTTACTCAAGTTTTTATTTCATTCATGCTTTTATGTTGATACTAAAAGGGTTTTTAGTATCTTTAATTCTAGCCTCGGCTCGAATATAGTGCGCAAGGAATAACGCCCAATACTGGCCAGATGGGCCAAACACAGCGGCAAAACAGATAAACTGTGAACTCGATCGCGTTTTGTATTGCCAATGACCCCGATATAATGCCCAGAATTTCGTAAAATAGCTGGTTTGCCAATGACTTGGTGTCGTTGTAGTGCCGTTGTAGTGCCGTTGTAGTGCCGTTGTAGTGCCGTTGTAGTGCCGTTGTAGTACCGTAAGAGTACCAGCGCACAACAAATACAAAACAGGCGTCACACACACGATTAGGGCATACCGTGCAAATCGCATTCAGCGGTTGCGATGAGAATTTTTCTGCCGGTAATCGCGTAAGATTTAACCGAAAAACCCAAGGGCTGCGAAGGTAGCATAAAAACCACAGGAAACCCATGCGACAAATCCTCGAACTTATTCCACTGATACTATTTTTTGTTGCCTATAAAATGGACGGCGAGACGTTGACGCTGTTTGGCTATGGCTACCAGTTCGACGGTATTTTTTCCGCTACGGCCGTGCTGATGCTCGCCACTGGCTTACAGGTCGTGCTTACCCGACTCATTACCGGCAAGGTAGAAAAACAATTGATGTGGCTGTTTGCAGTCATTGTGATTGCTGGTACTGCAACACTGGTTTTGCGCAATGAACTGTTTATTCAATGGAAGCCAACAGTATTTAACTGGGGGCTCGCCGCCGTGCTGTTTGCCAGCTTATATATCGGCGAAAAAAGTATTCTTGAACGCATGCTTGGCCAGCAAATGGAATTACCCCGCCAGGCCTGGACCCAATTAAACCGATTATGGATCGGCAATTTTTTTATTGTTGGTGCGCTAAATCTGTATGTCGCCTACAACTACGCCGAGGCAACCTGGGTAGACTATAAGCTGTATAGCGCATTTGGTTTCACGCTGGCACTTATGATTCTGACGGTAATGATTATTTTTCCACACCTTAAAGAAGAACCTGCAGATCAGCCCGAAGAGTAATAAACCGAAACGCCACCGTTTATTAATCAACAGTCGAAGCATTAAGGAACCGTTACGACCCATGCATTACGCAATTATAAGTGAAGATGTCCCAAACTCGCTGCCACTGCGCAAGCAAACGCGCGCCGCACACCTGGCAAGGCTGGAGCAGTTGAAAGACCAGGGGCGTTTACTGGTTGCGGGGCCTCACCCAGCCATTGATGCCAATGACCCGGGTGAGGCTGGCTTTACCGGCAGTTTAGTGATTGCCAGCTTCGATAGCTTGGTCGATGCGCAGCAATGGGCCGACGCCGACCCCTATGTCAACGCCGGTGTCTACAGTAAAGTTGTTGTCAAACCGTATAAAAAGGTGCTCCCATGAATTTTGGTCAAGTCACAAAACAGATTCGACTGCTTGCGGCATTTAAGCTATCTATGCCACAGATAATGACGTTAATAGTGTCAGTGGCATTGCTGTCGGCGCAATCGGTTGCTCAAGAGCAACGTTATGTGTCGGATATTTTTTATGTACCGCTGCACAGTGGTAATAGCACCAAGCATAGAATCATTCACCGGGGCTTAAAAACTGGCACACCACTAACGCTGCTCGAAACCGATAACGACGCTGGGTTTAGTCGAGTCAGAACCAGCAAGGGAACCGAGGGCTGGATCCAAAACCAGTTTCTGGCTAACACCCCTATTGCACGCAGTCAATTGGTTGGCTTAAAACAACAATACGATACGTTAAAAGAGAAAATGGCAGCGGTTAAAGAAAACAGCCAGCAAACCCAGCAAAGCAATAGCGAAATTCAAAAACAGGTAACACTGCTCTCGCGAGAAAACCAAAACCTGACCAGCGAACTGGCCAGCATTAAAAAAATCTCGGCCAATGCAATTAGCCTCGATTCCAGCAACCGCGACCTGCTCCAACGCAACGAAATGTTAAAAGTCGAAATTGCCGAGCTGCAGGCAGATAACGCGCGACTGTCGGATAAAAGCGATAAAGAGTGGTTTGTGCGTGGCGTGTTGGCGGTTGCGATTGGCGCCCTGCTATCCATTATACTGCCCAAGCTTAAACCCAAACCCCGCTCGCGAGAATGGGGCTAACCGAACCTTTTGTTGCATCATTATGTTTCTTACACCTAGTCGATTTTGCCGGAGAAAAGCTCAATGTCTGAGATATTAAAAAACCTGTCATTAAAACATGGAGTATTCGTGACACTCTTGCTGACATTATTAATCAGTGGCTGCCGCGAAGATCAAACAAGCGGCGACACAGCCGATAGCAACGCAGAGCCAAAACCCGCCGCGGCAGAACAATACAAAACCGTGTTTTTTGAAACCAGCATGGGTGATTTTACCGTACAACTTAATGCTGGCCGCGCCCCCATCACTGTCGACAACTTTATACAATATATCGAATCTGGCCACTACGATGGCACCATATTTCACCGCGTGATTGGTAATTTTATGATTCAGGGTGGCGGCTTTACCAGTGATATGACACAGAAAAGTACCCGCGCCCCCATTACTAACGAAGCAGATAATGGCTTAACCAATAGCGTTGGCACCATTGCTATGGCCCGCACCTCTATGCCTCACTCGGCCACCAGCCAGTTTTTTATTAATGTCGAAAACAACAGCAGCTTAAACCATCGCGCAAAAAACAATGCCGGTTGGGGTTACGCAGTTTTTGGGCAAGTCACCCAGGGCATGGACGTGATTGAAGCCATTAAGCAGGTAGCCACCGGCCGTAGGGGCCAGCATGGCAATGTACCGTTGGAACCAGTCGTGATTAAGCGCATATACCAAGCCAAAACCGAACAAGATGAAGCGAGCGCAAATGACTAATACCGCGATTGCGCTCAGTGTTAACCTGAATAAAATTGCGCTAATACGCAATTCACGCGAGGGCAACAACCCCGACCTGGTCAGCTATGCAAAAAAATGCCTGGCTGCAGGTGCGAATGGTTTAACGGTACACCCACGCCCAGACCAGCGCCATATTCGCCCCGAAGACTGTTATCAACTCGCAGAGCTGATTCGCAGCGCCAAAGCCAATAACCCCGCGCTGGAATTTAATATCGAAGGCAACCCTGCAGCACCTGCTACGCAGGCGTCGCGCAGCGATTTTTCCGATTACCCCGGCTTTATTGCCATTGTCGAACAAGCGCGGCCCGACCAGGCCACACTAGTGCCTGACAGTGGTACGCAGCTCACATCCGATCATGGTTTTGACCTAATTGGCAGTGCCGATAACAACAGGCAACTGCGCAATACTATTAGCGAACTGCAGGCACTGGATGCCCGGGTTAGCCTATTTATGGAGCCCGACCTGGACCAGATTAGCCGAGCAAGAGATATTGGCGCGGACCGTATCGAACTTTACACCGGCCCCTATGCCGATGCCTGTATTGATCAACCACAGCAAGCTGAGAAAATTTTTCAACAACATTGCAAAGCCGCCGAGCACGCGCACCGCATTGGTTTAGGCGTGAACGCCGGCCATGATTTAAATCTTCACAACTTGCCGCAGTATCGCCACTTACCTCATTTGTTAGAGGTCTCTATTGGTCACGCGTTAACAATAGATTCATTGGATATTGGCCTGACACAGGCCATGCAGGCTTATATTAATGCGCTGGCGGCTTAAATCAGTTTCAGGTTTTAATATATTTTTGCAACTGATCAACAATATGGGCAATTTCGGGCTTCTCTGCCATTAGCTCCTGCCGCGACAAACCCTCAAGCTCATGGGGAAACACCAGCCAATCATCGGTCTCTTGCATATAGTAATCAGGCACCGAATTCACTTTAGACATGCCGGGTTTGTAGTAAACGGTTGCGACTTTAATATCTTCCGGCACATGTCTGCCGCAGCGCGTATGAATTTGATGAATTAGCTCGGCAACGCTTAAACCACTGTCGTGAACATCGTCAACAATCAATAGACTATCGGTGTCGCGAATATTCTCAACGACATAACCCAGGCCATGCACGCTCACTTCGCGCTCACGCTCACCAATACCCTTATATGAGGAGGTACGAATAGCAATATGATTGGCTTTCACGCCACAGACATCCAGCACTTCCTGCACGGCAATACCAATCGGCGTACCACCGCGCCATACCGCCACAATAAACGTAGGACGAAAGCCACTTTCAAGTATTTTAATTGCCAGCGCAAACGACTCCTTAAGTAACTCACTGGCAGTGATGTAACGCTTTTTCATCGCATCTAATCCGTGTAGCTTAGTTTCGCCCTGCAGCCAGCACGTTGACATTAACCGATTTAAATGCCGGCGTTTGACTGCGCGCATCACGCTCGCGGCCAATCAGCACATTGGCTTCGGGGTAGTACACCATAATATCGTTATCGGGCAAATCAAAAGGATAAACCGTCACGGCTTTCATTTCGCCCACAGCCGAAACAATGTCTACCTTATCGCCCGCGCGAATCCCCAAGCCCGCAATCATCTGCGGGTTCATCATTACCGCCCAGCGCTGGTCGACCTGGCGGTAGCTATCTTTTTCTTCATAGATAATTGAATTAAATTGCCCCTCGCTTCGCACACTCATCAACCGAATGGGAAAATCGGTATCTGCAACCGACGCTGGCAATGGGTGCACCGCGAAAGCAGCCTGACCGCCATCGCGCTTAAACTCTGGCGAATGCATTAAGCGATTGCGAATATGAAACTCCTGTTTGGCCACGTCAATCGATTGCAGATCTTCCATGCCAGGCACAATTTGCGCGATCGATTCGCGAATGGTTTTATGTGAACGAAAGGCCTGAAAATCAACGCGATCAACCGCTGCGTTTTCATCTAGCCGAGCAAACAATTGCGTTGCCAGCGAGGTCAGGATATCAACCTCGGAGCGAACATTATCGAGCCGATTAATACCACCATCGCTATAGCGCACATAATTAAACATCGACTCTTGCGTGGTCGGCTCTGGCTCCTCATCGCGGGCCGTCACTGGCAGAATAATCGCTTCGCTATTATCGTGGCCGCAGATATGCCCCTTATTTAATGTGGTGGTCAAAAACAACTTGCAGGCAATTTTATCCAATAATTCTTCGGCCCAGCTTGAATCTGGAGTCGCTTCATATAAATTGCCGCCCATAACCAACGCAGCGTCGACCTCACCTCGATCGGCTGCCTCAAGGCAGGCCAATGTATCGAGCCCGGGTGAAACCTTGGTATCGGGTAGCGACACACCCAGCGTTTCCTGCATTTTTGCCAGCACTTCATTCGCCAGTACCGGCTTTACGCCAATGGTACCGATACCCTGAACATTGCTATGGCCGCGCAATGGCAGCAAACCTGCATAGGGCTTACCTATCATTCCGCGCAATAAGGCAAGGTTAGAAATATACTCGACATTTTCAACACCATGACGATGATGGGTAATACCCATACCCCAGGCAAAAACGGCGTTTTGCGCACTGGCATAAACGTCGGCAACCTCACACAGGCTTTGCCGATCGATCCCGCAGTGTTGCTCTATCGCATTCCAGTCGGTGGCCTGGATATCGGCCAAAAACGCCGGATAACCTTCGGTATGCCGCTCGATAAACGGCATAGCGGTGGCGTTAGATTCAATAATCGCTTTGGCCAGACCTTTAAATACCGCCAGGTCACTGCCAATATTGGGCTGCAAATAATGCGACGCTATTTCATCGCCACCAATAATTAATGACTTCGGGCTTTTTGGCAGGGCAAAGCGCAGCAGGCCAGGCTCTTTGGCCGGGTTGATGACAATCACTTTGCCGCCACGCGCACGGCAAGCCTGTAACTTGTGAATAAAGCGTGGATGGTTCGATGCCGGATTGGCACCAATCACAAAAATCACATCGCAACCATCGAGGTCAGCCAACTCAACCGTTGCAGTACCCGTGCCGATGGTTTGCGCCAGCCCCACACCCGTGGCCTGATGACAATAGTAAGAACAGTTATTGACGTTGTTAGTGCCGTAGCTGCGGGCCAGCAATTGCAAAATAAACCCAGCCTCGTTTGACGAGCGGCCAGAAGAGTAAAAAAAACTGCGCTCGGCGGCTGTATTGGCAAAATGACCCGCCGCGCGATCGACTGCCCAGTCCCAGTCTACGGGCTGAAAATGATCACTGTCTTTAGCTTTGAACAGCGGCGTATTTAAGCGACCCAAATGTTCAAGCTCATGGGCACTCAGCTGCTTAAACTCGTTTAAATTATGCTGAAACAGCTGAGCAGGAATGGGCGGCTGGATATCGGTAGACTGGGCCTGAACACTTTTATTACAGACCGAGGGGAAGTCGCCCTGCTCGTTGGTCATGCCCCCCTGCTGGCCGCCCATACCCAGGCCGCAGGCTTTACAGGTATTTTTTGACGTTAATGCCTTGGCCGAATGGTTTAAACCAATGCGATTCACCGTTTGCAGCGTGTACAGTATTTTCTTAACGCCGCCGCCAACGGCTGATTTTACGGAATCACTCATAGGCGTAACCTCTATTTACACTGCGGATTACACTGCGGAGAATGCGCTTCGCTTAGACAGGCAAGCCGTTTTGCATTTTTGCCGCAGCAACCGTGTTATACATCAGGCAGGCAATGGTCATTGGCCCCACGCCCCCAGGTACTGGCGTAATGGCTACCGCCTTAGGCTGTACGGCATCAAAGTCAACATCGCCCACCAAACGGCTTTTACCGTCTTCTTCAATACGGTTAATGCCAACATCAATAACTACAGCGCCGTCTTTCACCCAATCGGCCTGAACAAAGCGCGGGCGACCCACTGCTGCCACCAGGATATCGGCCTGGCGACAAATGCTTTCGATATCTTTGGTGCGCGAATGCACAATGGTTACCGTACAGCTTTGTTGCAGTAGCAGCAATGCCATAGGCTTGCCAACAATATTCGAGCGGCCAATCACCACGGCATGCTTGCCACTTAAATCACCCAGCCGATCTTGCAGCATCATTAGCGAGCCCAGTGGCGTACAGGGCACCATTTGATTTTCGCCAACCGTCAACGCGCCAACATTTTCAATATGAAAACCGTCGACATCTTTGGCCGGGGCAATAGCGGCAAGTACGGCTTTGTCGTCGATCTGGTCGGGCACCGGCAGCTGCACCAAAATGCCATGCACGGCCACATCGTTATTTAACTGCTCGATTAACGCGAGTAACTCAGCCTCGCTGGTATCGGCACCGAGCCGATGCTCAATGGAGCGGATACCCAACTGCTCACAGCGCTTAACTTTATTGCGCACGTATACTTGACTGGCGGGGTCTTCGCCGACCAACACAACGGCAATACAAGGCAGCAAATTGTGCTCACTTTGCAATTGCACGACTTCTGCTTTGAGCTTTTCACATAAATCATCGGCAAACTGCTTGCCGTCAATAATATTTGACACTAATACACTCCAACGATAACGAAAGGACAGACTTACACACTGACATAGACACGCTGAACAGAGCTAGCATTTTACCTGCTAAATCAGCCATAACGGTCATTAAATTTCATTATTTACCAAATTGCACACAGGAAAAGACAAGGCGAGCGGCAGCGGGGATATGCGACAATAGGCTGGCTTCGCAAACACTATAGATTCCCTAATGAAAACGCTGATAAAGGCCGAATGGCGTCTGTTGCTATTCGGCTTACTGATGACATTTTGGTCAGCCCCCGGGCAGACCTTTTTTATTTCGCTATTTAGTGGCGCGATTCGCGACGAACTGGCGCTCTCGCATAGCGAGTTTGGCGGCCTGTACTCAGTAGCAACGCTGCTTAGCGCCGCAGTGATTGTCTGGTCGGGAGCGCTGGTCGACCGTATCCCGCTGCGCCGTTTTGCCTGCACGATAATTGTTATCCTGTCGCTAAGCACGCTATCGCTGTCGCTGATAAACAGCGCGGCACTGCTGTTTATCGCGTTTTTTTTACTGCGCCAATTTGGCCAAAGCCTGATGATGCTCACCGCCTCAACCGCAATGGTGCGCTATCTCGAGAGCAATAAAGGCAAAGCCACTGCGCTTAGTGGTATGGGTTATCACCTGGCCGAGGCGATCATGCCAGGGCTGGTTCTGTTTATGATTGCCATGATTGGCTGGCGACTTACCCTACAAGCGGGCAGTGGTGTTTTGTTGCTGCTGGTTATGCCCCTGGTATGGCTGCTATTAAACACGCATTCACTTCGGCACAAGCGCTACCTCGACAGCATTGCATTCACCCCCCATAAAAGCCCGGACCAACCACCGCCAGCATCAATCAAAAAGCAATGGACGCGGCAAGAAGTGCTCCATGACAAACGCTTCTACTTGTTTCTACCTGCATTTATGGCTCAGGTAATGTTGTTTACTGGCTTTATTTTTCATCAGGTTCACTGGGTTGAGGGCAAAGGCTGGTCGTTAATCACCTGGGGCAGTTTATTTGCCATGTATGCGTCGGTTTCGATTATTGCCAAGCTGGTTACTGGTGTGGTTATCGATAAGATAGGTACGATTCGGATTGTACCGTTTGTCGCCTTACCCTTAGCGTTAGGTCTGCTATTGCTTGCCAGCTCGTCACATATTAGTGCGGGCGCGGGGTTCTTATTTTTAATGGGCATTACCACCGGGGTTCAGACCACGATCTCGGGACCGTTCTGGTCGGACATGTATGGTAGTCAGCACCTTGGTGCAATTAAATCGCTAACCTCGGCGCTTACTGCATTCGCCTCGGCAATAGCGCCTTTTGCGATGGGCTGGCTCATTGATCGTGGTATCAGTATTGAAGTGCTCGCGCTGGGCAGTGCTATTTATATTGCATTCGCCACGGGTCTGGCTCTATATGCGCGCTCGCTTTGTCGCAAGTCTATTAACGAAAAATAGCGCACATTAACTAAATGATGGTTGCTATTGCCTGGCGGGCATCCACTCGATCTATCAACCTATCCACGCTACCAAGCTATCACCCTACCAAGCAACCCAATAAGCAAAATTGTGCTAAAGCGAAAAATACCTTGGCGCCGCCAGCTGTTTCACATGGGGCCAAACTTCGGTTTCAAACAGTTTTAAGCCGCGCCAGGCAAACTCTGGGTCCAGACCGCCAAGCAAAGGTGTCAAGATAAATGTTCGCTCATGCCCCAGCGACAAAATCATTTGTATTGCCTGTTCGGGTGTTAACACCTGATAGGCACCGCTTTTGCGCAAATCGTCGGGGTCGACGTTGGCGGCAAACGGGCCTGCAGCTTTGCCGTAGGCCTCTACGGTCCACTCGCTATAGGATTGCACACAGTGGGCGACATGGGGAGCGATCTGTTCCCAATCTTTGTCGGGGTTATTTGAAACGTAAGTAAATATAGGGCCTAACGGAAATGCACTGGCTCCAGGGTCGGGTTTACCTAAATCGATAGATGCCTGTCGAAAGATATCCCAGTTTTCACCGCCCGGTGGGTAATAGCCATCGGCTATTGTGGCCGCACGTTTTGCTACCGCAGGGTGAGCGCCTCCCAGTAACAATGGTGGCTTTGGGTTGGGAGTCGGTGTCACGCGCACCTTGCGGCCTTCATATTCAAACTCCTCACCAGACCAGGCTTTTCGCAACACCTCAAAGGTATTCATATAAAGGGCTTTACGGTCTTCGCGGCGCTTGCCAAACATATGAAACTCGTAGGGGCGATAACCTGCACCGATCACAATCTCCAGCCGACCACCGCTAACAAGCTGCACAACGGCAAGATCTTCTGCCAGTTTGACCGGCTCATAAAGCGGTGCGAGTAACACGTTGGAGCGAATTTTTATTTGCCGGGTGCGCGCGGCAATTGCTGCAGCAAAAGGCACTGGCGAGGGTAAATAACCGTCGTCCGAGGCATGGTGTTCACCAAGGCCAATACATTGAAAACCGATTTCGTCGGCCCAGGCGCTCATATCCAACGCGGCCGTGTACAAATCATTCACTGGCGCAGCAAAATCAGGCGCCCTCATATCAAAACTGATCACAAACTCCATGCGAATTTCTCCATGGTTTTTATTTTAGTGGACATTTCCAAGCAATGAATTGAGCATAAATAGACAATATCTGGCTGTCAAAGACATAAGCGTTTAGCTGTGCACATTATTATTGACCACATATAACAACTGTATGGCTTTCGAGCCATCACATTCAGTATACTTAACCGCTCTTTTCGCGAGAAATAAGTGCTCACGAGTCAAAAGCACCAACGCTGAGCATTATTTGCAAAACAGGGCTAATAAAAGCGAGTAAAAACATCAATGAAAGAAACACTAAGAACTCTTTGTTCACCAATATTAAAACCTTTCGAAAGCGGTGACGAACCGTATGTCTATAAACCGCTAAATCGCAAAATACTACTGGTTATGTCCTTTTTATTTCTCGCTCTCAGCACTGCGGTATTTCTGCTGGCACCCGAGGGCAGCGGCATGAGTTATTTATTTCCCGGCATCGTATTTGGTACCGTTGGGCTGGCGTGCCTGATTGTGGGGGCACTGGGTAACGACCGCGCGGTAGCTAAAATCTGGGGTAATCGCTAGCAATTCTCAGATCAATTACCTAGTCTTATTCCCGGGCAGCAAACGCAACAGCAACGACCCAAATTTAATCGTCGTACTTATTTAAATCAGCTACTTACCTTTAAATCACCTACTTACCTTTCCAGTTAGGCGCCCGTTTTTCCGCAAAGGCCGCCGCACCCTCGGTTGCATCTTCACTTACAAACGCCGGCATCGCCATCTCTTGCTGTATTGCAAACATTTCATCATCAGCCCAGCCGCGCGACTGCGAGATAATTTGCTTACTAATAGCCACTGCCAACGGGCCATTGGCAGTGATACG
>CBFHXO010000027.1:23101-28776 GCA_965659815.1 Pseudomonadales bacterium
CGCAGCTAGCGCCTGTGCCGCAGCCAATGCACCACCGGTTTCAACCACATCATTAATTAAACCCAGGGCCTGCGCACGCTGCGCAGTAATCGGGTCACCGGTTAACGCCAACTCCATTGCAATGCGATACGGTATTTGCCTGGGCAGCCGAATTAAACCACCGGCAGCTGCAACTAATCCGCGCTTAACTTCCGGAATACCAAACTTGGCGCTATCGGCAGCAACAATCATGTCGCATGACACGGCCAATTCACAACCGCCGGCAAGTGCATAGCCCTCAACCGCAGCAATCAGCGGTTTTTTCGGCAACGACTCAACCAGGCCGGCAAAGCCCCTGCCCTCAACAACCGGGTTTTCACCGCGCAAAAAGCCTTTTAAATCCATACCCGCACAAAAGGTGCCACCTGCCCCGGTCAATATCGCCACTTGCAAATCATTATTACTGTCCAGCTCATCCATCGCAGCAGTAATACCTTCGGCAACTGCACGGTTAACCGCGTTCTTTGCTTCGGGGCGGTTAATCGTAACCGTTAGAATACCGCCTTCAGCGGATTGCAGAACTTCATCAGCCATGGAATTTTCCTCGTAGTTTATGTTACGACGCGATCGGCCAGTAATATTGACCTGAGCGAATGGACAAAGCCATTTAAAGTCAGTAAAAGTAATTAAAAGTTATATTGTGAAAAATAAAAAAGCTCTATACTGCCGTGAATCATAAGCGCTAGCGAGTAGTCAACACAATTACCTCAACGCAATCACTTGCTCGCGGGGAATCAAATCATTAGGCATACACCGTGTTAATACTCACAATAAGGATTGGATAATGAGCACAGAGCAAAGTTATACCCCACCCAAGGTCTGGCAGTGGAATGCAGAAAGCGGCGGCCGCTTTGCCAGTATCAACCGTCCGGTTGCCGGTGCGATTAAAGAGCAAGCGCTACCGCGGGGTGAACACGCACTCCAGCTTCACTCATTAGCGACGCCCAACGGTGTTAAAGTCACTATTTTACTGGAAGAATTACTTGAAATGGGTAAGCAAGGAGCAGACTACGATGCCTACCTGATCAACATTCTTGAGGGCGATCAATTTAACAGCGGTTTCGTCGAGATTAACCCCAACTCCAAGATTCCGGCCATGGTCGATTACAGTACCAAGCCGCCCACACGCATTTTTGAATCGGGCGCGATACTGGTTTATCTGGCAGAAAAATTTGATGCTTTTCTTCCGACTGAACCCTCCGCACGCGCAGAGTGTATGTCTTGGCTATTTTGGCAAATGGGTAGCGCACCGTACCTGGGCGGCGGCTTTGGTCATTTTTATGCGTATGCACCAGAAAAAATCGAGTACTGTATCGATCGTTTTGCAATGGAAGTGAAGCGGCAACTGGATGTAATTAATCAAAATCTGGCCGACCGTCAGTATATGTGTGGTGATGAATACACCATTGCCGATATGGCTATCTATGCCTGGTATGGCGCGTTGGTAACCGAAGGACTGTATGACTCCAAAGAATTCTTAGCCGTAGACTCTTATACCCATGTGGTGCGTTGGGCCAATCAAATTGCCAAGCGCCCTGCGGTTAAACGCGGCAAGCGCGTCAATCGTATGTGGGGGCCGGAACAAGAGCGCGTACCCGAACGTCATAGCGCCGCTGATTTTAAATAGTAACCGAGTGTTTGATACCTGTTAATGAATAGCTCTGTAATCGAATCAATATCAAAGCCAGTAGCGCAAAGTGATGCACCGCTAGTTGTTTCTCGCCGAGATGAAAGCAATACGATTTTGCAACAGCGCTTTCAGCAGTACGGTTACCTTTATTTTAAAAAAGCTATTGCCAGTGATAAATGCGATGACCTGCTCAATAAAATTCTGGGTTGCTTATCACCGCATATTGAATACGATAACACGCTCGGGCTGCCAGTATTAAAAGGTGAGCCTTTTTTTGAAACCGACCCGGTGTGGGATAAAGTTTATCCAAAAATTCAGTCGCTATACGAATTTCACAATTTCTTTCATGAGGCCGACTCACAGCAGTTAATGAAAATTCTGGTGGGCGACAAACCCTTTGTTTACCCGATGAAAATGGGCAGAATTTCTACGCCAAAAAAATTGGGCTATGAAACCCCGCCTCATCAGGATGCGCACTCACATCAGGCCGGCCCTACCATGGCGGGCATGTGGGTAGCGCTGCACGATGCAGAGAAAGGCATGGGGAGACTAAAACTCTTACCCGGCTCTCATAAGCAAGGGGTGAGAAAAGTATTTACCGCCGACGGCGTGGGTGGTGTGCAATGCGAAATTTTTGACCATGAAACCCAATGGCATGTTTCAGATGTTGAGCAAGGCGATGTGATTATCTTTCACTCTTGCTGTATTCATAAAGCCGAGCCCAATACCTGTGATACCGCGGTGCGCATTAGCGTTGATACGCGATTTTGCGATTACGGCGCGCCAGTCTTTATTACCAATCTGGAGCCGCATCATGGCTGGCGCATCGACGAACTTAGCTGGGCGCATATCTACCAGCATTGGCAAGAGTCCGACTTACAATTTTACTGGCGCGACTACCCCAACACGTTTAGTCAGCTACGCAATCAGTAAGCAGCAATACTTAAAAAAATGCTTAAAACAACGCTTAAAACGTATATTCAACACCTAAGCGTACCGTTCTAGGTTCGAGAATATGGTAGTGGATATCTTCAACGCCCGCCGGCTCAGATGCCAACCGCGATTCATAAAAATAATCGATATCGTGATCGTCGCTGTCGAGCAGATTCAGCACGTCCAGCTTAAATAACCACTGCTCATATTTATAACCCGCACGTAAGTTTACAACGGTGCTGCTATCCGAGCGCACCCGGCCGGTGTCTTCTAATGGTCGATCGCCAAAGTAACGCAAGCGCAAACTACCAAACCAGCCAGACGACATGTCAACGCTTAAACCCGCCTGTACAACCTCACTAATCGCACCGGGAATATCATCACCAACACCAGGCTCAGTGTTTTTAAACTGAGAATCAGCGTAAGCGTACTCTAAATCGGCGGTTAAACTCTCACTGAGTCTATAGTAAACGGTAAGCTCTATACCCTCGCGCTCCGACGCACCACTGGCTTCGGTATTACCCGCATCACCCACAAATAATAATTCGCTATCAAGCTCTAGCTCCCAAGCGGCAAGCGACAGATTGATACGATCACTGATAAAACCTCGCAGACCCAGCTCGTAACCAAACGAGGCCACCAGCGGATCAACACGTCCAACTGCGTCACCGCTATCCGGGTCGATTCGAATAGTGGTGCCGCGGGCATCGTTGGAGTGAAAGCCCTGCCCCAGCGAGCCATACAACTCCCACTCGGAATTGATGTTATGAATCAGCCCGGCTTTAAACGACCATTTATCATCATTCTCATCGCCACCATTGACCGATAGATCTCTGCCGTTAATATTTACCCCGGCTTTATCGTCAACTTCAAAATCAAAGTAGTCGTAGCGAACAGCCACAACCGCTTTGAGTTGATCGCTGATTGCCATGCTCGCCTCACTATAGCTACCCACACTGGCCTCATTAATGCTGTCGCGTCGAATAGCGCCCAACCGCAGCCTGTCACGGCTGCTAAATAAACCCACATCGCGAATGCGGTCATAGCGCAGCTCACTACCCAGGCGCAATGTCACCGGCCGGTTAAAAAGCTGAAGGTGTTTTTCATGTCTCAACGTGCCGCCGTAAATCACCCGACTATCCACTTGCTCAAACTGGTCGCCGTTAACATTGTCTTCGAGAAAATAGGTGAAATTAGACCAAAGATTTAAATCCGAACGAATTGCATAAAGACCTGCCTGCCAATGCGGCGTCCGCCACTGCGCGCTTAAGCTGTAGCGACTGGCTTCACCACCCACTGTAGTATCTATCGATCCAAACTCATCAATTAAACCGGTATTCACAGCGCGTTGCGGTATCTGATCGGCACTATTCCAATGGTTATCATAGGCCATTAACGCAAAATCCAGTTCACCGCCGCGCCAGTTGCGCTGGTGTTTCATCAATAGATTATGCTTATTCAAATCTTCGCTGATATCTGTCCATGGCCCCTGGTTTTTGTGATGTTCTGTGGCGATAAACCACTGGCCATTGAGCGCAGAAAAATCGGCCAGAACCAGAGCGCGATAGTAGTCATCTTCACCCGCTTCCAGCCCAACACTGCCGCTGTCTGCACCGCTGTTATCAAATCTCGAGCGGGTAAAGAACTCAGCGCTACCGGCGCCACTAAAGTCACCCACCTCGGCGTAATAGGCACCCTTTTTATAGGCCACCTTCTCTATTGCCTCGGGAATGATAAAGTTCAGGTCTGTATAGCCCTGGCCGTGACCGTGCGAGCGCATATTAATCGGCATGCCATCAATAGATGTAGCAAAGTCGGTGCCATGGTCGAGATTAAAGCCACGCAAAAAATACTGGTTAGCTTTGCCGGTCCCACTGTGCTGGGTCACCACCATACCCGGCACCAGTTCGAGCACACTGCCAGTGCGTTGCAGGGCACGAAGTTGAATCTCATCGCCACCCACAACACCGCTAGATGCCGATACGCCCTGGCCAATCTGGTTTTCGCGCGCGGCAACCACTTCAACTTCTTCAATATGCGCGAGCGTCGGTTGCGTTCGAAACAGCAGCACAAAACAAAATATTTGTATCGCTACGAAAAAAAGGCTTTTCATAAAATCAAACCGGTAAAACATAAACAAAACCATAAACTCTTTGTTTCAGTATACGAAAATGCCTTCGGTAGGCAGCGGCGGGTTATATTGCTTGAATCTTTGTAGAAAAGTTGTAGGACGATGAAAAAATAGGCTTTTAACCAGATAAATTTCCTTATCGTCGGCTAGCCTTAGCAATCGCCTGAAAATCAACTTGCCGATACTGGTATCTTACCGAACTGGCCAACTGCTCACCATAGCGATCCATCCAATCGTGATGCAAAGCCAGATCCTTATCGGTTGGTGGAGAAACAATAAACTCTACTGAGTAAGGGTCGGCAATATCGCCAGGCAACAACATATTACGTGCATAGTGAAAATTATCAATCAAATTAATGTGCGGTAACAAATCGATAAAAGTATTTAGCCCAGTTTTTTCATTTACCACCCGTGCAGAAATATAGAGATATGGGATGAACCCGCCAGGCACCGCACCGTTAGGCACATTTTTGTTATCCTGTACCCCGTCAGCCCTAGTTGGACCCGATTGGTTGTTTGAATAAGAGAGGGTTTTGGTTCATCGTTTACCCAAAGAGGAAATGATGATGCCCAGAAAACCGAGTGCTGAGAAAACCGTGCGTGACATTCGTCGCGCTACGCGTAAACGCTATTCGTCAGAAGAGAAAATCCGCATTGTACTGGAAGGCTTGCGCGGCGAGGACAGTATCGCTGAGCTCTGCCGTCGCGAAGGCATTAATGCGAACGTGTATTATCTCGGGTCCAAGGACTTCCTGGAGGCGGGCAAGAAACGCCTGTCAGGTGATACTGTCCGCGAGGCCACTTCCGACGAAGTCAAAGACCTGCGCAACGAAACAGCCGCCTTAAAAGAAACGCTGGCCGAAGTGGTTATAGAGAATCGCTTGCTTAAAAAAAGCGTGCTCGGGGATGGGGAGGACGGTATATGAGGTACTCGGCGGCTGA